>NZ_KB892705.1:3087458-3431187 GCF_000373905.1 Mycobacterium sp. 155
GTGCAACAGCGCACCCGACAATTACATTTCCAGCCCCGTCCTCCAAGACACGGCCGACCGTGCCCTGATCTGTCGAGATAGCCCCAGCGATGAACCACATGCCAACGGCATGGATGGATTTCGTGACGCATCAATTCTCCGAGGAGCTAAGTACCGGCCCGCCGATGTCGCCGGAGAGCCTTAGCCGCAACCGTGGCCGGAGGTGACGAAGATCGCATTCCAGTTCCGCTTCCTGTGCTTCGGCTGTGATATGGCAGCGGGGTTCTGCCGAATCCGGTGCTGAGCTGGGTCGGCAGCCACGTCTTCGATGTCCAGGCAGCACCGCACCCCGGATGGACGGGCGCCGTGGAGGTGCTCGCCGGTCTTCTTGTTGTTCATGACCTCGGGGTCCCGGTCGAGATCCTGTCCGGACGCCTGCTGGCGATGATCCTGATGCTGCTCACACCGCAGCTGCGCCTGTTGACGAATCTCGCTGTCCCGCAACGTCTGATGGCTCTCGATCAGATTGACCTGGCCAATTCACCCTGCGTAACAGGGGTTTTCACTGAGTGCAAGAGTATTCGTATTTCGTTGAGGGTCACAGAGCGACCAGCGGAAGCCACCGCGCAACCTCGGTGGCCCGCGAACCCGACAACTGCACGGCCCCGGCGACGTCCTCGAGCGACCGCAGTCCGGTGGCCAGCAGCAACCAGGTGCGCGGATCGGTTTCGACGACGTTCGGCGGTGTCCCCCGGGTGTGCCGTGGTCCCTGGATGCACTGCACCGCGACGAACGGTGGGACGCGCACCTCGACGCTGGCTCCTGGTGCGAGTCCGGCCAGCGTGCGCGCGGTGAGCCGCACCGCGTCGGCCAGTTGGCCACGCGCGGGTGCGGGTGCGTCGGCGTCCCGCAACCAGTCGGCCACTGCGGATACGGCGGCCCGGGTCTTCACCGGATCGGCACTACCGCGGGCTGCCATACCTCAGTGTCTCAAAGTGTTTGCCGATGGCCACAATCCGCCCTACCGATGTTCATCGACTACGTGTGGGGCCGCCAGATCGGGGAACCGACCATCAACCCGTGACGTCGGACTCACCACCGAACGATGCCGGAGCCCGCTTAGCGGCGGTGGAAGAACAGAACGGCCAGCGCCCCGGCCTCGTTGACCGCCAGATGCGCCAGCATCGGCGCGGCAAGGCCACCGGATCTGTCGGCCAGCCAGCCGAACACCCACCCTGCCCCGCCGGTCACCAGCACGGTGCCCACCACCGGTACACCCGTCGCGCGGGCGTCGGCGATATGCGAAAGCCCGAAAGCCGCGGCCTGCAGCAACCGTCCGCCGCGGGCTCCGAATGCGCGGGCACCCACGCTCGCCAGCGCCGCCCGATAGGCCGTCTCCTCCGACCACACCGTGCCGACGGGAATCCGCAGCATCAGCCACCCGGCGGGGTTCGCAGGCAGTTCCCGTTGACGCATCGCGACGCGCACCGCGGGCACAGCGGTCGTCGCCGCCGTGCCCGCCGTGACCAGGACCGCCGCGACAGCGCCCCAGCGCAGACCCGGCCGCACCACGGTCGGGCGCAGACCGGTCGGGTGGCGGGTGATTGCGACGAGACCCGTACCAACAAGCGCCCGCAGCACGGGCTGCCAGCGGGCCGGTAGCCGCGGGTCCACCAGACCACTCCACGCGATAAGCCCGCCAGCTAACAGCAGTGCATGTATCTTGTTGGTGCGCATCAGTTTTCGGGACCGTCCTCGGCGAGGGTCTTCTGCAGTGCGATCCGGATGCGGTCGGTGTCGTGCGGTGTCCAGCCGGCGGGCGGCGCGACTGCGGCCCAACCGTCCAACATCGATTCGCCATAGTTGTGCCCATGTCCGGCCGGCACGCCCGAGGCGTTGGTCATGTCTGCGGCAACCTGCCAGAACGTGATGATCGGGTACCAGCGCATCGACTCGGTGCGGTCCCGCCCCGGCGGCTCGACAAGCCAATCCGGCCGGGAGAACAACAGATCCGTAGACCACCAGACGATTGGATCGGACGGATGCTGCAGGAACAGCACCCGTGTCCCCTCCCAGGGACCAGCGGTGTCAGCCGCGATTTCGCCGGGGTCGACCGCTTCGGAGAACCGGACCGTGCGGCCGTTGTCGTAGCGCGGTCTGACCGCAGGGGTACCTGGATCACGGCGCACCAGCAGACCGTGCCAGAGTGTGCTCGCATTGGGCGGCCCCACCCACAGCACCGCGGAGAACCCCATCCTGGTGATGTCGGGCAGCCACGAGAACGCGCCTTGACCGGCCAGCGATCCCAGACTTTCTCCGTAAAGCACCAGTTTGGGCCGGTGGTCCGGGGGCAGTTCTGCCCAGCGTGCGTGAATGGCATCGATCATCGCCCGCCCGGAGTCCACCGACTTCTGCCGGTCCGCGATGAACGAAATCCAGCTCGGCAGATACGAATACTGCATGCCGACCGTCGCGGTGTCGCCGTTGTACATCATCTCCAGCGCCCGTGCGGCGACCGGATTGACCCAGCCGGTACCCGTCGTCGGAACGATCACCAACACCTTGCGGCCGAAGGCATGGGTGCGCTCAAGTTCACTGAGCACCACCGCAATTCGCTGCTGGTCGGTATCTCCGGTATGCAGTCCCGCATAGACGCGGATGGGCTCCTTGGCGGGCTTTCCGTTGAGCCTGGTCAATTCGTCGACGTGCGGGCCGGTGGCAACGAAGTTGCGACCCTGAAATCCCAGCGTATCCCACGGGGCGAAAGAGTCTGGGCTGCCTGACCGTTCACGTTCGAAGGGTTGACTGACACCCTCGCGGGTAGTGGCATTCTGCGGCTGGAAAACGCGACTTGCCCCGGCCAGAAACCCGCGGTAGAGCACGCCGTTGACCAGCATGACGACCAGCACCACCACCACGGCGGTACCGATGAATTGGGCGACTTCACGGTTCAGATGCCAACGCCGGACCAACACGCGGGCCAGCAGACGCACCGCGTCCCGCAACACCCGCGCGGTGGAGATCAACGCGGCGGCAACCGCGGCGGCGACGATCAGGGTACGCAGATAACCGGCCGTGTCCGGTCCTTCGATACCCATGACGGCGGACACCTGTCGTTGCCACGCCGCAGCGGGCCCCAGCATCAGTATGCATGCCGCGACGGCCCCGCTGACGACAACCGCCTTGAGGCCATACAGCACTCGCTTGGCCGGAGGCCACCATGTTCGACGTCGTAATACGAAGCGATACAAGACTTTTCCAAGCACGACGCCGATGCCGTAGCCGATCGCGGCGTTGATCCCACCGATCAGTCCGGCGAACAGCCAGTCTCTAGGTAGCAACGACGGCGTGAGCGACAGGCAGAAGAACAGGGCGCCAACGGTTATGCCTGCGAAATCGAGCCGGACCAGCGCCCAGGCCCAGACCAGTAACGGGTGTCGGTTTGTGGTCTGCTCAATCACCCGAACAACCCGGGCAGCACGCCCTCCGACGTGCTCCGCAGCTCGGACAGGGTGACGCTGAACTGGTCCTGCACTTCGACCGAGTCGCTGCCCTGGTCTGTCACGCCGATCCGGGTCACCGGCAGGCCCCGCGCCTCACACATCGACCGGAACCTGCTCTCCTCGGTGCGTGGTACGGCCACCAGCACCCGGCCGGCCGACTCGGAGAACAACGCCACGAAGGGGTCGGCTCCTTCGGGAAGGATTACGCGGCAACCGGTTTCACCGGCAAGGGCGGCCTCGACAACGGCCTGGATCAGGCCGCCTTCGGACAAGTCGTGGGCTGCGGAGATCAGCCCGTCACGTGAAGCTGCCACGAGCACATCGGCCAGCAGCTTTTCGCGCTCCAGGTCGACCTTCGGAGGAACACCACCGAGGTGGTCGCCCGTGACCTGTGCCCAGATCGACCCGTCGAACTCATCGTGGGTGTCGCCCAGCAGCAGCAGTGTTTCGCCGGGCTCGGTGCCCAGACGTGTAGGGATACGTCGGTGCACATCTTCCAAGACACCGAGCACACCGACCACCGGGGTCGGCAGGATCGCTGTGGACCCGGTCTGGTTGTAGAAGCTGACATTGCCACCGGTCACCGGAATGCCCAGAGCCGCACAGCCATCGGCGAGGCCGCGCACTGCCTGGCTGAACTGCCACATCACGCCCGGATCCTCGGGAGACCCGAAGTTGAGACAGTTGGTCACCGCGACCGGTGTGGCGCCGGTGACGGCGACATTGCGGTAGGCCTCAGCCAAGGCCAGCTGCGCACCGGTATACGGGTCGAGCTGGGTGTAGCGGCCCGACGCGTCGGTGGACAACGCGATGCCGCGGCCGGTCGTCTCGTCGATGCGCAGCACGCCGCCGTCGGCATGCTCGGCCAGCACGGTGTTGCCGCGTACATAGCGGTCGTACTGCTCGGTGATGAACGCCCGGCTGCACAGGTGCGGGCTGCCGACCATGGCGAGCAAGGTCTCCCGCAGCTCGTCGCCCGTCTTGGGCCGAGGCAGCTTCGCCGAGGTGTCGGCGATCAGCGCGTCCTGGGTGTCGGGCCGGGCCACCGGACGCTGGTACACCGGGCCCTCGTGGGCCACGGTGCGCGGAGGCACGTCGACGACGGTCTCGCCGTTCCAGGTGATCTGCAGCCGGTCGCCGTCGGTGACCTCGCCGATGACGGTGGCCAGCACATCCCACTTGCGGCACACCGCCAGGAACGCTTCGACGTTCTCCGGGGTGACCACCGCGCACATCCGTTCCTGCGATTCGCTGGACAGGATCTCCGCCGGGGTCATGTTGGCCGCACGCTGCGGTACTCGTTCCAGTTCCACCCGCATACCACCGTCCCCGGCGGAGGCCAGTTCGGATGTGGCACAGGACAATCCGGCGCCGCCGAGATCCTGGATACCGACCACCAGGTCAGCCGCGTAGAGCTCCAGACAGCACTCGATGAGCACCTTCTCGGTGAACGGGTCACCGACCTGCACCGCGGGCAACTTTTTACGCGATTTCGACGGTCCGGCTCCGCCTCCGGCTTCGTGTCCGGCGTCGCCCTCGTCGCCACCGAACGTCTCCGACGCCAGCACTGACACACCGCCGATACCGTCCAAGCCGGTGCGGGCGCCGAACAGGATGATCTTGTTGCCCGTGCCCGACGCAAACGCCAGGTGCAGGTCCTCTTTGCGCAGCACGCCCACGCACAACGCGTTGACCAGTGGGTTTCCCGCATAGGACGCGTCGAAGACGGTCTCGCCGCCGATGTTGGGCAGGCCAAGCGAGTTGCCGTAGCCACCGACGCCGCGCACCACGCCGTCGAGCACGCGGCGGGTGTCAGGCGCGTCGGCCGCGCCGAAGCGCAACTGGTCCATCACCGCGACCGGGCGGGCGCCCATCGCCATGATGTCGCGCACAATGCCGCCGACACCCGTCGCGGCGCCCTGATAGGGCTCGACGTAGGACGGGTGGTTGTGGGACTCGACCTTGAACGTCACGGCCCAACCGTCGCCGATGTCGACCACACCAGCGTTCTCGCCGATGCCGGCCAGCATGCCTGCGCGCATCTCGTCGGTGGTGGTCTCACCGAAGTACCGCAGATGCACCTTGGAGGACTTGTAGGAGCAGTGCTCACTCCACATCACCGAGTACATCGCCAGCTCGGCGTCGGTGGGACGCCGGCCCAGGATGTCCCGGATCCGCTGGTACTCGTCGTCTTTGAGGCCGAGTTCGCGGTAGGGCTGGGGGTGATCGGGGGTGGCGGCCGCCCGCTGCACCGAGTCAATGTCGTGGGTGAGCTCAGACGTCACGCGCTCAGTTTAGTTTGTGATCGCTGGTAGGCGCGCGCAGCCGCCGGTGCACCGGCTCCGTGGATGATCACGCTGCCCAACACCGCGATGACCAGCACCTGCACCAGGGTGTTCTCGGCCACCCCGTCAAGGGCGTTGAAGGCCAGCAGTCCGAACACGATCGAGGTGGTGCCGCGAGGTCCCAGCCAACCGAGCAGTAGCCGTTCGGACCAGCTGACGGGTGAGCCGAGCATCGCCAGCAGCACCGTGCCGATGCGCACCAGAGTCAGCACGAGCAGGCAGAACAAGACCAGCCCCCACGGCACGCCGTAGCCGAGCGCCAACACGGCGGTGAGGCCGAACACGAACCACATCCCCGACGCCAACAGGAATCCCACGTCGTCGACGAGTTCGAGTTCGGTGGCGAAGGTCGGCGAGACCCGGAAGTAGTTGAACGCTATGCCGCAGACGAAGGCCGAAACGAAGCCGTTGCCGCCGATGCCGAGGCTGGCGCCGAAGGACAGCACCGGGGCAGTCACCAGGATCAGGCGTTTGGCCTGGCCCGTCATCAGGCCACGGCGTTCAGCGGTGTTGGTCGCCACGGCCAGTGCCGCGCCGACGACGGCTCCGACGAGAAGCGCCTTGCCTGCCTCGGGGACGGCCCTGGCCAGAGCGTCGAGGGGGTTCTCGGCTTCAGTGCGATCCGAGGCGAGCACCAGCGCGAAGATGAACAGCGGCGACACGATGCCGTCGTTGTAGCCGGCCTCGACATTGAGCAGCCCCCGCACGCGCTCGGGGATGCGGTCGTCACGCAGCAGCGACGATGTCGGCGCGAAATCGATCGGCACCACCACGCACGCGATGACCAGCAGCACGGCCCACGGTAGTCCCGGCAGCAGCCACAGCCCCAGCAGCACAGAGGCGGCCAGGCCCAGCGGCATTGCGATGAACAGAAGTCGCAGCGCCGAGCGCGGGTCTGCGCCGAGGTAGCCGCCGCGGACATCAGTGGCATCGACGAAAAGCAGTACCGCAAGGATGATTTCGGCGATGTGCTGGGCGGCGACGGCATTCAGGGTCGACGCCACCGCATCCCGGGTGGTGAAGCCGACCGCAATCCCGGCCAGTACCAACACCATCGGTGCGGTCAGCCGCAAACGCTCGAAGCCACGCGAGAATAGCGACCAGCCGGCCAGCACCACCGAGACCGCGACGAGCGACAACAGCATGGCCGGAATCCTGCCAGGACCGCCGGTGTTAGGAGAGCGCCACCGGCCGACGTCGGGTCAGCCCGGTGACAGAAACGCCTGCAACGCGGCCGAGTAGGCGGCGACGTCGTGCGCGCCCATGAACTCCCGGGCGGAATGCATGGCCAACTGGGCCGCTCCGACATCGACGGTGGGGATGCCGGTGCGGGCCGATGTCATCGGCCCGATCGTCGACCCGCACGGTAGATCGGCCCGGTGCTCGTAGCGTTGCAGCGGGACACCCGCCTGCTCGCAGGCCAGCGCGAAGGCCGCCGCGGTGCGGCCGTCGGTGGCGTAACGCAGATTCGGCTGCACCTTGAGCACCGGACCGGCGTTCACCGCGATGTGGTGGGACGGCTCGTGGCGCTCGGGATAGTTCGGGTGGGTGGCATGCGCCATGTCGCCCGACGCAACCATCGATCCGGCCACCCGGCGCAGGTAGTCCTCGCGGCTGCCGTCGGCGGCCAACGTGATGCGTTCCAGCACGGTCGGCAGCAACTCGGACTGGGCCCCGTGGTCCGAGGTGGACCCCACCTCTTCGTGGTCGAACAACGCCAGCACCGGCACATGGTCCGCGCCGGCCGCGGCGAGGAAGGCCTCCAGGCCCGCATAGCAGGTCACCTGGTTGTCCAGCCGCGGCGCGCTGACGAACTCATCGTCGACACCGGTGACGGACGACGGCGTGACGTCGTGGGTCATCAGGTCGAAACCCAGCACATCAGCCTCTGCGACCCCGGCCCGCTCAGCCACGAAGCCGATGAAGGACCGCGGCCGCTCCCCCACGCCCCACACCGCGTTGACGTGCCGCTGCGGGTCCGGGCTGACGCCCTTGCGGTCGTCGGAGAGGTGAATCGCCAGCTGCGGCACCCGCAGAATCGGGTCGTCGACACGGATCAGGCGGTGTTCGATCCGGTTGCCGATGCGCACGGCCAGGCGGCCGCTGATGCCGAGATCACGGTCCAGCCAGGAGTTCAGCCAGGCCCCGCCGTAGGGCTGCAGCGCCACCATCTGCCAGCCGGCGACCAACAGGTCTGGATGCTGCTTGACGCGCAGATTCGGGCTGTCGGTGTGCCCGCCGACGATGCGAAACGGCGCGGCGGTCCTGGCATTCTCGGTACGCCACGCCACGAGCGAACCGGCTCGCACCGTGAAGAACCTGCCGTTAGCCGGCCACGCATCGGTTTCGGCCAATTCGGTGAAACCCGCATGGATCAGCCGTTGCGCGGCGTGAGCACACACGTGGAACGGGGACGGCGACGCGTCGATGAACTCACACAGACCAAGGGGGCTAGCTGCCATATCTCCATCTTGGCCTGGATTTCCGGGCGGGCCGCGCTAGGGTCCTGGTGTGCCCGCACCACAGCCGCAGCCGGTTCTGGCCCCGCTGACACCTGCTGCCGTGTTCATGGTCTCGACCGTCAACGAAGGTCAGGAGGCTGCCGTTCACGACGCCCTGGCCGATATCTCGGGCCTGGTACGGGCAATCGGGTTCCGCGACCCCACCAAACATCTGTCGGCGGTCGTGTCGATCGGTTCCGACGCCTGGGACCGGCTGTTCTCCGGCCCGCGCCCGGCCGAATTACATCGCTTCATCGCCCTCGACGGTCCGCGCCATCACGCCCCGGCCACTCCCGGAGATCTGCTGTTCCACCTGCGGGCCGAGTCCATGGATGTGTGCTTCGAACTCGCGACCAGACTCGTCGATGCGATGGCCGGCGCCATCACCATCGTCGACGAGGTGCACGGATTCAAGTTCTTCGACAACAGGGATCTGCTCGGATTCGTCGACGGCACCGAGAACCCGAACGGGCCGGTAGCCACCAACGCCAGCCAAATCGGCGATGAGGACCCCGATTTCGCCGGCGGCTGCTACGTACACGTGCAGAAGTATCTGCACGACATGGCATCGTGGAATTCGTTGTCCGTCGAGGAGCAGGAGCGGGTGATCGGACGCACGAAACTCGACGACATCGAAATGTCCGATGCGGTGAAGCCACCGAATTCGCACCTCGCCCTCAACGTCATCGAAGACGCGGCGGGCAATGAGCTGAAGATCATCCGGCACAACATGCCGTTCGGCGAGATCGGCAAGGGCGAATTCGGCACGTACTACATCGGCTACTCCCGCACCCCCAGCGTGACCGAGCGAATGCTGCACAACATGTTCATCGGCGACCCGCCCGGCAGCACCGACCGGATCCTCGATTTCTCCACGGCCGTCACGGGCGGCTTGTTCTTCAGCCCCACCATCGACTTCTTGGATTCCCCACCGCCCCTCCCGACTTCGGCGGACCGGGAAGAAGAATCGTCACCCGTTTCGGTCATGGAGCCGGTGGCGAGTAGGAGAGACCCGTCCCTTGCGATCGGCAGCCTGAAAGGAACACTGCAATGAACAACCTGTACCGCGAGCTGGCTCCGATCACCGAGTCCGCTTGGGCCGAGATCGAAACCGAGGCGGCCCGGACGTTCAAACGTCACATCGCCGGACGTCGGGTGGTCGATGTGACGGGACCGACCGGGCCGGTGGAGGCGTCCCTCAGCACAGGTCATCTACTGGACGTGGATGCACCTGCCGACGGTGTGCAAGCCGATCTGCGGGCCAGCCAGCCGCTGGTGCGGTTGCGCGTGCCGTTCACGGTGTCGCGCACCGCAATCGACGATGTCGAGCGCGGCGCCCAGGATTCCGACTGGGATCCGGTCAAGGATGCCGCCAAGAAGCTGGCATTCGTCGAGGACCGGGCCATCTTCGAGGGCTACGGCGCCGCATCCATCCAGGGCATCCGCAGCGCCAGCTCCAACCCTGCGCTGGCCCTGCCCGACGACGCCCGCGAGATTCCCGACGTGATCGCCCAAGCACTCTCGGAGCTGCGACTGGCCGGTGTCGACGGCCCCTACTCCGTGCTGCTGTCGGCAGCGACCTACACCAAGGTCAGTGAGACGACGGCACATGGTTATCCCATCCGCGAACACCTCAGCCGCTTGGTCGACGGCGACATCATCTGGGCGCCCGCGATCGACGGTGCCTTCGTGTTGTCCACCCGCGGTGGGGATTTCGATTTGCACCTTGGCACCGATGTGGCCATCGGCTACCTGTCACACGACGCGCAGAGCGTCCAGCTGTACATGCAGGAGACCCTGACGTTCCTGTGCTACACCGCCGAAGCATCGGTGGCCCTCACGGCCTGACCGTCCCCCTCTGCACCGCGAGCGCGCGTGTCTGCTCCGCGACACGCCGCTCGCGGTCGGCATTTTGCGCACACTCACAGCCTGACCGAGGGTGGTGTGCGCCCTCGGTCAGGCTGTGAGAACCGCGTCCAGTGCGGAGTAGAACAGGCCCAGGCCGTCGTCGGATGGGCCGGTCAGCGCTTCGGTGGCGTGTTCAGGGTGCGGCATGAGGCCGACGACACGACGATTGGCCGAGCAGACACCGGCAATGTTGCGCATCGAGCCGTTGAGGTTCTCCCGGTAGCGGAAGACCACGCGGTCGTCGCCCTCCAGTTCGTCGAGCACCGCCTCGGACGCCACATAGCGCCCCTCCCCCGATTTCAGCGGGACCAGCAGATCGGCACCCGGCTCGTAGCGCGTCGTCCACGCCGTCGAGGTGGATGCCACCTCCAGCCACACATCGCGGCAGACAAAGTGCAGGCCGGCGTTGCGGGTCAACGCGCCGGGCAGCAAGCCCGCCTCGCACAGCACCTGAAAACCGTTGCAGATGCCCAAGACCGGCATCCCCTTCTCCGCCGCGGAGATCACCGAACCCATCACCGGGGCGAACTTGGCGATCGCGCCGCAGCGCAGGTAGTCACCGTAGGAGAAGCCGCCGGGCACCACGACGGCGTCGACGCCGTGCAGGTCCGCGTCGGCGTGCCAGAGGGCGACGGCTTCGGCCCCGGCCAGCCGCACCGCACGCGCGGCATCGACGTCGTCGAGGGTGCCGGGGAAGGTGATGACGCCGATTCTTCCCGCCGCTGCGCTCGCGGTCACGAATCCTCCCGACTCACCGCAAAATCTTCGATCACAGTGTTGGCCAACAGGGATTCGGCGATCTCGGCCAATGTCTCGTCGGCCACGGAATCGTCGACCTCGAGCTCAAAACGCTTACCCTGCCGAACATCTGAGATACCCGCATGCCCGAGGCGCCCGAGGGCCCCGACAATGGCCTGCCCCTGGGGGTCCAGGATCTCCGCCTTGGGCATCACATGCACAACTACCTTTGCCACGGCGCACACTCTACCGGCACGACCCGATGTAGGCGTCGCACAGTGGCCTGGTCATCGCATCGAAGACCTGGCTATCGGGAATCGTGGGCCACGGAACCTGTGGCGGGGTCGTCGACCACATGGCAAGCTCGACCACAGTGCTGTTGCGGGTATCGGCCAGCAAATACTGATGGAGCACCCGGTTGCCGTCGATGCTGAGCACCGCCGCGAGCTGACCGGGCACATCGGTGGTGATCGACGGAGAGCTCTGCGGGGCGGTCAGCTGGCAGGCCCGCAGCGCGCCGGCCGCCAGCCGGATCGCCCCCAGCGCGAGGTCGGCGCCGCGCCAGGTCTCTCCGCGCCAGTGCACCACCTGCGCCTGCACCTGCCACTGGTCCTCGGGCTCCGGGATGAGGGCGCGGGCACTGACGGCGTACCCACGCGCATCGCCGGGCAGCGGCGGTGTCGCGCAGTCCGCCTCGAACCGGAATCGCGGGCTCACCGTCGCCACCGCCAGCCCCGACAGCTCGTGCCACTGGTAGTTGCGGTACAGCGGAATGTCCGCGGCGGCGATCCACGCGGAGGCGGGGATCTGGTCGCACATCGGTGGGCAATCGGCGGGCTGCGACGAGGCGGGTCCCGGCGTCGCGGCCAGCCCTAAGACCGCGAGCAGCATCGCTCCGATCATGCGCATGATTGCAGCCACCGAAGGCAACAATATAGGCATGCAATTGACGCATTTCGGACATTCCTGCCTGCTGGCCAGCATGTCGGATACCACCGTGCTGTTCGACCCGGGCAATTTCTCGCACGGATTCGAGGGCATCACCGGACTATCGGCGATCCTGATCACCCACCAGCACCCCGATCACGCCGATCCGGCCCGGCTGCCCGCGCTCGTCGAGGCCAATCCGCAGGCCGCGCTCTACGCCGACCCGCAGACCGCTGCTCAGCTGGGCGAACCGTGGCAGGCCGTACAGGTAGGCGACCAATTCCAGGTCGGCAACATCACCGTCCGCGGGGTTGGCGGCCGGCACGCGGTGATCCACCCGGAAATCCCGGTGGTCGACAACATTTCGTACCTACTGGGCGACGACGAGCACCCCGCGCGGCTCATGCACCCGGGCGACGCGCTGTTCGTGCCCGGCGAGCCGGTCGACGTGCTGGCTACCCCGGCCGCCGCGCCGTGGATGAAGATCTCCGAGGCGGTCGAATATCTGCGGGCGGTGGCTCCGGTCCGGGCGGTCCCGATCCATCAGGGCATCATCGAGCGCAACGCGCGTGGCATCTACTACGGGCGGCTCAGCGAGATGACCCCTACCGACTTCCAGGTGCTCAACGAGGAGACCGGCACCGAGTTCTGACGGGAGCTGCTAAGCGGCGTCGGCCAGTACCGGATCGGCCTTCCACTGATACACCGCGGGCACGCTGTTGTGCAGCAGAGCCAGGTCGATGGCGTCAAGCATGGCCTGCCGCGGACCGGGCCTGCGCAGATGACGCGCAGCCACCGCAACGCGCACCACGCCGTCGCGACGCGCGGTGCGCTCAGCAGCCAGGACCAGCGTCCGGCACCACCACGGCTCGGTGAGAAAGCCCTCGCCTATTCCGAGCACCCGGGCCCGCGACGTCGTCTGGCGGACCAGGTCGGTAACCCCGCTGAGTCCAACCAGCAATCGAAAGCCGTTGCGCGGCAAGGCAATCACGGTACCCTGCGATACCGTCCAGCCCGGCGCGGCAAACAGCCTGGTACGCAAGCCGAGGTGTTCGAGCACCCGGTCGGCGCCCATGATCCGCAGGTTGGCTTCGTGCGCGGGCAGACTGGCGAACTCACCGCGACGCTTCTTGGTGGCGGCCTCGTCGTACCCGTGCAGGACCACCGCGTCACCGGCTGCGCGGCGCGCGGTCAGCCACTGCACGGTAGGGGTGTCACGGTCCAGCCGATATCCGCCCTTGAGCCGCGGTGCGACCAGAAGCGACGTGGGCACGCCGCGGTTGTCGAGCTTGGCGCAGAACGATTCCACGTCCGCCAACGTGCGATCACTGATCTGTGAGATCGAGACGAAGAGTTGTCCGGTCACCCACCCAGTGTGACAACGTCATATGACGCAACGGTTGCCAACAATCTGACGCAAAATGGCGATTCGGCTGTCGCGGCAGCCTATCCGTCGAACAGGATCAGGCCCAATCGCTCGACGGTGGCGATCGGGTCGACTGCAGTGTCGATCGCGTCGTTGAGCCACAGCAGCGAGAAGCCGTGCACCAGTGACCACGCGGCCAGCGCTGCCGCTCCGGGGTCGGCATGAGCTTTGGGGTCAGCGAGGGTTCCGACGCCGCGGTCGAGTTCGGCCCGCGCCGCCGCGGCCGCCGCCGCAAGTTCGTCGTTGCTCTCGTCGAAAAGCGATTTGTCGAACATCACCGCATAGTGGCCGGGATGGTCCAGCGCGAACCGCACGTAGGCCTTGGCGGCATCGACGAACTGCGGTCGAGCGTCGGTCAACGCGGCGGCCAACAACTGGAAACCCTCGGTCGCGAGGGCGGTGAACAGGCCGCGGCGGTCGGTGAAGTGATGAGCCGGTGCGGCGTGCGAAACCCCGGCGACGCGGGCCAACTCGCGCAGCGAGACGCCGTCGGGCCCGCGCTCCGCAACCAGCGTCGCGGCCTCGGACAGGATCACGGCCTTCAGATCGCCGTGGTGATAGCTCATGTCGTCATCATAGCCACAATCCTGACACCGACAAGATTGGCGGTGCAACGGCAGCGATCCTGACATGCCCAGATGCCAAACCGCCGAGTCGTGCCTTCCCGGTTAAGTTTTCGGCCCGGCGAAGAGGCTGCCTACCTGGCCGCTGCCATAGTTGTCGCGGTCTGCGGCAGCCAGTAGCCAGGCGTACTGGAAGGCCGCCTCCTTCCAGCGTTCGTAGCGGCCGCTGATCCCGCCGTGGCCGGCGACCATCTCCGTCTTCAACAGCACCTTGTGGGCGTCGCTCGCCGGATCGTTCTGGACATGGCGCAGCGCCGCAACCCATTTCGCCGGTTCGACGTAGTAGACCCGGGTGTCGTTGAGCGAGGTCATCGCCAGGATCGCCGGGTAGTC
Organism: Mycobacterium sp. 155; assembly: GCF_000373905.1. Lineage (NCBI taxonomy): Bacteria > Bacillati > Actinomycetota > Actinomycetes > Mycobacteriales > Mycobacteriaceae > Mycobacterium > Mycobacterium sp. 155. The sequence goes on from NZ_KB892705.1 coordinate 3,101,742, forward strand.
GCGGGCCGTGACGTTCTCGTACGGTGTGTAGGACTTCATGTAGGCGTAGACCTCGGGGTCCTCCAACGGATTTCCCCACTCGTCCCACTCGGTGACGGTCAGCGGCAGCGACGGGTCGAGAATGGTGGTGAGCGCGTCGACGAATGGCACCTGAGCCAGGATCCCGGCGAACAGCTCCGGCGCCATGTTGGCGACCGCACCCATCAGCAAGCCGCCGGCGCTGCCCCCAAGTGCGACCAGATTCTGCGGCCGGGTCAGGCCGGAGTCGACGAGATGCTGTGCCACCGCGATGAAATCGGTGAAAGTGTTCTTCTTTTCCAGCAGTTTCCCGTGCTCGTACCAGGGCCGCCCGAGCTCTCCGCCGCCGCGCACGTGAGCGATGGCGAACGCCATGCCCCGGTCCAGCAGGGACAGCCGCGCAATCGAAAACCGCGGGTCTTCGCAGGATTCGTATGCGCCGTAGCCGTACAGCAGTGTGGGGGCAGGGAATTGCAGGCCGGCCCGATGAATGATCGAGATCGGTACCCGCGCACCGTCGGGGGCTGTCGCCCAATCACGGCGCTCCACATAGTCTTCCGGCCGATAGCCGCCGAGCACCGGCTGCTCACGGAGCAACGTGCGGTGACCGGTCGCGAGATCCAGATCGTAGACCCTGGCGGGAGTGACGAAAGACGTTGCGGCGATCCGCAGTTTGGGCGCCGACCAGTTGGGGTTACCGCCCAGGCCTGCGGCGGTCAGTTCGGAGTCGAAGGTCAACTCCTCAGCCCTGCCGTACCCGCCGTTGGCATTGACCGGCCACAGCTGGATCTTTGGCAACGCCTCGCTGCGGTAGCTGACCACCAGGAATCCGTCGAACGCGTCGACGGCATCGAGCCGCACGTCGTCGCGGTGGTGGATGAGGGTATGAAAGTCGTTGGGGTCGTTGACCGGTGCCTCGACGAGCGTGAAGTTCTCGGCACCGTCGTTGTGCAGGATGAGGAACCGGTCCTCGCCCCCGATGACAGCGTGCTCGACGGAGTATTCGACCAGATCCCGCCGCTCCCACACGGGGATGAACGGCGCGAACGGATCGGTGGCATCCGCATAACGAACTTCCGTGGTGACCGCGCTGCCCGCCGCGATGAACAGGTACTTGTTGCTGCGGCTGCGTCCCACGCCCACCCAGAACCGTTCGTCGGGTTCGTGATAGACCTTCTCGGCCGGTAGCCCGGCGCCGAGGCGGTGGCGCCACACCGTATCGGGTCGCCAGGCATCGTCGACGGTGGTGTAGTAGATGGTCTTGCTGTCGGCCGCCCAGGTGGCGCCAGAACCGATGCCGACGATGGTGTCGTCGTACTCCTCACCGCTCCGTAGATCCCTGAACCGCAAGGTGTACCGCTCGTCGCCCTTCACGTCGACCGAGTACGCCAGCACATTGCCATCCAGGCTCACCGAGGCCGCGCCGAGCGCGAAGTAGTCGTGCCCGTCGGCTTCGACGTTCTCGTCGAGCAGCACCTGCTCACCGGGTATGTCGGTGTGCTCGTCGAACTCGGGCGGGGTCCAGTCGTCAGGGTCCGTGACCGGGCAGCGGCAATGCACGCCGTATTGCTTGCCCTCGAAGGAGCGGGCGTAGTACCACCAGTTGTCGCGGCGGATCGGGACCGACAGGTCGGTCTCCTTGGTGCGGGCCTTGATCTCGTCGAAGATCTTCTGCTGCAAGGGCTCCAGATGCTCTGTCGCATACGTCGTGAAGGCGTTCTCGGCTTCGAGATGAGCGATCACCTCGGGATCGTCCTTGTCGCGCAGCCACTCGTACGGGTCGATGAACACATCGCCGTGGTACTCGCGCCGATGGTTGGCACGCTTGGCAACGGGTGGAGTCACCGGCTGATTCATGCACCGATCCAATCGGTAAAGCGCAGGCCCGAAATCCGTTCGTACGCCTCGATGTAGCGGTCCCTGGTCGCCGCCACGATCTCGTCGGGCAGCGGTGGCGGTGGAGTCTCACCGTGCCGGTCCCAACCCGATTTGCCGGTCAGCCAATCCCGCACGAATTGCTTGTCGAAGCTCTCCTGGACCACGCCCTGGCGGTACGAGTTCGCGCGCCAGTACCGCGACGAATCCGGAGTGAAGACCTCGTCGGCCAGCACCACATCGCCGTTCTCGTCGACGCCGAACTCGAACTTCGTGTCGGCGATGATGATGCCCTTGGTCAACGCACGATCTGCGCCCTGCAGGTAGGTCTGCAGCGTGCGCGCCTTCAGCTGGTTGGCCAGCACCGGGCCCACCAGATCGATCACCTGCGCGAACGAAATATTTTCGTCGTGCTCACCCAATTCCGCCTTGGTGGCCGGCGTGAACAACGGCTCTTCGAACTTGCTGGCCTCACCCAATCCGGGCGGCAACGGGATGCCGCACACCGAGCCCGTCTTCTGATAGTCAATCAGGCCCGATCCGGTCAGGTAACCGCGTGCCACGCACTCGACCGGCAGCATCTTCAGCTGCCGCACCACCAGAGCGCGGCCCAGCACCTCCTCGGGGATACGGGGATCATCCGGCGGGCCCGCGAGGTGGTTGGGTGCCTCGACGTGGTCGAAGAAGAAGACACTCATCGCGGTGAGGATTCGGCCCTTGTCGGGGATCTGCGAGTCGAGGATGTAGTCATAGGCCGAGATCCGGTCCGACGCCACGAACAGTAGATGGTTGTCATCGACTCGGTACAACTCGCGGACCTTGCCGCTGGCCAGGTGCTGGTACTCGGACAGAGCGGGACGCATCGGGTCAGCCTATGTGTTGGGATCTGTGCCATGAGATCGCGGTACCTGCCATATGCCCACAGGCCCGGCCGACTGCTGGCGCAACTGTTCAGCGACATCGCAGTGGTGGTGTGGATCACGGTGTGGGTGCTGGTCGGCATAGCTGTGCACTCCGCCATCGCAACCATCGCGACGGTGGGACGCCAAGTGCACGACGGCGCCAACGGCGTGGCCGACAATCTTGACTCAGCCGGTGACAGCGCCCACCACATCCCACTAGTCGGCGACACCCTGAGCCAGCCACTGCGAGCGGCCAGCGAGGCGGCGCTCGACATCGCCGGAGCCGGCAGCAGCCTGGACTCCACGGCCAGTTGGTTGGCCTGGGTGTTGGCACTGGCCGTGGCCGCCGCGCCGATCCTGTTCGTCGCGATGCCGTGGCTCTACCTGCGGGGACGGTTCTTCCGGCGCAAATGGACCGCGATCACCCTCGCCTCCACCGCGGCGGGCGAGCAACTGCTGGCGCTGCGCGCCCTGGCCAACCGCCCACTAGCCAAGTTGACCGACGTGTCCGACGACCCGGTGGGCGCGTGGCGGCGCCAGGATCCACACGCCATCCGCGGTCTCGCCGCCCTGGAATTGCGCTCGGCGGGCATGCGCCTGCGTCGCCTAAAGTGATCCCTCCGTGATTTGTGTGCATTTGGCGGCGTCCACCGCCGGTAAATGCACACAAATCACTCGGATGGGAACCGTTTGACGGGCATACACCGTCCCAATCGTGTGCTCGAAGACTTCCTGCGGGATCACGACGGCGTGATCACCCTGTCCCAAGCCAAGCAGGCAGGCCTGAGTCAAGACGCGGTGAACCGGAGGGTCCGGTCGGGGCGCTGGCTGAGATGTTCGCCCGGCGTGTACTTCGCCGACGACCGTCCTTTCACCGATGCCGCACGGGTGCGGGCCGCGGTGTGGTCGCTCGGGTCGATGGCAACGGCCAGTGGGCTCGCAGCGGCGTGGTGGCATGGCGTGGCGAAGTACCCACCCGAAACAGTCGAGGTGACCGTCCCCAGGGACAGCCATCACCCGCGCAGGCAGGACATTCGCATGCGCCGCCGCGACCTGTGGCCCACCGACATCGTGGAGCGCCATGGTCTTCGCGTGACCTCGTTGCCGCTGACCGTCGTCGAAGCCGCGGCGAGGCGGGGCGGTGGGGCCAAACTGATGGATTCCGCCTTACAGCGCCATGTAGAGCTGAAGGACCTGTGGCGAGTGCACATCCGCAACAAGGGCAGACACGGCTCCCCCGCAGCACGCATACTGCTGCAGGCCGCAGCCGACGGGGCACGCTCAGAGGCCGAACGTCTGCTCGTCAAACTGCTCAGGGAGGCCCAGATCACGGGGTGGAAAGCCAACTATCGCCTCGGCAGGTTCGTGATCGATGTGGCATTTCCCAAGCACAAGATCGCCATAGAAACCGACGGCTGGGCCTTCCACCACGACCAGGACGATTTCCAGAAAGACCGGGTCAAGCAGAACGAGATCGCGTTGATGGGCTGGCAGGTACTGCGATTCACCTGGCTGGATCTCACCGAGTACCCGCAAAGGGTGCTCGCCGAGGTCCGGTTCGCTATCGAGTCCCGTACAGCCGGCGAGCCACGGTGACCGCCACCGCCACCCACGCCGCCAACGCAATCCAGAAGAACACCACTGAGACGCTGGCCAGCGGCTGCCAACCGGTTCCGATCTCCATGGCATAGTTGGCCGCCGAGTACATGCCGAGCGGGAACACCGCCGGCCAGTCGAACATCTGGCGCCAACTGGTGATGGCCAAGGGCACGATCTGCACCGTGGCAACGGCCAGCGTCAGGATGGTGACGATGCGTACCGCGTCGGCGAGCGGGCCCGGGTGCAGGGCGGCGTGAATGTGCTCACCGGCCAGCGTGGCGATTGCAAGGCCGCCCATCAGTATCCAGTGATCGGGTGGAACGTTGCGCCGAGCTTCCGGCTCCCGCAACGCGCGCCACGCGATAAGTCCCGTCATCACGCAGTACACACCCAGTGCGACGATCCAGAAGATGAACGCCCAGAACAGGATTCCATCGGTGACGAAAACAATGGACAGTCCCGACGTCGCGACGCTGGCGAGTTCCCAGGTGCCGTGCGCCCGGTCACGCAAGCCTGTCGGGCCCAGCCGCCACATCCGCTGGAGCAGCCGAGGGACCAGTGACAGCCACCCCAGCAGCCCCAGTGTGCCCAGCACCCATACCGCCACGCGGTACTCGGCGAATCGCGAGGCCAGCACCGTACACGCCGCCACGTAGGTGAAAAACCCGACCACGGTGTTGATGTCGCGCAGGTCGAACGATCGCCAGCGCGTGGCTACCAGATACATCAGCACCGGCAGTCCGACAGCAGCCAGAGTCGCCAACCCAATGCTGAGAAGACCGAAACCGTGGTTCGCGGCGGATATCGAGACGATGCCCGTCGCCATGACCGAGGCGAACACCTCGGCCTTCATGCCGCGAGCTCCACCACCAGATGCCGTATGCCGGCAAGCCGACTGCTGCGGTCGACACCGAGGCAGTAGTGGACGCCATATCTGAAACCCAAGTGCGGATTGGGTTTGTCCAGATCGGCCAAGTCCACCAATCTCACAAGATGGCACCCGAGGTGTACTTGGCGGCCTCCGGGTAACGGCTGACCAGATCGTCGACGGCGGCCACCACCCCATCGACCTGCGCGCCCGCGGCTCCGGTGAACACCTGCCGATCAGCGAGGGCCGTCTCCAGCGCAACCCGGTCTAGCGGCAACCGCGGATCGGCGGCCAGCCGGTCGACAAGATCCTGCTCCGCACCCTTTTCTCTCATGGCCAGGGCCACCGCAACCGCGTGTTCCTTGATCACCTCGTGGGCGGCTTCCCGCCCCACCCCGGCGCGCACCGCGGCGATCAGGATGCGAGTGGTGGCCAGGAACGGCAGGTAACGGTCGAGCTCGCGCTGGATCACCGCCGGGTAAGCACCGAATTCGTCGAGGACGGTCAGGAACGTCTCGGTCTGTCCGTCGATGGCGAAGAACGCGTCGGGTAGCGCGACGCGGCGCACCACCGAGCAGAACACGTCGCCCTCATTCCATTGCGCCCCAGCCAGTTCCGCTGCCATCGACCCGTAGCCGCGCAGCACCACCTGCAGTCCGTTGACCCGCTCACAGGACCTGGTGTTCATCTTGTGCGGCATGGCCGAGGAGCCGACCTGCCCGGGCGCGAAGCCCTCGGTCACCAGTTCGTGCCCGGCCATCAGCCGGACGGTGTGTGCCATCGACGACGGTCCGGCGCCCAGCTGCACGAGCGCGGACACCACATCGTGGTCCAGCGACCGCGGATACACCTGGCCGACACTGGTGAAAACGTCGGTGAATCCCAGGAATTCGGCGACGCGACGTTCCAGCTCAGCCAGCTTCGCGGTGTCGCCGTCGAACAGGTCGAGCATGTCCTGCGCGGTGCCCATCGGTCCCTTGATGCCACGCAGCGGGTACCGGTCGATCAGCTCACGGAGGCGCTGCAGGGCCACCAAACTTTCTTCGGCCGCCGAAGCGAACCGCTTGCCCAGCGTGGTTGCCTGCGCAGCGACGTTGTGACTGCGCCCGGCCATCACGAGGTCGCGGTAGACCACGGCGCGCTCGGCCAGCCGCGCCACCACCGCCACACCGTGGGCGAACACCAACTCCAGGGAGCTGCGGATCTGCAGTTGCTCGACGTTCTCGGTGAGGTCGCGACTGGTCATGCCCTTGTGGACATGCTCATGGCCGGCGAGTGCGTTGAACTCCTCGATGCGGGCCTTCACATCGTGGCGGGTCACCCGCTCCCGCGCGGCGATCGAAGCCAGGTCGACGTTGTCCAGTACCTGCTCGTAGTCGTCGATCACGCCGTCGGGCACCGAGACGCCCAGCTCTGCCTGGGCGCGCAGCACGGCGACCCACAGCCGGCGCTCCGCGACGATCTTGGCCTCCGGCGTCCAGATCGCGACCATCTCGTCGCTGGCGTAGCGGTTGGCCAGAACATTCGGAATCGTCACGAACACACAGCTTACGGTCCGGGCGGACGCACCAATGAGACAGTGGATGGATGCACTTCGTCGGACTCGACCTCGCGTGGGGCGAGAAGAATCAGACCGGTGTCGCGGCGATCGACTCCGACGGGCGGGTTCTCTACGTCGGTGTGGCGCAGGACGACGAGAGCATCGCTGCGACGATCAAACCGTATGTCAGCGGCGACTGCCTGGTCGCCATCGATGCGCCGCTGATCGTGAAAAACGCGGAAGGTTACCGGCCGTGCGAGCGGGCGCTCAACCGAGACTTTCAGCGGTTCGACGCCGGGGCCCGTCCCGCGTTCACCGAACGGCCGGAGTTCAAGCACCCACGCGCAGCCCGCATCGCGTCCGCACTGGGCCTCGATGTTGACCCCGCCTCGTCGTCGCGCCGACGCGCCATCGAGGTCTACCCACACCCCGCAACGGTGGTGCTGTTCGGGCTCGACAAGATCATCAAATACAAGCGCGGCGCCTTCGAAGACCGCCAGCGTGAGCTGCTGAGACTCATGACTCACATCGAGGAGCTCGACAAGGCGACACCGCGGCTACGGGCCAACCGCAACGTCAGCTGGGTCGAGCTGCGCAAGCGGGTGGAAGCCGCGACCCGACCAGGCCAGCTGGACCGCGACGAAGACCCCGTGGACGCCCTGATCTGCGCATACATCGGGTTGTACTGGTATCACCGGCCGGAAGACGTGACGGTCTACGGTGACGTCAAGGCGGGTTACATCGTCACCCCGTCACTGCCGGCCAACCGGCTCCTCCGCTCGCAGAGAACACCCGCGGACCAGCCTGCGACCCCGCCCGCGATGACCGCGCAGAACGCCGTGGCCGAGTATCGGGAACGGCGGCCCGCCCTGGTCACGTCCACCGAGCATTACCTGGCGCTGGTGACGGGGCTGCTCGACGACGCGGGCATCAACTACCTCAGCATCAGGGCACGGACCAAGAGCGTCGAATCGTTCGCCGCCAAGGTGGACCGCACCGTCGACGGCAAGCGGCTCTACACCGATCCGCTGGTGGAGATCACCGATCAGGTCGGGCTGCGGGTGATCACCTACCTGCGCGAGGATGTCGACACGGTGGCCCATCTGCTGGCCACGGAGATGCGTCTACTGGACGACCAGGACATCGGCCTGCAGACCGCGCGCAAGGGTCGCTGGGGTTACGCCAGCCGACATCTGCTCGTAGGCGTCGAGGGCGAAAAGCAGCCGGCGTCGATCCAGGTCCGCACGGTGCTGCAGCACGCATGGGCAGAGTTCGAGCACGATGTGCGCTACAAGGGGCAGATCCCGGCCGAGCACGGCGCCGACCTGGATCGCCGCTTCACCCTTGCCGCCGGGCTACTTGAGCTGGCCGATCGGGAGTTCACCGCGATCCGCCAGCGGCTGCGCACCAGCGTGACCGAAGAGGAGCCGGACTGGACAGCGGATTCGCGCATCCCCACGCCGGTGCTGGCAACGTATTTGGGCAACCGTTATGCAGATGCGGGCTGGTCGCGGACCGACCACTACAGCTGGATTTCGGGGCTGCTGCTGGAACTGGGCATCACGTCGCCGGACGCGCTGACCGAGGTGTTGGACTCGGTGAATGACGACGAGGTCAACGACGCCATGGGTTACCGGTTCCCAGCGGGTGCGGTGCGCCGTCTGGACGACGCGCTGCTCGCGGTGTACGGCGATCGCTATATCGGACTGGACGGCAATGCACACCGAACTGAGTTGCTGCACAACAGGATTGAGAAGCTGCGCGGTAGTTCTTAGATGTGCACGGGCCGTTCGTCGACCGGGGCGAGCACGTCGATGACATCGATGAGCGTCGCTCGGGCACTGGCGCGGGGACCGTCGCCTTCGTCCATGAGCGACGCGACGACCGCGCCGTCTACTGCGCACACCAACGCGGTGAGCAGTTCGGAGCGCACCGCACGGCCGGACCGTTCGACCACTTCGACCACCGCCTCGGTGCGCTGTTGACGAATTCGGCGCTGGATGTCGCGCAGCCCGGGCTGGCGCGCGCACGCGATGTAGCGTTCGTAGCGGGAGATCAGTTGCTCGGTCACCCGGGTTTCCGGGGACTCCCCGACCAAGAGGTCCACCAGTACGTCGGCGGTGGACTCCGCGCCGCGGCGGCGGCGACTCAGCGCGGCCACGCCGGCCTTCAGCTGCTCGGCTTCGCGCGTTCCGATGTCCTCGACAGCGTTGGCGATCAAGTCGTCGAGGGAGGAAAAATAGTAGGTGGTCGACGCCAGCGGCAGACCGGCCCGGCGGGCCACCGCGCGGTGCCGGACGGCGTCGAATCCGCCTTCACACAACAGGTCAGCGGCCGCCCTCACGAGTGCGCACCGCCGACGCTCCCCCTTCGGAGTGACTGCTGCTGTCACCACTAGCATGCTGCCAGTCGAGCCGATCCGCCATCGGGCTTTCGGCCAATCATCAGTCTTTACACAGGTTCGTCGGGTGACGGCACCATTGGCCGGTGGCCATGGCGCGATGGCAAGATGGCCGCCATGCCCAACTTGAACCGTCGCGCCCTGCTGCGCCTCGGTGCCGGTGCGGCCGGCGCCTACACGCTGGGGTCCGCCCTGGCGTCGGCTCCCGCGATGGCCGATCCACCCGCCGCGGCGCCCACCTATGCCAGCGGATCATTCACGTCCGCAGCGCGTGGAGGCGTCGACACCAACTGGGCCATCGCCCGACCGCCCGGGCAGACCGGCAAGCTTCGACCCGTGATCGCGCTGCACGGCAAGGGTTCCAACGCCGCGGAGGTAATGGCCGGAGGCGTGGAATCCGGTCTGGCCCAAGCGGTTGCGGCCGGGATCCCGCCGTTCGCCGTGGTCGCCGTCGACGGTGGCGGCGGTTACTGGCACAAGCGCGCTTCGGGTGAGGATTCCGGTGCGATGGTGCTCAACGAGCTGATTCCGATGCTCGGCGACCAGGATCTGGACACCTCGCGGGTGGGCTTTCTGGGATGGTCGATGGGCGGGTACGGTGCGCTCCTGCTCGGCGCGCGGCTGGGACCGGCACGCACCGCGGCAATCTGCGCAGTGAGCCCGGCGCTGTGGACGTCGTCCGGCGCGACCGCGCCAGGTGCCTTCGACGGCGCCGACGACTACGCGGCCAATACCGTGTGGGGACTGCCCGCGCTGGGATCGATCCCCATCCGAATTGATTGCGGCACAAGCGATCCATTCTATTCGGCTACTCAGCAGTTCATCGCACAGCTGCCGAATCATCCGGCCGGCGGATTCTCCCCCGGCGGGCACGACTCGGCATTCTGGAGCCAGCAGTTGCCCGCCGAGATCGCCTGGATGGCTCCGCTGCTCGTGGCGTAATCCCGGTCACCTTCTACCGCGAGCAGACGGGGCGGTCCCCGACACGCGGCGTTTCCGGGACCGCAGCGTCTGCTCGCGGTAGAGGGTGAGGCCTAGAGGCTAATGTGCCCTTCGGCCGCGGCGAGGGCGATGTCGGTACGGAAGTGGCTGCCCGGCAACTTGATTGACGTGACCAGCGAGTACGCGGCGTCGCGGGCAGCTGACAGGTCAGGGCCAGTGCCCACGACGGACAGCACCCGGCCTCCGGAGGAGACGATGGCGCCGTCGTCGCGACGCGCGGTCCCGGCGTGCAGCACGCCGTCGGCTTCTGATCCGGTGATCACGTCGCCGACCCGGGGCCGGCCCGGGTAGTTCTCTGCGGCCACCACCACGGTGACGGCGTAGGCGTCCTGCCATTGCAGCTCACCGAACGACGCCAGTTGACCCGTCGCGGCTGCACGCAACAGCTGTCCCAGCGGTGACTCCAGCAACGCCAGCACCGCCTGTGTCTCGGGATCGCCGAAGCGACAGTTGAATTCGACCACCGCGGGCCCGTTCGACGTGATGGCCAGACCCGCATAGAGCAGGCCTGAGAACGAGCTGCCACGCGCAACCAGTTCGGCGGCAACGGGTTTGACGATCTCGTCGACGATCTGCGTGGTCACGGCGTCGGGCAGCCACGGCAGCGGCGAGTAGGCGCCCATACCTCCGGTGTTCGGTCCCGAGTCGCCGTCGCCGACGCGCTTGAAATCCTGTGCGGGCAGCAGCGGGACCACGGTCTCCCCGTCGACCACACAGAACAGCGACACCTCGGGGCCGTCGAGGAACGACTCCAGCAGCACCGGGTGGCCCGAGTCGAGCAGGCTGGCGGCGTGTGCCCGCGCGGCATCGCGGTCAGCGGTGACCACCACCCCCTTGCCCGCGGCCAGACCATCGTCCTTGACCACCCAGGCGGCCTCGCCCGCGGGCGGCCCGAACCGGTCCAGCGCCGCGTCGAGGTGTCCGGGATTGTCGACGATCTCGCTGCTCGCAGTACGAACGCCAGCCTTGGTCATGACGTCCTTGGCGAATGCCTTGGAGCCTTCGATACGCGCCGCATCCTTCGTCGGGCCAAAGCAGGCGATCCCGGCCGCGCGCACGGCGTCGGCGACACCGAGCACCAGCGGCACCTCGGGACCGATGACGACCAGATCCGATCCCAGTCGCTCGGCGAGCTTGACGACCGCTTCTCCCGAGGTGACGTCGACGTCGTATTGGTCGGCGATGATCGCCGTCCCCGCATTGCCGGGGGCGATCGCCAGCTCCTCGACTTCCGGGTCCCGGCGCAGAGCCAAGAGCAGGGCGTGTTCACGGGCACCGGATCCGATCACGAGGACGCGCACGGTGGTAAAGCGTAGCGGCAGACCATCGGACATACGCCGGCCACCACGCACCGGTGGCCTACCTGCGGCGATGGGTCGAATCTGCCGTCATTGCGGCCATTGCGTCGCCCTTAGACTGAGGTAATGAGCGCGCTCGACGCCTTCTACTCGACCTGGAATCAGGCCCGGAACACCTTCGGCTCCGGCGTACCGCAGAGCGGTGCGGAATTCGACCGCAGCTCGCAACTGCGCCAGATGCAATCGGCTGTCGAGGCCGCGACTCCCGATTCGCGGTGGCAAGGTTCCGCCGCTGACGCCTACACCGCCAAGAACCAGCAGCACGCGGCGGCCTACGGCAAGCTCGCCGATCTCGATCAGCGGATGGCCGCCGAGGTCGACCGGTCCGCAGCCGTGGTTACCGCAGGCCGGCAAAATCTCGACCAGATCCGCGACTGGGTCACCAGCACGGCAGCATCAGCCCCCAACGACAAGTCCAGTGAATACGTCAAACTCGCCATCGCCAGCAAGGGCCTCGGTCGGATCAGCGACATCATCCAACAGTCGAACAGCGAGATGAGCGCGATCGGTGAGCGTATCCGCGGCATCGCCAAGGAATACGACGAAATCGCTGGGGCCAAGGCCACGCCCGCCCCTGCGCGAGTTCCGGGCCGACACGGCCCGGACGAAGCCGCCGGGACCGGCATCGGTGAACTCCGCTGATAACTTGGACATGTGTCCAGTAATGGCGTGGTAGTAGTCACAGAAACGCCGCGCAACCGCCGACAGGAAGAGACCTTTCGCAAGGTCTTGGCTGCCGGAATGGAGATGCTGCGCGAATCGTCGTATGCCGATCTCACGGTGCGCGCAGTCGCCGCCCGCGCGAAGGTTGCGCCGGCGACTGCCTACACCTACTTCTCTTCAAAGAACCATCTGATCGCCGAGGTCTATCTCTACCTGGTCAGCCAGGTGCCGTTTTTCACCGATGTCAACGACGCGGGGGCGACGCGAGTCGACAAGACGTTGCGCGCCCTGACGCTGGTCGTCGCCGACGAACCGGAAGTCGCCGCGGCGTGCACGGCGGCGCTGCTCGGCGGTGGCAGCGATCCGGCGGTACGCACCGTTCGCGACCGTATCGGCGCCGAGATCCACAAACGGATCCGTTCCGCCGTCGGCCCGGACGCTGATCCACGCATCGTGTCGGCCTTGGAGACGACGTTCTTCGGCGCGCTGGTCAATGCCGGCAGTGGCGCCGTCACGCACCACCAGATCGCTGACAACCTCACCTATGTGGTCGGTCTCATCCTGGGAGAGCCCGCAACGACCAGACCCACCGAGTGATGCCGAGATGGCCGGGCCGATCGACTGATCCGATCGGCACCGCGCTCACTATGCTCGGGGCATGGCGACCGTCTTCACCAAGATCATCAACGGCGAACTGCCCGGCCGATTCGTCTATTCCGACGACGAGATCGTCGCGTTCCTGACGATCGCCCCGATGACCCAGGGCCACACACTCGTCGTGCCCCGCGCCGAGATCGACAACTGGCAGGACATCGAACCGGCCGTGTTCGGCCGGGTGATGGAGGTGTCGCAGCTGATCGGCAAAGCCGTGTGCAAGGCCTTCGGCGCGGAGCGGGCCGGCGTGATCATCGCCGGCCTGGAGGTTCCTCACCTACACGTGCACGTGTTCCCCGCCTACAACCTGTCCGACTTCGGGTTCGCCCACGTCGACAACAATCCCTCGCCGGAGTCCCTCGACGAGGCCCAGGCCAAGATCACAGCCGCGCTGGCAGATCTGCAATCCGCGGCAGGCTGACGGTAAAGCGGCAGCCCTCGCCGGGGGCGGTGACCACCCGCACCGTCCCGCCGTGGGCGTATACCAGCGAATCCACGATCGAGAGGCCCAGCCCAGTGCCGCCACTGGCTCGGGTGCGCGACGTGTCTGCCCGGTAGAACCGCTCGAAGACCCGCCGCGCATCCTCCTGGCTCATGCCCGGACCTTCGTCGCACACCTCCAACACCGCGTTGTCCCCTTCTGTGCCCACCCGTACCGTGATACCCGCCGTCTCCGGCGTGTGCTGCAGCGCATTGGCCACCAGGTTGCCGAGCACCTGCCGCAATCGGGCATCGTCACCGAGCACCTCCGGTGTCCCCGGACCATCGAACACCTCCATGGACACTTTGCGGTCCGGCGCGATGGACTGCGCGTCGTGCACGGCATCGGTGGCCAGCGTCAGCAGGTCGACGCGGCGGCGTTCCAGCGGTCGTTGCGCGTCCAGACGCGCCAGGAGCAACAGATCCTCGACGAGCAGGCCCATGCGCCGGGATTCGCTCTCGATGCGGCCCATCAACATCTCGGTGTCCCGGGCGGCACCCTGCCGGTACAGCTCGGCGAAACCGCGGATCGTGGTCAGCGGCGTGCGGAGTTCGTGGCTGGCGTCGGTGATGAAGCGCCGCATGCGCTCCTCGGAGCTGCGCGCCTGTTCGGCGGAGGCCTCCGACGCCGCCACCGCGCGTTGGATCTGCGCGAGCATCCCATTGAGCGCCAACGAAAGTCGGCCGACCTCGGTCCGCGGATCACGTTCGGGCACTCGACGATCGAGCTGACCGGCGGCGATCGCGGCAGCCGTCTGTTCGACCTCGACGAGGGGACGCAGGCTACGGTGCACCACCGCATAGCCGGCGATGCCGAGGACCAGCAGCACGGCCGCACCGATCCCGATCTGCGACCAAATCAACGCGCGTACCGAGGACTGCACGTCGGACAGGTCGATCGCGACCGTGGTGAGCGAACCGTCGGAAGATCGCACCGTCATCGCTCGCCACTGGATATGGGAGCCCCCCATCGACCCAACGGTCACGGGAATCGGTCCGACGTCGTTGTCGTCGGGCAGTGCGGGCTCGGCCTCCCGATCGTTGATCGCGATCCAGGTACGACCGTCCTCGTCGACTCCACGCACGTAGAAGTTCGACGGCGGCCGGGCTGGGTTCGGCCCCTCCGTCGGCGCGGACGGTGCGTGACGCGGTTCCAGCGCCCAGCTGCGCGACGCGTCGAGCAATGTCTGGTCGATCCGATCGACCTCGGTGTGCCGCATGATCGACGTGACTGCGATGCCCGACGCGAGCAGGCCACACGCCACCAGCACCAGCGCGGCGGCAACCAGCCCAACCCGCAGGGGCACACCCTGCCCGCGCGCGCGGCTAACCCGGTCTAACACCACTCATGCAGTATGCCGCTGAACCGAGGATGCTCAGCGCGGCTCACGTAACACGTAGCCGACCCCGCGCAGCGTGTGCAGCAGACGCTTGTCACCGGTGTCGATCTTGCGGCGCAGGTAGGAGACATAGGACTCGACGACGTTGACGTCGCCACCGAAGTCGTAGCGCCACACGTGGTCGAGGATCTTCGGCTTCGACAGCACGGTGCCGGCATTGATGATGAAGTAACGCAGCAGGGTGAACTCCGTCGGCGACAGCGAGACGGGCTCGCCGGCCTTCCACACTTCGTGGGTGTCCTCGTCGAGTTCGATGTCGGCGAAGGAGAGCCGGGCATTGCGGGTTTCTTCGACGCCGCGGCCAGACCGTCGCAGGATCACCCGCAGCCGGGCGACCACCTCTTCCAGACTGAACGGCTTGGTGACGTAGTCGTCACCGCCGAGGGTGAGCCCGGCGATCTTGTCCTGCAGGCTGTCGCGCGCGGTGAGGAACAGTGCCGGCGCGTCGATGCCGTCGGCGCGCAGGCGGCGCAGCAGGCCGAAGCCGTCCATGCCCGGCATCATCACGTCCAGGATGACCGCGTCCGGATGAACTTCCCTGGCCTTGTCGAGTGCGGCCGCGCCATTGGACGCGGTATGCACCTCGAAGCCCTGGAACTTCAGGCTGACGGACAGCAACTCCACGATGTTGGCCTCGTCGTCGACGACGAGGATCCGGGCTTCAGGGACGCTCTCGGGTACTGCTGGCATGGCCATTCTGCAATGTTGCCGCCGCCGCATGACGTAATCCTGCACGCCAGCTGTGAGCTTCCTGAAAGTTTTCCCCAGAGTGCCGGGAAAACTAGTGCCGGGAAAACCCCCGGGGAGACATCGCCCACCCGCCCCTAGACTGGCGCCATGAACCTCGGCAAGACCCTGGTCCAGGTTGCCACCGCCCCGGTCAAGGTCGGTCTTGCCATCGCTGACCTCGGCCTCGGTATCGCCGGGGGCACCCTCGACGTCGTGCAACGTTCCCTCAACGACGCCAACCCCATCCAAGGTAAGCCTTCGGTGGCCGGATTGCTCGGACTCGACGACGCCGTAGAGCGGGCAAACCGGCTGGCCCACCTGATGGACGACGATGCACCGATCGGGCGGGCACTCGCTCCGGACGGCCCGCTCAATCAGCTACTGCAACCGGGCGGCCTGGTCGATCAGCTGACCAAACCGGGCGGCCTGCTGGATCGGCTCAACTCCGACACCGGACCGGTGTCGCGCGCGCTGGCCGAGGGTGGCCTCGTCGATCAGATCACTGCCGACGGCGGGCTCGCCGACCGGCTGACCGCCGAGGACGGTGCCGTCTCGCGGGTGCTGGCCCCCGGCGGGCTGGCCGACCGGCTGCTGGCCAAGAACGGCATCGTCGAGCGGATCCTGCGTGAGGACGGGGTCGCCGACAAACTGCTCGCCGAGAACGGACCCGTCAACCGCGCGCTACAAGAAGGCGGGCTGGTGGACCAAATCACTGCCGAAGGCGGTCTGATGGACCGGCTGACGACCGAGAACGGCGCACTGTCGCGGGTCATCTCCCCCGGCGGGCTGGCCGATCAGCTGCTCTCCGACGACGGTCTGATCGAGCGCCTGCTGCGCGAGGACGGCGTCGCCGACAAACTGCTCGCCGAAGGCGGCCTGTTGGAGACCCTGGCCGATCCGGACGGGCCGCTGGCCAAGCTCGTCGACCTCTCCGACACCCTCAACCGCCTGGTGCCCGGCCTGGAAGCGCTGGCACCGATGGTCGACACCCTGCACGACGCGGTGCTGTCCCTGACCGCGGTGGTCAATCCGCTGAGCAATATCGCCGACCGCATCCCACTGTCCCGGCAACGCCGCCGCACCGCAGCCCGTGTGGTCGCGTCCCAGCGGGTCATCGACCAAGACATGTGACCCGTTAAGATAGACGCCGTCCGCCTCCGTAGCTCAGTGGTAGAGCACCCGCCTTGTAAGCGGAAGGCCGTCAGTTCAATCCTGACCGGGGGCTCAAAGCCGGTGCGGCACTTTGTCGGTACCACGTCCTAGTGTCCGCTCATGAGGTTATGTCCGGGCTGCGGTTCCCCACTGACGAAGCGCAGCCAAAAGGTCTACTGCGGCAACGCATGTCAGGCACTGGTCCAACGCGAGGCCAGCACGAAACGGTGGCTCGAGACCGGCGAAGCGTGGATCGACGGCCGCCGCGGTCACTACATTCGGCAGTTTCTCGCTACCGCCCAGTCCGGCTGCTGCGCGATCTGCGGCGGAGCCACCACATGGCAGGGGCTTCCGCTGGTATTGGTGTTAGACCACATCGATGGCGACCCGACGAACAACCGCCGGGAAAACCTGCGGCTGATCTGCCCGAACTGTGACTCCCAGCTGCCGACGTACAAGAGCCGCAACCGCGGCAGAGGGCGTCACTACCGTCGCGAGCGGTATGCCAACGGGCAGTCCTACTAGAGGCAGACGAGTTTCGCCAGCGCCGGCGGTCTACTCGTACATGACCTTCACCACCGCACACATATCCATCTCGTCGGACGGCTTCGTCGTAGGCCCCGACCAGTCACGTGACAACCCGATCGGCCGGGGCGGGATGCGGCTGCATCGATGGCACCTCGATCTGCCCCAGCACTACGTCGACGCCCGTTGGACCGCGTACCTGTTGCGTCCTTGCGGAGCATATGCAATGGGGCGCAACATGTTCGGACCGATCCGTGGCGACTGGGCCACCGATGGTGAGCAGTGGCGTGGCTGGTGGGGTGACGAACCCCCTTACCACGCACCGGTTTCCGTGCTGAGGCATTGCGAGCGCGAGCCCATCGAGATGGAGGGCGGCGGCTACGACTGTCCCGAACATGGCCCGGTCGACCCGACACCACGGTCAATGAGCTGGAGCTCGTCGAGACCGAGCACTCGCCGTTGGCGACGCACGTGCGCTACCGAATCACTCGCTAGACCAACCGCCCGATGAACACGAATGCGGCCAGCCCGAACAGCACGGCGTTGACCATGACGCTGCGCGGCTCGTGCAGTCGGCTGTGTGCCCATGCGGCGCCGACCATCACCACGCACAGACCGGCAGCCGCAAGCGGGGTGAGTACCAAACCGATTCGGGTGAGCCCCGGCGCCACCAGCCCGGTCACCGCGAGCAACTCCATGCCCGCGGTGAACCGGACCACCGGCAGGGGGAACATGGCGGTCCCGGTCTGACCGGTGGCGAGCAACCGTTGACGACTCATGGTGAGTTTGGCGGTGCCGGACAACGCGAATATCGCGGCCAGGACGAGTTGCGCGGTCCACAGTGCGGTGTTCATGGTCGTATCCCTTCTTCTGAGTGTGCAGACCTGATGACGAACGACCGCCGTCGGCTGTGACATGCGCGCCGGTGTCACAGATGCGCTCTCCGGATCGTCTATGGAGAAGACAGGGAGGTGCCATGACCGACCAGGAAGATCCCACCGAGCTGCGGCCGCTGCTGTTCTCGATCGCCTACCGGATGCTGGGCAGCGTCACCGACGCCGAGGACATGGTGCAGGCCGCGTACCTGCGCTACTTCGACTATCTGGACCGCGGCGGTGACGCGGATTCGCCGCGCTCACTGCTGACCACGATCACCACGCGGCTGGCCATCGACCACCTGCGTTCAGCCCGGGTGCAGCGCGAAACCTACATCGGCCCTTGGCTTCCGGAGCCGCTGCTCATCTCAGCCGATCCCGACGTCGCGGAACTGGCGGCGACATCAGATTCGTTGTCCATGGCATTCCTGGTGCTACTGGAGACACTTTCGCCGGTGGAGCGGGCCGTGTTTCTGCTGCGCGAGGTGTTCGCCTACGACTACGACGACATCGCCCGCATCGTCGACAAGGAACCCGCGAATTGCCGGCAGCTCCTCAACCGGGCGCGCAGACACATCGAGGCGGGCCGTCACCGTTTCGATGTCGACGCCGCGCACCGCGCCGAACTGGCCGACCGGTTCTTCGGCGCCGCAGAGCACGGCGACCTGAAGAATCTCGTGGAACTACTCGCGCAAGACGTGGCTTTCTACGGCGACGGCGGTGGCACGGGCCGGGGCCTACCGCGACCGGTGTTCGGGCGCGACCGGGTACAGCGGGTGCTGGCCGGCATCGTGCACGCCTATCACGGTATCGGCGCCCGGTTCCAGCGCTCGCCGGTCAACGGTCAGCCGGGCCTGCTGATGTTCGATCCCGACGGCGGGCTCATCAATGTGCTGACCGTGGACGTCGAGGGCGACAGTATCTGCACGATCCGCTCGGTGATCAACCCCGACAAGCTGGACCATCTTGGCTTCCCGCTATCCCCGTTGGCCCGGCGGCCGGCTCGATGAGCACGAATTACCAGACCACCGAATATTCGCGCCGGACTGGCATCGACACGGCGGCCGTAGCATCGAAATCGATTCTGCTGCCATCGAATTCGCTGACAGGCCGCGGCCCCAAGTTCTATGTCACGCCCGGAGTGCTGGCCAGTTTGCGAAAGGTCTGGTATTCGCTGTCCCGATAGGGTCTTCCGTCGGGCTGCAGCAGGTCGCTGAACCATACCTTCGGCAGCGTCTTGTAGGGATGGCTCCATGAATCCCACGGGAAGTACGTCTGACTCTTCCCGGCGACCAGCCCCCAGTTGTAGGCACCGACATTGTGCCGCTTCGCGACGGGCAACACTCCTTCGATGGTGCTGCCGAGTGTGCGGGCCAAGTACTCGGTACACAGAATCGGCCGCCCCAACGGCTCCAGTTCCCCGATGCGGGCCTCGAATTGCTCAGGGGTGCCGTAGGAGTGGAACGTGATGACGTCGGAGTTGTCGAGCTGGAACCCGCTCATCGCGCTGCGGTTACCGGCGCCCCAGCTCCCCTGCCAGACACCGCTGGTCAACGGTTGCGCGGGATTGACCGACCGTGCCCATTGGAACACCTGCGGCAGCAGCGCCCCGACCTGCTGCTGCTTATCTTTGCGTTCGACCGCACTGTACTGACCCGCGGGGTTGTCCGGCTCATTCCACAGATCCCAGCCCAATACCCTGTCGTCGTTGCGGAATTGGCTGATCACCCCGACCACGTAGTCGTAGAGCACGCGGCGGTACCGCGGGTCGGCGATACGCTCGGCGCCCGGGCTCTGCACCCAGCCGGAGTTGTGCACACCCGGCCGGGGCGCGCGTTGGGCACCGGGCCGCGGGAAAGGATCCCAGCAGGAGTCGAAGAAGACGAACAGGGGTTTGATGCCATAGCGCGCGGCGATGCCGACGAATTGACCTAGCCTGCTTTGGAATCCACCACGATCCTGCGCCCACAGTAGATCGTGCAGAAAAACCCGCACCGTGTTGAACCCGAGCAGGCGGGCCGCACCCAGTTCAGCATCTATCCGGCGAGGATCGTAGGTGCCCGGCTGGAACATCTCGAGCTGGTTTATCGCGGTTGACGTGATGTAGTTCGCGCCGACGAGCCATCCTTGCGCTTGATGCCACGCGTTGGCACGGTCGGCCGTCCACCGCCCGGTGTCGGCGCTGGCCCTAGGTATCGCCGACAGGGCAGGTAACGCCGACGCTGCTGCCAGCGCCAGCGGAATTTTCAAGGCCGTTCGACGGTGCACCAAGTGACCGTAGTGTGCGCGAAGGACACGCTTCGTGTTTCGTATCACTTTGAAATCGTTGAGGTTTCAAATCGTTATCCATCAGGGCCGGATACGCTGTCCACGCGAGCCGGCATCCACCCCGAGCTCGACGGACGCTACCTCAGAGGTGGCTGTCGGCGAAAGCTGCTGCGCTGCCGGTCATCCCAAGGAACACCCTGCCATACCCGTTCGGGTCCAGCCTGGATCAATCGAGCGGTACGTCGAGGAACGGCCGGGGATCGGCGGCGCCGGGCCCGTCGAAGTGCCACCACTCTCCCGAGTAGACGGTCAGCCCGCCGGATTGCATCGCCTGCCGTAGCCGGGCTCGATTGGCTTGCTCGGCAGGGCTGACACCCTCGGTCGCATATGCCAGGCTGCGCGGCGAGAAGTCGTCGAACCCGGTCCCCATGTCGACTCCGGCGATGGTCACGTCAACCGACCGGCCTGCCTCGTGGCTGCGCGCCGACGTACCCGGGCGCGCCACCCAGTTGGGGTTGGGAACGGCGTCGAACATCCGCACCTGCACCTCGTGCGGCCGATAGCAGTCCCAGAACACCAGCCGGTCCGGTCGTAGCGCCGCGGCGGCCGCGGCCAGCCCGGCGGCCATCGACTCGTGTACCAGACAGTGCGCGTCGGCAGGGTAGAGCTGCTGGCCGACGAAGTTGTCGGTGGTGGCGTACCGCAGGTCGACGATCGCGTCGGGCACCACCGTGCGTACGTCGACGAGGCCGGCGGCAGCTGCGGGCACGGCTGACGCCGCGGGCGCCGAAGCCAGCGCGGCAGCCGCAGCTAGCACCAGGCCGAACGCGATGGGACGCATACCGGCCAGCCTAGATCCAGGCCGCCACACCCCAAGGGACCTGTCCGCCAAAGCTTTCGTGACGGCCCGCGCCACCGACGGAAACCTCATCTTTCCCCCGCCGCCAAACGCAGCCGGTACAAGTGGAGGTATGAGGATCGGATTCATCGGCCTGGGCAACATGGGTGCGGCCATGGCCGCCAATCTGCTCACGGCGGGTCACGAAGTCACGGCCTACAACAGGTCACCCGACAAGGTGGCCGCGCTGGCCGCCAAGGGTGCACACCCCGCGGCCTCGGTCGAGGACGCGTGCCGCGGCGAGGTAGTGATCACCATGCTCGCCAACGACCATGCGGTGGAATCAGTTACGTTCGGGGACAACGGCATCCTCGCGAAGCTGCCTGCCGGCGCCACGCACATCTCGTCTTCGACGATCAGCGTGGAGCTGGCAGAACGCCTCACCGAAGCCCACGCCGAGGCCGGCCAGGTCTTCGTCAGCGCACCGGTGTTCGGCCGTCCAAAGGCGGCGGCAGCGGCCAAGCTGTTCGTCGTGGCGGCCGGTGTGCCTGCGGCGGTGGAAGCGGCGACGCCACTGCTCGACGCAATCGGGCAGCGCACGTTCGTACTCGGCGAGGAACCGAGAGCCGCCAACCTGGTGAAGCTCAGCGGCAACTTCCTGATCGCCTCGGTGATCGAATCCGTCGGTGAGGCGATGGCGTTGGTCGGCAAGGCGGGCATCGACAAACAGCAGTACCTCGAGATCTTGACCTCCACTCTGTTCGATGCCCCGGTGTACCGGACCTACGGTGGACTGCTGGCTCGCGAGGAGTTCAGCCCGGCGGGTTTCGCCGCCACGCTCGGCCTCAAGGACGTGAACCTCGTGCTGAGCGCAGGCGAGGGGCTGCGCGTGCCACTACCGGTGGCGAGCCTGCTGCGCGACCGGTTCTTGACCCTGCTGGCCACTGGCGGCGGCGAGCTGGACTGGTCGGCAATAGGCGCACTGAGCGCATGGGAAGCCGGATCCGAACATCCGGCCTAGATCCGTCGGAGAGGAAGAGCGGCCGCCGCATCTCTGAGATATCGGGATCCCGGCGCAGCCCATGACGGCCGCCGGCACTTAACAAACTGCGCACTGCGTGTCTCCCATACCGGAGCCTGTCACCGATTCGACAGCAACTAGACAGTGTTCTCACAGAAGGCCGCTGCAGCCCGTCCGGACACACTTGATCGTGCGACACTTTTCGCTAGTAAAGCGTAGCCTGTGCAGTACCAGAAGACATCGTGGCCAGCGATGGAGCGACCATCGCAACCGTGCAGTCAGCAAACTGGTCAGGCACTCTAGAGGAAGTAAGACTCATGGCCTTTTCCCAGCTTTCAGCACGCCGGTTCATCGTGGCGGGAGGACTTGCGTTCGCAATCGTCGCCGCCCCCACATTGACCGTGTTGACTCTGCCGGCCACCACGTTGGCCGACTGCCCCAACGGTGAGTCCGAGGACACCTTCACGGGGGTATGCATCGCGGATATTGCGCCGAACACGCCGTCGCCAGCCGAGCTCCCGCAGGTCGCCGGGATCCCGTGCACCGGCGGCAACACCGGTCAGTGCATCGGGCTTTCCGAGGAACAGCAGGCGCAGGGGCGGCAACCGGTTCCACAGTCGACCGTGGGCAGCAGCCCGACCGTGACCGGTTCCATCGGCTGATACAGCGGATCCCCAGACCGCGTGCAGGAAAGCACTCGGCAGCTATAAGCTGCCGAGTGTGATTCTACGTCTCACTGCGGTCGCCGGATTCGCGGCGGTCGTCGCCGGTTCGGCGCTACTCTTCTCGTCCCCTGCCGCACATGCAACGTGCTCCGACGGTGAGGAGGAGGACGTTTTCACGACGACGTGCACGCCCTTCATGGTGCCGAACACGTCGTCTCCGTTCTCCCCCATTGCGGGCAATCCGGACATTGCGGCGATCGACGGCGTGCCCTGCACCGGCGGCAACGCCGGGCAATGCATCGGACTGGCCGAGGATGCCGAATCCGAAGGACCAGCGGCCGTGCCCCGTTCGACGATCAGCGCAAGCCCGTAGCCTCAGACTCCCAGACAACACGGATAACCGATGCAGACTGCTCCAAGCTTTCGTAGAATTCGTCAGCAAGCAGTCGAATAACTATAGAAAGCGTGACGATGGCGACCTTCCCGTTCTCGATGCGACGATTGATCCTGGCTGGAGGATTCGCGGTCGTCGCGGCCGCTGCCCCGGTGATCACCGTATGCACCCTGCCGATGTCGTCGGCTCCTGCGGTCGCATGCCCCGGCGGCGAGGAAGAGGACCTCTACAGCGGTGAGTGCGTGCCGCACACGTCGCCCAACAGTGGGGCGGCGATCGGCGATACCACGGGCAACCCGTCGCTGCCATCGGTCAGCGAGCCCGGCGGCGGCGGTTCGATTCCGTGCACCGGCGGCAACACGGGTGAGTGCATCGGCCTGTCCGAAGAGCAGCAGGGCTCGCAGCCGTCGCCGAACTCGTCCGTCGGCAGCAGCCCGACGGTCACCGGCTCCATCGGCTGATCGGCGGCTAGGCGACCGGGCAGGGCCCGGTCGCCTAGAGTTGTCCCATGCCTGCAAAATCTGATCCCGCCGATATCGGCGATGTGGAA
This sequence comes from Mycobacterium sp. 155, assembly GCF_000373905.1. NCBI lineage: Bacteria > Bacillati > Actinomycetota > Actinomycetes > Mycobacteriales > Mycobacteriaceae > Mycobacterium > Mycobacterium sp. 155. The sequence continues at coordinate 3,125,519 of NZ_KB892705.1, forward strand.
CCGTTAGCCGACAGCACCGCCAGCCAGGCCCGGAGGGTGGTGGCTACCTATGCCACCGACGCCGACGAATGCCGGATGTTCCTGTCGATGCTCGGTATTGGACCGTCGAAAATCGAGGCGTAAATGTCTCCGGAAGGCAGTCTGACAGCTGCCTCCGGGGAGTCCGATTTCGTTGTGGTGGCCAACCGGCTACCCATCGACCTTGAGCGGTTACCCGATGGCACCACGAGGTGGAAACGCAGTCCGGGTGGCCTGGTCACAGCCCTGGAGCCGCTGCTGAGAAAGCGTCGTGGCGCCTGGATCGGCTGGGCCGGCATTCCGGACAGCGACGAGGAACCGATCGTCCAGGACGATCTGCGACTGCACCCGGTGCAGCTGTCGGCCACCGACGTGGCCGACTACTACGAGGGGTTCTCGAACGCCACGTTGTGGCCGCTGTACCACGATCTGATCGTCAAACCCGAGTACCACCGGGAGTGGTGGGACAGCTACGTCGAGGTGAACCAGCGCTTCGCCGAGGCGACAGCTCGGGCCGCCGCGTCCGGCGCCACGGTGTGGATCCAGGACTACCAGCTGCAGCTGGTACCGAAGATGCTCCGGATACTGCGACCGGACCTCACCATCGGCTTCTTCTTGCACATCCCGTTCCCACCGGTCGAACTGTTCATGCAGATGCCCTGGCGGACCGAGATCATCGAAGGCCTGCTCGGTGCCGACCTCGTCGGCTTCCACCTGCCCGGGGGCGCTCAGAACTTCCTGGTGCTGGCACGTCGCCTCATCGGGACGAACACCTCACGCCACAACATTGGCGTGCGGTCGCGTTTCGGTGAGGTGCAGTACGGCTCTCGCATAGTCAAGGTAGGCGCCTTCCCTATCTCCATCGATTCGGCGGAACTCGACGCCAAGGCCCGCGATCGCACCATCCGGCAGCGGGCCCGGCAGATCCGTGCTGAGCTCGGCAACCCCCGCAAGATCCTGCTCGGGGTGGACCGGCTCGACTACACCAAGGGCATCGACGTCCGGTTGGAAGCGTTCTCCGAGCTGCTCGACGAGCACCGCGTCAAGCGTGACGACACCGTGCTAGTGCAACTGGCCACCCCGAGCCGCGAGCGCGTCGAAAGCTACATCGCGATGCGTGAGGACATCGAACGGCAGGTCGGTCACATAAACGGCGAGTACGGGGAGGTCGGCCACCCGGTCGTGCATTACCTGCACCGGCCCGTGCCGCGTGATGAACTCATCGCGTTCTTCGTCGCCGCCGATGTGATGCTCGTCACCCCGCTGCGCGACGGTATGAATCTGGTGGCCAAGGAATACGTGGCCTGCCGCAGCGACCTGGGCGGCGCCTTGGTGCTGAGTGAATTCACCGGGGCGGCGGCCGAATTACGACAGGCCTACCTCATCAACCCTCATCATCTCGAGGGTGTCAAAGACGCTATCGAGGCTGCGTTGATGCAGACGCCCGAGGAGGGTAGGCGCCGGATGCGGGCGTTGCGCCGCCAGGTGCTGGCCCACGACGTCGACCGCTGGGCACGCGCGTTCCTCGATGCCCTGGCCACGACCGGCACGGCGCACCAGGAGTAGGTCGGCCCGCTGACGGCTCCTCGCGCGCCCGATTAGAAGGTGAACATGCGCACGGGCGCCAGCGCTTCATCACATTTTGACCAAGATGGCAATAGGGTCTTAGGCCATGACGACGTTTCTGGACGGATATCTCAAATCGCCGTTGTCCGGCATCGCTCCTTGGGTGTTGATGTCGGTCCTATCGTCGCCGGGCCGGTTCGAGCAAGCCGTCTGCTTCGCCTTGGGGCTGGCATTGTTCACGATGTGGCTCGGACGTCGGCGCGGCATTGCGATCCATGCCCTCGATGTCTTCGGCGCGGCCTTCTTCGCGGTTCTGGCGGCCGTGGGACTGGTCGCCTCCGCGCAGGTCATCGGGTGGATGGAACTCTGGGCTGGCGAACTCACGAACATCGCCTTGGCGCTCTTCGTCGTCACGACGATTGTGATCCGCCGCCCCTTCACCCTGCCGTATGCGAAAGAACAAGCGCCCGAGGAATATTGGAATACGCCGCTGTTCATCAGGATCAACTACGTCATCTCGGCGGTATGGGCCGGCGCCTTCACGTTCGCAGCGGTGGTCGGGTTGATCGGTGACGCCGTCCTGCACGACGCGAACAATTTCTGGACCGGTTGGGTACTGCAGCTCGCCGGGATCTTCTTCGCGATCTCGTTCACCGGGTTCTATCCCGACTTCGCCGGCGCCAGGGACGCCGCCCGCCGCGGCGAGCCTGAACCGGCGCCGTCACTGGTGAAGCTGTTCGACTGGTTGCCGATGTTCATCCTGATCGCCGGCATCTTCGGCTGGGTCACCGACGCGCTGCCCGATACGCTCGGAATCGGCATGATCGCGGTCGGCATCGTCGGGAGCGCCGTCGTCAAGAAGCTGTCCCCCACGGCCGAAGAACAGTCCCGGTGATTGCTGCCCGGTAGCGTCGGCGCGGCGGGCTACCGCGAAATTCAAGTAACGATGCAGGTCATCGGCACCGATCTCGATGACGGTCGGACTGACTTGTCCCCGAAAGACGAAGTTTCGCGGATTTGTCGGCTCCCAAGAGGGTTGGCCGGACCGCCGGTACCGGGTAGGTTGGGCACAACCGTAGTTACTGGCCAGTAGGGAGAGTCCCGATGCCCGCTCCGTCCACCCCCGACTTCGCCCGGCTCCGCAAGCTCGTCGCAATCGACAACCTGGATGCGCGCCCGACCAAACCGATCGACGAAGTGTTCACCGGCAAGGAGCTGACCACCATTCCGGTCGGCACTGCCGACGATGTCACCGCGGCCTTCGCCAAGGCCAGGGCCGCGCAGGTCGCGTGGGCCAAGCGCCCAGTCAAGGAACGCTGCGCGATCATCGAGCGGTACCGCGAGCTCGTGGCCAAGAATCGTGAATTCCTGATGGACGTCGCGCAAGCGGAAACCGGCAAGGCCCGCTCGGCCGCCCAGGAAGAGCTCGTCGACATCATTCTGAACGCGCGCTACTACGCGCGCGAGGCGGAGAAGCTACTCGCTCCCAAGCGCGTCCAGGGGCTGCTGCCCGGTGTCGTCAAGACCGTGGTCAATCACCACCCCAAGGGCGTGATCGGGGTCATCTCACCATGGAATTACCCGATGACACTGTCGATTTCGGATTCCATTCCAGCGCTGCTGGCCGGCAACGCCGTGGTGGTCAAGCCCGACAGCCAGACCCCGTACTGCACGTTGGCCAACGCCGAACTGCTGTATCAGGCAGGCCTGCCGCGCGATGTGTTCGCGGTGGTGCCGGGCCCCGGTTCGGTGGTGGGCACCGCGATCGTGGAGAACTGCGACTATCTGATGTTCACCGGCTCCACCGCTACCGGCCGGTCGCTGGCCGAGCAGTGCGGCCGCCGACTCATCGGCTTTTCGGCCGAACTTGGCGGCAAGAATCCGATGATCGTCACCAAGGGCGCCGACCTGGATGTGGTGGCCAAGGCCGCGACGCGCGCATGCTTCTCCAACGCGGGTCAGCTGTGCATCTCGATCGAACGCATCTACGTCGAACGCGAGATTGCCGATGAGTTCACCCGCAAGTTCGCCAACCGGGTGCGCAACATGAAGCTGTCCCCCGCATACGATTTCACCGCCGACATGGGCAGCCTGATCTCCGAGGATCAGGTCAAGACCGTGTCGGGTCATGTCGCCGACGCAAAGGTCAAGGGCGCCAAGGTCGTTGCCGGCGGCAACGCCAGGCCCGACATCGGTCCGCTGTTCTTCGAGCCGACCGTGCTCACCGACGTGACCGACGAGATGGAGTGCGGGCGCAACGAGACCTTCGGCCCGCTGGTGGCGATCTACCCGGTCGATTCCGTCGAGGAGGCCATCGCGAAGGCCAACGACACCGAGTACGGGCTCAATGCCAGTGTGTGGGCGGCCAGCAAGTCCGAAGGCGAGGCGATTGCCGCCCGGATCAATTCCGGCACGGTCAATGTCGACGAGGGTTATGCGCTGGCATTCGGGAGCACCGCCGCCCCGATGGGCGGCATGAAGGCCTCCGGCGTCGGGCGCCGCCACGGCGCCGACGGAATTCTCAAATACACTGAATCACAGACCATTTCGACCGCGCGCGTACTGAACCTGGATCCGCCGCTGCGGATTCCGCAGACCTTGTGGCAAAAGGCTTTCACACCGCTGATCCAGGCTGTGCAGAAGCTGCCCGGACGTTAACCTTCTCTCGCGAGCAGACACGCAGGTCCCGCTTCAGCGGCGTGTCAGGGTGCCTGCGCGTCTGCTCGCGAGGGGAAATCAGCTGTCCCGGAAAAAGCAGGGCCTCAGTCATGTTCGGGACACCAACGCCGGTGCGGAGGCCCCTAGAACAGAGGGGGCGGAGGCGGGGGCCCCGGGGGCGGCAGAGGCGGTCCCCAGAACGGCGGCGGCGGCCCCCAGAACGGCGGCGGCGGAGGCGGGGGCGGAGGGGGCGGGAAGAGCGGAGCCGACCCAAGCTGGACACTCGCAGGCACCGGTGCCGACTGGGCATCGGCGACACCGGACAAGCCGAGCGCGCAGGCTAAGAGCGCTCCGCCGGCGACCACCCCACCGATCACCCGCTGTTGGAATTTGCGTCGTGCCATACCATGCACCTCCTCCTCATCATCACAGTTATTAAGCCTATCTAATAGGGCTCTTGTTCGGGAAGGCCGCCTAACCGAACCATAGCGAAAACCTAACCACTACACAGCTTTTACGGGATCTCCACAGAGCCACTACCCCGGTTCCTACCCACGGCCCATACCGTTCCGAGCCAGGTACGACCTCGAGGCGGCTGTTCCTGCCGGACAAACCCGTGCCTCGCGAACTCGTCGACGAAGCCCTTGAGCTCGCCCGGGTACCGTCCACAATGACACCGAAGCCAGACGCCTTGCGGTGCTGCGCAACTGGACGTTCTTCGGCGCTCCGCTGGCCGGTGTCGTCTGCATTCACTATGAACTGGGCCATGCCGACAGCCTCGGCGTGGGGATGTTCTTGCAGACCTTCCTGCTGGCCCTTACCGCGCGAGGTTTGGACAGCTGCGTGCAGATATCCATGGCCGGTTATCCCGAGATCGTCCGCGAACAACTCGGAATCGGCGACACCCTGGCATGGTGTCTTGACCTGCCGAATTACCCAAACGTTTCACGACGATGTCATTACGATCGATGGGCACGTACACCGGTCGATGGGGATGGCGGATGAATCTCGAGAAAGTCGTTTTCGGATTCTTCGTATTGTTCGCCGCCACCCTGAACTTCGGATTCTTCATCGGCGACATCGACGACCCCGGCGTGCACAACAGCTACGAGCTCTACGCGGCGGTCGTCGTCAACCTCATCGCGACCGTCCTCAAGTTCGGTGACCGAACCCAGATCGGGGCGGTGCACCTGGCTACGAGCCTGGTCGCCGACCTCCAGCTGATCGCGGCGACACTGGTCTGGGGATACGCGTCCTACGTGACCGCGCACGTGACGCGGGAAGCAACAGCGAGCGTGGTCTCGCTGTCCGGCGGTGCGCTGATCGCCAACATCGTGTCGGTGACCTTGTTGCTGGTCGAAACCGTGTCATTTCACCGCCGGTAGATGGATCAGCCGTGAGCCTGACGTTGTTCTGGGCACGCATGTTCAAAGCGGAACCGGCGCGCCGCCCGCCGCGGTGGCGGATTCCGCTGTCCACGTCCGGGCGGGCGTCGGCATCGATCTTCCTGGTCATGCGCCGGATGCGGGCACCGTTGATCGTGCTGATCGTGATTTTCGCGGTCAGCACGATGGGTCTCACCCTGATCCCCGGCCAGGACTCGGCGGGGCGACCCTGGCGGATGGGGTTCTTCGACGCGTTCTACGTCATGAGTTACACCGCCTCCACCATCGGCTTCGGCGAGATTCCGTACGCCTTCAGCTACAACCAGCGGATGTGGTTGACGATCTCGATCTACCTCACCGTGGTGGGTTGGGCGTACGCGATCGGGTCGCTGCTCGCGCTGCTGCAGGAGCGCAGCTTCCGGCAAGCCCTGGCGCTGCAGCATTTCACCCGCAAGGTGCAACGGATGCGCGAACCGTTCCTCCTTATCGCCGGTTACGGTCGCACCGGCGAGCTGCTGGCCGACTCACTGGACGCATTGGGGCGGCGATTCGTGGTGCTCGACCGCGACGACACCCGGATCGCCAACCTGGAGCTGGCGTCATATCACGCAGATGTGCCAGGCCTGGCGGCAGACGCTGGCGACCCCGAACACCTCACCGTCGCCGGTATGGACCTGCCCTCCTGCGAAGGGGTACTGGCGCTCACCGACGACGACGAGATCAACCTCGCCGTCGTGCAGGCGGTGGCTCTCCTGCGGCCGGATCTGCAGGTGATCACCCAGGCGGTCTCGCCCATCACGGCTGAACGGATGCGTGCCTTCGGTGCGCCCACGGTGGTCAACCCGTTCGATCGGTTCGGCGATCACCTGAGCGTTGCGCTGCGCGCCCCCGCGTCCTACCAGCTGATGACCTGGCTGGAAAGTGGGCCCGGAGCTCCGTTGCCACCCCGGGGAGCCCCGCCGCCGCAGGGTTTGTGGGTGATCTGCGGGTACGGGCGCTTCGGGCGCGAAATTGCTCGCGACTTACGCGCTGAGGGACTCGACGTCACTGTGGTGGAACCGCAGAGCGTGACGGACGACGACCCGGAATCAATCGTGGGGCACGGTTATGAACCGGGCGTGCTGGCCCGCGCGGGTATCGAGAACGCGAGCGGGTTCGTGGCGGGAACGAGCAACGACACCACCAACCTTTCGTTGATCGCTGCGGCCCGGCGGGCCAATCCGACGCTGTTCATCGCGGCCCGGCAGAACAAGCCGACCAGCGCACCGCTGTTTGCCGCTGTCGATGTGGACTCCCTGTTCGTCCCTGCCGACGTTGTCGCACACGAGGTGTACGCACAGCTCTCCGCGCCGCTGATGTGGCGGTTCCTGCAAGAGGTACCGCGACTCGACAATGAGTGGGCCGCCGATGTCATCGACCGCCTCACCCAGTTGTGTGGCGAAAACCTGCAGGCGGTGTGGAAAGTACGACTGACCGCGACGGAAGCCCCAGCGCTCCAGACGGCGTTGCGCGGGGGCGGCCTACGGCTCGGCGACCTGCTGCGCAGCCCGGACGACCGCGACGAGCGGTTGCATGCGGTCCCGCTGCTGCTCGCGCGTGCCGACAGCACAGAGGTGGACGTTGCGCCGGACGACAACGCTGTGGTGGGCCTTGACGACGAGTTGTTACTCGTCGGATGGCCGTCCGCGCGCCGTCTGCTCGATGCGACGCTGCTGATTGACGCGACCCGGGAGTACGTCCTGCACGGACGGCATGTGCCGTCGAGTTGGATCTGGCGCAAACTCGCCCGCAGTTCGGGCTGACATTCAGCTGGTCGGCAACCAAACGGGCGGGCGAGTGATGAAGCCCACCCTCGGCGTGGCCGCGGACTCGAGCATCTGACCGGATTGGCCTGCACCGCAAAGGAAGTCGGGTTCGATATCGACATCTGTTGGGCGCCAAAGGAATTCGAGTAGTTCGAGGTTCCGTTCGCCCCCGATCTTCGCGGGGGCAGTCGGGTTCGCGCTGGGCACGCGGCCATCGCACGAATACAGCGATATCGCTCACATATACCGCAGTCCGCCTGCTTGGGCCGGGCACTCGCTCATGGCCACGCGTACTGTGAACAGTAATCATGTCCTTCTCGACGTCATCGCCGCTGAAATACGTACTCACTACAGGTCTCGCCACGATCGTCGCCATCTCGGCGGCGGGTTGTAATTCCTCTGATCCCGGTTCCGCCGCCCGTTGGGGTATGACGCCCACCACAACCACGAATGGTTCGTCGGCGGCGACAACCCCGCCGGCTGCCGGCGCACTGACGAAGCCGGGCGGCATCGACTACAGCCGCCTGCTGCTGACGGCTGCCGACGTGAGCATTCCGCCGGACACCTTCACGGTCAGGTCGTCCAATACCGACCCGAACGGTATGCGCGGCGCCAGTGTGTTCTTCGTCAACACCGACGACACCAAGGCCATCGCCGACACGATCCTGATCTATCCCGATGCGGCTACCGCCACTGCCACATTGCGACAAGCGTCGTCGGCGGTCAGCACCATCGTCACCGGCGGGCCACCGCAACCGTTTCCGGTCGGTTCGGACGGCACCATCCTGACCGGCACCTCTCCCGACGGCGCCAAAGCGGTGACGCTTCTGATGTTCACTAGCGACCGCGTACTGGTTCGGCTGGAGTTCGACAGCGCCCCCGGTGAACCGACATCACCGCAGGTGGTGACCAGCGTGGGAAATATGCAGGAAATCGCCCTGCGGGTGGGATTGCCTGCGGTGTAACACTATTCGAAGGTGCCGGGCGTCCGGGTCAACTCGTGCTGGCCAGCACGAACGGCAGCACTTCGGGCGCTCCGGCGTCCCGCAGCACCCGTGCCGCCATCGTCAGTGTCCAACCGGTGTCGGTCATGTCGTCGACCAGCAGGACAGGCCCGGCGCAGTCGATACGCGGTGGCTCCCAGCAGCCGGCCAGCGCCGCAACGCGGTAGGCCGAGTTCGCGGCAGCCACCGGCCGACGACCCGGTGCATACCGCAGCGCGCCGAGGTCGGTCAGCCGTCCCAACTGCGCCAGACGCTGCACGGTCGACGAGATCAAGACCGGATGACGGACCGAATCCAGGCCCACGACAGCAACCGGACGACGCTCCCAGTTCCAGGCCTTCAGCACTGCCACCGCCGCCTGCACGACCTCGTCAGGCACCTCCTGGTCGGGCTCGGCGAGCAGTTTGCGCAGCCGCGCACCCCAGCCCAGGTCAGTGAGTCGGCCGATCGCACGCCCCGGCGCGGCGCCGGAGTTGATGCGACCAGACAGCGCTACGCCGAGTGAGGCCAACCCTGACGGCCACTGCTTACGCGGTGCCACCGGGACACCGGGACGCCGCAGGCGGTCCCGGGTGGCGGTGAGGGTGGCTTCGTCGACAGCGGTCGCGTAGCGGCTTCCGGTGCAGTTGTCGCAGCGACCGCACCGTTCCCCAGGCTGCAGTTCAGGGTCGTCGAGTTGCCCACGCAGGAATGCCATGCGGCAGCCGTCGGTGTCCAGATAATCGAGCATGGCCTGCTGTTCGCGGCGGCGAGCCGCCTCCAGCGCCCGGTAACGCTCCTCGTCATAACTCCACGGCTCGTCCGTGCTGATCCAGCCGCCCTTGACGCGGCGCACCGCACCGTCCACGTCGAGCACCTTGAGCACCATCTCCAACCGCGACCGGTTTAGGTCCACCAGGGTTTCCAGCGTAGGAGCCGACTGTGGTCGTTCGGTGTCAAGCGCCCGGATGACGTTGCGCACCATGGGTTCTGATGGGAATGCCACAGAGGCGAAGTATCGCCAGACGTCTTGATCCTCCACACCGGGCAGCAAGATCACCTCCGCGCTGGCGCTGGCGCGGCCGGCACGACCGACCTGCTGGTAATAGGCGATCGGTGACGACGGTGCGCCCAGATGCACGACGAAGCCGAGGTCGGGCTTGTCGAATCCCATCCCGAGTGCCGACGTCGCCACCAGGGCCTTCACCTGGTTGTCCAGCAAGTCGGCTTCCAGCTGCTCGCGTTCGGCAGTGTCGGTAGACCCTGTGTAGGCGGCCACCTTGTGGCCCTGCTCGGACAGCAGCGCAGCGACGTCGTGGGCCTGTGCCACAGTCAGGGTGTAGATGATGCCTGACCCTGGAAGCGAATCCAATTGTGCGGCAATCCAAGCCGCTCGTTGAGCGGGGTTTCCCGCTTTGACCACCGCAAGCCGCAGCGACTCGCGGTCCAGCCCGCCGCGCAGTACCAGGGTGTCCCTGCCGCCGACTCCGAGCTGGGCCGCGACATCGTTGACCACCCGGTCGTTTGCGGTCGCGGTGGTGGCCAGCACCGGGATGTCGGCGCCCAGCTCGGCGAGCAGAGTGCGGATGCGCCGGTAGTCGGGCCGGAAGTCGTGACCCCAGTCGGACACGCAATGCGCTTCGTCGACCACCACCAGACCGGCATCGGCTGCGAGTGCGGGCAGCACGTTGTCACGAAAGTCCGGATTGTTCAACCGTTCCGGGCTCACCAGCAGTACGTCGAGCTCACCGTCGGCGACCCGTCGATGAATCGCATCCCATTCGGTGACGTTGCCGGAGTTGATGGTCGCGGCGGCCACCCCGGCGCGTTCTGCGGCCGCGACCTGGTTGCGCATCAGGGCCAGCAACGGCGAGACGATGACCGTCGGACCGCGTCCGCTGCCGCGCAGCAGCTTGGCCGCAATGAAATAGACCGCCGACTTTCCCCAGCCGGTGCGCTGCACCACCAATGCCTGGCGGCGCTGCACCACGAGTGCCTCGATCGCGGTCCACTGGTCACCGCGCAGCACAGCGGCGGGTCCGGCCAGGTGTTCGAGAATCGTCTGAGCCTGCTCGCGGGTTGCCATGGCTCCATACTGCCGGGGCCTTCTCGCCCATTGTCACGCTGGAGTGGCGCTCGCGGTCGACAGCCACGCTAGCGTGACAATCGGCAGGCTCTTGCAGCGCGGACCCGGCGGAGAATCTCATCTCGACGGTCTCCCGCCGTCACTCGCACATTGATCCACCTGCGTCGCTGCAGTCGGTCAGCCCTTCTCAGGTCCCACCGGTATTGCCAGTCATTGAGTCGATGCTGCTCACCGTCATATTCGACGCCGACTTTGATGTCGTCCCAACCCATATCGACAAACGCGAACGGGTCTCCTGGGCCGTCGAACACCGGGATCTGTGTCTGTGGCCGTGGCATGCCGTCGTCGATGATGATCAGACGTAACCAGGTTTCCTTGGGTGACTGAGCCCCACCGTCCATCAGATCGAGTGCTGTCCGCGCATATTCGACACCTCGGCGCCTGGCATACCGCTGTATCAACAAGTCGACATCGGCAGCCTTGAGGTCCGTCGCAGCAGCCAAGGCATCGAGAGCGGCCACCGCTTCATCACGCTCGTACCAACTTCCGATGTCCAGTGCCGTGCGAGCCAACGAGGTTACCGGCAGACCCGCGATCCGAACCACCTCATCCTCGTCGATCTGCTCGGTACGAACCTTCAAACCCGCAAGCGGGTTCCTGTTGGAGTGAATCAATTCCAGAGGTGCAGCAGCGTCAACCCATTTCGCCCCGTACAGCGCCGACGCAGACTTCCCGGCGATGATCCCACGTCGTCGGGACCACAGCCAGGCTGCGTGCGCACGGATTTCCGGAGTGAGTTCAGTACCGGGACTCACATAGACATCCCGGAAGACCCTGGTGTACCTGGTGCGTAGTGCGCTCTTGAGCAACTCGCCCCTCGCGACGGCCTCGCTGCCGACAAATGGCTCCCCCATGACGAAAGAGTTTGCCGCGCAACGCCCGAGGCGTCACTTCCGTTATCCACAGGCTCTGGCGTGACGCTCGGCATCCACAGCCGCACTGGCGTGACGCTCGACCACGCGTGCTTTGGCTGCTACGGCCCGACCGACCACGTTGTCACTCCAGCGTGACGCTCGACGCCGACAGCCACTCTGGCGTGACAAGTTGAGGACACGTGACAAGTTGAGGACACGTGACAGCTGGGGACACGTGACAAGCCGGGGACAGAGGGGGCCGGCTACATCCGGCGCGACAGGTCCCCGTCGTCGTGGCGCTGCGGCGGCGGGGCCGCCGGCGCCTGATGCGGGGCGACTGGAGCCGGGCCGGCACTGGGCCGGTTCTCACTCGGTCCGGCTCCGGAGCCGTGCGGGGCCGCCGGCACCTGGTGTGAGCGCTCGTTCAGCTGTGCCTCACGGGCATCCTGGCCGGCCTGTCGCTGGTCCTGCTGAACATCGCGATCGTTCTGCCGAGCTTCGCGCTCATCCTGTTTGGCGTCACGCTCGTTGAGCTTGGCCTCCCGGTCGTTCAGCAGCTGGGCGCCACCGGGACCACCTGCCGCCCCTGCGCCGGGCATGCCGTCCTCCGGAACACCTGACCCGGAGCCACCGCCACCCTTGGCACTGTCCATGGCCTTCATAGCTGGCTCCATCAGCGAGCCGAACTGCCCACCCATACCGCCGGCGGCCTGCGCGGGCTGACTGGCCATCTGACCCATCTGACCGAGCTGACCCATCATCTGGCCCAGCTGCCCCACGCCTTGCTGGCCGGACTGGTCGGCGTTCTCGTATGCGCCCTGTGCGTCGGAGAGTTTGCCGTTGAACATGTTCTCTTTGGCCGCCAGCGCGGTGACGTTGGCTGTCAGTGCAGCCGCCATGGTCGGGAGCAAACCGGCGATCGTCATGCTCATCGCGTCCTCACCGGCCTGGATGGCCGGCATTTCCGGCAGCTGGATCGGGGCGGCAGACCAATTCAGCGCGCCGGGGGTGGTGAACGGTGTGTTGCTCACGAGGCACCTCTTTCAAACTCGATCGCATCTACCCGCATGCCAACCGGCTCACCAGTCATCGTCCACGTCACCGTCGTCAAGTTCGTGCTCGAGGGGGGCGGGAACTGCGAGTCCCTGGGTAGTGCCACCACTGCCGGCGCCGCGATGCCCCATCGCGCCCATCGGCCCCATGCCTCCGGAGGCAACCGGAGCCAGCCCACCGAACGCATTGCTCCCGGCCATAGCGTGGTCGGTGGCTACCGCCACCGGCGAGGTACCAACCACGAGCTTGCCCATCAGCGGTGTCTGCGCACTTCCGCCGCCGGAGCCTGGCAACGACGCCGCCTTCATCAGCCCAGCACCCGAGCTCGGACCGGATCCCCCCGCCGTGGGATGAGTGGAGAACGCGGAGAAGGGCATTGGACCGCTGCCGGTCCCGCCTTTGCCTGCTGAACCGAACATCTGGGTCAACTGCTGCAAAGGCTGGGTCAGCTGCTGCAGCGGTTGAGTGAGCTGCTGGGGGATCTGGCCGAGCATCTGCGGGATCTGCCCCAGCAACTGGCCCATCATCTGCATCATCTGCTCGCCACCCTTCTGCGCGGCCTGCTGAGCCTGGGCCGTGGGCGGCGTGGTGACGGCCGGGATGTTGGCGGTGGTGCCGAGACTGCTGACCAGTTCCGAGGTCGCCGCCGTCACGGTGGCAATGTTCTGCGACAGCCCCATTTTGATGACGCCCTCGATCAACTCCTGCTTGTTGTCGATCGGCAGCGCCTGCAGCATCTCGACCTCGTGCTGGACCTGCTGCGCGGTGGCGTTGACGGCCGTCTTGGTCTGCACGACGGCCGCTGCCATGGCGGTGAGCTGGGTGGCGATGGCCTGCGCCTGGGCGCCGTTGGCCTGGTGGTGGCCGATCATCGTGGTGGCTTCGCCGGAGGCGGCCATGGCCCCCTCGCCCTGCCAGACCTCGTTGAGCCTCATCAGCTGATTGGTCTGCTCGGGCACGATATTGCCGGTGATGTTGGCAGCCAACTTCTGGTAAGACGCGGACGCCGCGGTCAGCTGCTCCTCGTCGATGTTCGGCCACCCCGGACCCGTCACCGTCTGCGACCCGTATGGGCTGCTGTCCGGCGGCATCCCCATGCCCCGGCCCCCTTCTCCCCGACCTGCATATGTGGAGCAAACATTACCGTGCCGAACCGGGACGGCAACGCGCCTTTGTCCCGCGATCAACCCGGAGGTCGGCACACCAGTGCCCGCGGTGACCAGCGCATGCTCGACATTGTCGACCCGATTGACCGATGTGCCGCACACCTTCGGCAATCCCGTTCATGCCATGAGGCGTTCGCCTCGGTGGTGCTGTCCTGAGCCCAGGTGCACAATGCCGACATGGACAGTCAACGTCAACGGGGCACGATTGCGCTGGGCCACCTCTAGTGGCGCCAGAGGGCGGGAGCAAATCGACACGGTCCGATGCCGAGCGCATCGCGGCGGCCCAGGCGTACATCGATGCGCTGGTGACGCACAAGGCCGACGCGGTGCCGTTCACCCCGGACTGCATCCGTATCGAGATGGGCCTCAAGACCGGCCGCTCCGGAGATCACTTGCGGCGCAGCCTGAATCGCGGTCCGCAGTTCAAGCTGATCGAGGCCACCACACCGCCCGAGTACACCGTCGACGGCGACGAGGTGCGGGCTCGGTTCGACGTGCTCACCAAGCCGCGACTGTTCGGCCGACGGGTGTGCTCGCACGTCGACGAAATCTTTCTCATCCCAGCCTCTGACGGACGGATCCACCACATCCGCGCCTCCTTGACTCCGTTCATCAGCCGATAGTCGCCAGAATCACTGAATTCGAAGGGCGTGGGCCACAGTGTCACTGGCTCAGCGACTTTCCTCGCGAACGGTACTCAGTGCAGTAGCGTCGCGCCGAAATAGTGGCACAGCAGCAACGCCACCTCGACGTCGAGGCGGTCATCGGTGATAGGCCTGCCGCGTCGCTCCACAGCCCGGCTCACCCGGTATTTCACCGAATTGGTGTGCAAATGCAGGTCTTCGGCAGCGGCCTTGTAGCTCGACCCACTGCCGAGAAACGCCCGCAGCGTCTCCCGCAGCCGCTCGTCGTTCTCCGTCGCTTCGGCGAGCGGCCCGAGCACCTCGCCCACCCACCGCGCGGCGGACTCGACATTGCCGCCGAGCAGAGCGGCCACGGCTACCCCGCTGTCGCCGGCGGCGGTGAACCTGCACGACGACGCCGCACCGGCCGCCACGGCCACCGTGCGGGCGTCCTGCGCCTGCCGATGTGAACGCCGGAATCCGTCGACACCGGGCAGCGGGTTGCCGACGGCCAGAAGCGGACCGTCGCCGAACGCCCGCAACCGGTTCACCACATCGTCGGCGACCTCTCGGGGCACCGGGACCCACACCCAGGCAGTGACCCGGTCAATCGAGATGAACAGCGGATTTTCCTGCGCACCAATCGATTCGGCGAATCGGACAAAGAATCGTTCCATCGACGCGAGCTCATTGCCGTCGCCGGATTCCTCGCACCATGCCACCGCCGCGAGGTGAATCCTCCTGAGCGGGTAGCGGATTGCCATGGCTGCCGCGTCGACGTCGACGTCCTCGCCCGATGCGAGCAGATCACGAACCCGTGATGCCCGGACGCTGTTGCGCGATTCCAGCCAGCGGTCGCGCTCATCCTGATAGGCCTCGACCACACGCTGAGAGATCTCGTCGATGTAATCGAACGAGACGGCTTCCATGAGCTCGTAGACGGCCAGTCCGAGCTCCGGATCCAGATCCGTCGCGCGAATCTCCTCGAGAATGAACCGCAGCGCCGCCCGGTGACCAAGCCGGTAGGCCCGAGTCAGCGCATTGGCCGACACCTCACGCTGTGCCAGCCGCCGGGAGTATTCAAGAGCCGCAATGGGAGGCTCGACGTTCTTCACCGAGATGCCGTGCCGAACAGCCGCGAAAAATGTCTCGACATTGCTCTCGACGGTGTCGCGCAGCAACTGCTGCAGCTGCTCCTCGCCACGCGGTTCGGAGATGGCGACAACGAGTGACTGCTGAACCGTCTTGGTGATGACCGGAAGTTTGTCGACCAGCCGGCCTGTCACCGCGACGGCAGCCTGCGCCACAGCGGTCTCGTCCACCCCGCGCTTCCCCATGGTCAAACCGTAGATCGCGCGGGTTGACGGAGGAACGGGTTGTGCGGATCGGCTTTGTCCTCCGGGGACAGTGCGCCCGCGGTATTTCAGCCGCCGAGGACGTCGGCACAACCGAGCCGCCTCCGTAACGTACATCACGAACGCAGCAACAAGCCCTCTACCAGCTGCGACAGCCGAAAAGCGCTATTTCCGAAAGTGAATTCACCATGTCGGTGTTCGGTTTCTTCCTCCTGTTCTTCATCGGTCTGTTGCCGGTCCTGATCCCCGCCGCCACCTCCACTGTCCGGGCCATCTCCGGGTGGCGTAGCCGCCGCCTGGCCTCCGCCCAGTAATCAGCACCCCAAACCTAAGGAGAACCGCCATGAGCACCGTGAGCGCCACCGAACTCGACAGCATCGACCTGGCCAACCCGGCCCTCTGGGAAGCCGGCCCGCCCTACGAGCTGTTCGCCCGGATGCAGCGCGAAGCTCCGGTGCACTACAGCCCGCAACACACCGCGCCGGGTGAAGGTGGTTTCTGGTCGATCACGCGCTACGACGATGTCCGCACGATCAGCCGCGACCACCGCACGTTCTCGTCGGAACGACACGGCATCTTCAACGTCGACGACATCGGGGTTCCGCTGGATGTGCAGCGGCTCCAGCTCATCTCGATGGACCCGCCCCGCCACGACCGGCTCAAGGCGCTGGTGATCAAGGCTTTCACCCCCGCGCGCGTCGCCGCGCACGAGGAAGCGATCAAGCAGATCATCGGTGAGGTCCTCGACAGCGTCGCCGACCGCGAGCGGTTCGATCTGGTGGCCGACGTGGCGCGGCCCGTGCCGGCCCGCGTCATCGGCTCCCTGCTCGGTACGCCGCCCGAGGACGACGAGCGGCTCGTGCACTGGACGAACGTGTTCAGTGCCTTCGAGGACCCGGAAATCCGGGCCCAATGGGACGACGCGGGGGCGGTGATCCTGGAGATCATCGCCTATCTCAACGAGCAGATGGCACAACGCAAGGATGCGCCGCGCGACGATCTGATCACCGCGGTGATGAACGCCGAAGTGGACGGCGAGAAACTCAACGAGCTGGAAATGGCCACGTTTTTCGCGCTGCTGATGACCGCGGGCAACGACTCGACGCGGGCGACCTACAGCGCGACCACGCTGGCCCTGATGCAAAACCCCGACCAGCTCGCGCTGCTGCGGGAGAACCCCGAACTGATCGAGGCGACGGTCGAGGAAGGGTTGCGCTGCTTCCCCGCCTTCGCCTTCATGGCCCGCACCGCCACGACGGACTTCGAACTACACGGCACGACCATCAAAGAGAACGACCGGCTGCTGTTGTGGTACATCGCGTCCAACCGCGACGAGACCGCGTTCGACGATCCGAACAAGTTCGACATCACCCGCGAGGGGTTGGCCGACCGGCATCAGGCTTTCGGCGGCCGCGGCAGGCACTTCTGCCTCGGCGCCAACCTCGCCCGGCTCGAGCTGAAGCTGTGGATCCAGGAGACGTTGCGCCGGTTCCCCGACCTTGCGCTCGACGGTGAACCCACCCGGGTGCAGGCATTGTTCCTCAACCAGTACAAGTCGATCCCAGTACGGCGGACATCATGATCAGGCCCGCTTACCGTGAGGTCGAACTCGACGTGATCGTCACTGGCCGCGAGGATTCGGCTGACGGCGTGGTGACCCTGACCCTCACCGATCCATCCGGGTGCGACCTGCCCGAGTGGACCCCCGGCGCCCACATCGACCTGGTGATGACGCCCGAGCTGGTGCGCCAGTACTCGCTGTGCGGTGACACCAACAACCGGGCCGAATGGCGGATCGGGGTGTTGTTGAACCCCGACAGCCGCGGCGGCTCGGAGTTCGTGCACAACAAGCTGCATGAGGGCAGCACAGTCCGGGTTCGTGGACCGCGCAACCACTTCGGTTTGGTCAGCGCGCCGCGCTACCAGTTCATCGCCGGTGGTATCGGCATCACACCGATGCTGCCGATGATCGCGGCCGCCGATGCGGTCGGCGCCGACTGGCAACTGCTCTACGGTGGCCGGACCCGGGCATCGATGGCCTACCTCGACGAGCTCGCCCGCTACGGAGACCGGGTCACGGTCTGCGCGCGTGATGAAGCGGCCGCCTTCCGCGTCACCTTGGAAACCGTTCTGGCCGAGTCACATCCGGACACTCTGGTGTACTGCTGCGGCCCGGAGGGACTGCTGAGCGCCGCCGAGGGCGGCTGCAAGCACTGGCCTATCGACAGCCTGCACATCGAACGCTTCTCCGCCAAAACTGTCGAGGACACCCCGGACACCCTGGAGTCCTTCGAGGTGGAATGCCAACGCTCCGGCATCACTTTGACTGTCCCACCGGATAAGACGATCTACGAAGTGGCCGAGGACGCCGGCCTAGACGTGCTCGGCTCCTGCATGGAAGGCGTGTGCGGCACCTGTGAATGCGATGTTCTCGATGGCGATCCGGACCACCGTGACTCGGTGCTCAACGATGCCGAGAAGGCGGCGGGCCAGAGCATCATGATCTGTGTATCACGTTCCCGATCAGCACGATTGGTATTGGACCTATGAGAAACCTACGCATCAACTATCCGTTCAACTGCTGGTACATCGCGGCATTGAGCGGTGAGGTCGGCCCCGACCTGTTCGCCCGCCGCCTGCTGGGCATCCCGGTGGTGTTGTACCGGATCGACGCCGGATCCATCGTGGCGATGGAGGACCGCTGTGCCCACCGAGCCCATCCGCTCTCGACCGGCCGGCGTGACGGCGACTTGGTGCGGTGCGGGTATCACGGCTTCGCCTACGACCCCGCAGGAGATCTGGTGGACGTACCGTCGCAGGACAACGTGCCCCGCGGTGTACGAGTACGCACCTATCCGACCATCGAACAGGACGAGTTCATCTGGATCTGGCTCGGCGATCCGGGCGCGGCCGCACTGCGCAACCCCCCGCGCATCCCGTGGTTCGCCGACGCCGACGATTGGGCGAGCACGGGCGAGGTGTTCGGCATCGAATGCAATTACCTTCTGCTGCATGAGCATTACCTCGATCTGACCAACGTGTTCACACTGCATCCCGAGGTGGTACCACCGGACATCGAGGTACTACCTCCGCTGGAGGAGGTCGAGGTTTCCGAACGTTCGGTGGCCTACTTCCGCACCACGCCACCCAGCCGGCTCGCAGCCTGGGAGACCGCGGCCACCGGCCTGCCGGCCGATACCAGTGGGACCCGCCGCGAGGAGGGCATGTTCGTCTCGCCGGCCTTGCACGTCCAGCGTTACGTGATCGAACCGGTCGGCGGCGCACCGCGGCAACTGTTGCGGATCCAGGGGTTCACCCCCGAATCCCCCGGCTTCACACATGTTTTCCTGCAAATGGCCCGCGACTACGCGATCGGCGACGACGCGGTCGGCAAGTTCCTCGCCACCATGTTCCACGACTGGGCCGAACGCGACGCCGAGGTGCTCGAGGGTATGCAGGACCTCCTCGAGGAGGATGCGGACGCAAGGAGCACAGAAGCTGATGCGGACGCGAGGAGCACAGAAACTAACCGGTCCCCTCGCCGCGAATTCAACGTCAAGGCCGACCGAGCCGCGGTGCGGGCCAGGCGCATAGCCCTGGACATGGTCGACGAGGAGTCCGGCCGGCTCACCCACAGCTGGCTTGCGGCCAGATAGCCAGCGTCCCATGACTGTCGTCGGCGGCGTCTCCATGATCGTTATCAGCCTGCTTCCGGTGCTGCTGCCGGCCGCCGCCACCTCCATAGTCCGCGCCAGACAGAGGCGGCGCGGACGCCATGACAACTCCGACGAGGATTCATGACATCAAACGGTTCCCACCACTATGACGTCGTGGTGATCGGTTCCGGCTTCGGCGGTTCGGTCGCGGCCCTGCGGCTGACCGAAAAAGGCTACCGCGTAGGCGTTCTGGAGGCCGGCCGACGGTTCGGGAACGACGAGTTCGCGAAGACCAACTGGCAGGTGCGCAAAGCGTTCTGGGCACCGAAGCTGGGCTGCACCGGCGACGTCGTTGTGGCCCAACAGGGGCGAACCCGATCCCCGCCCGCCGCTCGGCGGTGAATACCGGTGGCTCGAACCGATCACGCCGCGGCGCCCGGCGGTGCCCGCGAACGCACCGGCAGCGTTGCGACTCACCGGTGTTGACAACGGTCAGCGCACGACTTCCCGGTGACCAGCATCGAGCCGGCGGGTCCAACCGCGGGAATCGAGATGTTCCAGCAGCGGGATCGCGACGCGGCGCGTGGTGCCGAGCGCCTGCCGAGCCTCGCTGGTGGTGAACGGCTGCTCCAACTGCGCCAACTCGCGCATCGCCAGGGCGGGCGCGGTCGGCAGCAGCACCACCCCGTCGCGCAGGCGCAGCAGCCGGCCGGCCCGTTCAGCGGCAGCCAACTCACGCACGCCCAGGTGCAGGGCGGTCAGCTCGTCGGCTTCGGGTGCGTGAAAAGGATTGTCCCGCAATCTTTCTGTCAGTTCTGTGATCGCGGCCTCGGCGGGGCCGAGATCGTCGGGACGGCCGGGCCGCCGGATCAAGCCGGCGGCCTGCTCGAGACCCGCGGCGCGGCTGACCTCGTCGAGCAGCGCCGGGTCGGGTAGCGCCAGCAGATCGCAGGCAGCACCGCGAGACATGCCGGCGGCCAGCGGATCCCGCTCATGCAGCTCCTGCACCGCGGTGCGCAGCCGCTGTTGCCACGCCTCGTATGTGGGCGCATGCACCCACCAGTGTCCGATCACGCGGACGCCCGTCGGCGCCTCGGTGGTCCGAAAGCCCAACCGGTGCAGATGTTCTTCGGTGACCGCACCTCGACGGGCCACCTCAACGAGCACATCGCCGTGCGGATCCATCCCGGCCAGCGCACCGATCCGGCGGGCACTGTCACCACGGCGCCGCAGTGCGGGCGGATCGGCGTCGAGCACCTGGGCACCGCCCAACACCCGACGACCACCCGGATGCCTCAGCACCAACCGGTCGCCGAGTACGAGTGGTAGCCGCCGGTCGAGCACGAGCCGGGCGTGGTCGTCGTCGAAGGGACGCAGCCGGCCCGGTACCGCCGCGGTACCGACGTGCACGGTGAGTCGTTCGGGAGCATCGCTGAACGCGGCGCCGCTGACGCGGCGCACGTCGAGGATGCGGGAGGTCTCCCACGCGCCGGGAGTCAACAGCACGTCGCCGCGGCGGACCTGATCGGCAGGCACCCCGCGCAGGTTGAGCGCGGCCCGTGTCACCGGGCCGAGTGCCGGGTAGGGCTGGTTGCGGGATTCCAGACCACGGACGACCGCCTCACGCACCCGCCGCCGGCCGATCAGTTGAAGCCGGTCACCTTCGGCCAGCGTGCCCGCCGCGAGGGTGCCGGTCACCACCGTCCCGGAACCGGTAATGGTGAACGATCGGTCTACCCACAGCCGCACCCGAGCCGTCGCCGAAGGGGCAGGCAGCGCACTCAGTACGTCATCCAATGTGGTTCGCAGCTCGCTCAGACCGGTGCCGTCGACTGCCGACACCGCGACCGCCGGGGCATCGCGCAGCCCGGTGTCGGACAGTTCGGCGCGGGCCTGTGCGATCACGTCGTCGACGCGGTCCGGAGCGCGGTCGACGCGGCTGATCACCACAAGGCCGTGCCTGATGCCCAGTGCCGCGACGGCGTCGCGATGGTCGCTCGACTGCGCCCGCCAGCCCTCGTCTGCGGCGACCACGAAACACACCACCGGAGCCGGCCCGAGCCCGGCCAGCATGTTGCCCAGAAAGCGTTCATGCCCAGGCACGTCGACGAAGGCGACCTCCCGTCCCGACGGCAGCGTGGTCCACGCGAAACCGAGGTCGATGGTCAGGCCGCGGCGACGCTCCTCGGCCCACCGATCCGGTTCGATACCGGTCAGAGCGCGCACCAGCGTGCTCTTGCCGTGGTCGACGTGCCCGGCTGTGGCGACAACGTGTTGCTGCACCGTCAGCCACCCAGCGCGGTCTGCACCGCGGCCAGCACCCGCTCGTCGTCGGACTCGGGTACACAACGCAGGTCGAGCAGGCAGGCGCCGTCGTGTACCCGCGGCAGCACCGCGGGATCGCCGGCCCGCAACCGGGCTGCGACAGCCTCAGGTAACCGGACCGCCCAACCGGGCAGCGGAACACCCGGGGCACCGCCACCGCCGACACGGCCGTCGTGCGGAACCACGGTCGCGCCCACGGCATCGGCGATGCGTACGGCCCGGGTCCGCAACGCCTCGGCGTCGGCGTGCAGCGCCTGGATAACCGGAGCCGGCCCGCCGCACAGCGTGGCCTCCAGCGCGGCGAGGGTGAGTTTGTCGGCGCGCACGGCCCGCGCGAGTGGATGACGGGCCATGCGGGCCACGACGTCGGAGCGGCCCAGCACGATCCCGGCCTGAGGGCCGCCGAGCAGCTTGTCGCCGCTTCCGGTGATCACGTCGGCGCCGTCGCCCAGCGCCGTGGCGGCATCGGGCTCATCGGGCAGCAACGGATCGGGTGCGAGTAGCCCGCTGCCGAGATCCACTACGAGCGGCACTACCTTGTCCTGCAAGAGGTTTCGAAGCTCACCCAGCGAGACCGCCGACGTGAAGCCGGTGACCCGGAAATTGCTCGGGTGAACCTTGAGCACACATCCGGTGTCCGGGCCGAGTGCGTCCGCGTAGTCCCGCAGATGCGTGCGGTTGGTGGTGCCGACCTCACGCAGCCTGGCACCGGTCGACGCGATCAGATCGGGCAGGCGGAACCCGGCACCGATCTCGATCAGCTCGCCGCGGCTCACCACCACCTCACGGCCCGCCGCGAGTGCGGTGGTGGCCAGCACCAGCGCAGCGGCACCGTTGTTGACCACGAGCGCATCCTCGGCCGCAGGACACGCCGCGAGCAGAGCTTGGCGGGCCGCAACCCCGCGCTTGGACCGGGTGCCGGTGGCGAGGTCCATCTCGACGTCGACGTATCCGCTAGCCGAGACCAGGGCGTCCACCGCGGCCCCCGACAGCGGCGCGCGGCCCAGATTGGTGTGGACGACGACACCGGTGGCGTTGAGCACGGGCCGCAGTGACATCGGTGCCCGCGCGGCCAGGGCCGCCACCACGGTCGCCGCCACTTCGCCGGGTGGCAACACCCCTTGCCGAGCCTGCTCCTGGGTCTTGAGCACCGTGGCGCGGACAGCGCTGTCGCCCAGACGGTTTCGAGCCTCACGCACCTCTGGCAGCGCCAACAGCTGGTCGGTACGCGGGATGCGCCGACGCGGGTCGAGCTGGGTCACGTGCCCTCCTCGAGCGTCGACGACGACAACTGGCGGAGGCGGACGGGAATCGAACCCGCCAGACCGAGATACTCGATCTCACCGGTTTTGAAGACCGGGGGGCCCACCAGGAACCCAAACGCCTCCGCCGCCCAACTTAGTCGCCGCTCGACTTAGTCCATGCCGCGAGCGGCTACATTGGCGCCATGGAATCCGTTCGCCTGACCGGTTACGCCCACGGCGGAGGGTGCGCCTGCAAGA
The DNA here is from genome assembly GCF_000373905.1 of Mycobacterium sp. 155. Taxonomy (NCBI): domain Bacteria; kingdom Bacillati; phylum Actinomycetota; class Actinomycetes; order Mycobacteriales; family Mycobacteriaceae; genus Mycobacterium; species Mycobacterium sp. 155. The sequence continues at coordinate 3,148,614 of NZ_KB892705.1, forward strand.
TCCCGCCGGGCGAACTGGAGGATGCGGTGCGCGGGTTGGTCGGGCAGTCCGGGGACAACGTCCTGGTCGGGCTCGACGACGGCGACGACGCGGCAGCCGTGCTGATCCGCGACGACCTCGCGGTGCTCTCGACCGCGGACTTCTTCACGCCCGTGGTCGACGACGCCTACGACTGGGGCCGGATCGCCGCGGCCAACGCGCTGTCCGATGTGTACGCGATGGGCGGGCGTCCCGTGGTCGCGATCAACCTCGTCGGCTGGCCCCGCGACACCCTGCCGATGGAGTTGATGACCGAGGTGCTCCGCGGCGGGCTTGCGGTCGCCTCGGAGGCGGGGTGTCCGGTGATCGGCGGCCATTCCATCGACGATCCGGAGCCCAAGTACGGCATGGCGGTGACGGGTGTGGCCGACCCGAATCGGTTGCTGCGCAACGACGCCGCCGAGCCGGGCCTGCCGCTCACGCTGACCAAGCCGATCGGCGTCGGGCTGCTGAACAACCGGCACAAGCAGACCGGCGAGGTGTTCGCCGAGGCAGTGGCGACGATGACCGCGCTCAACCGCGACGCCGCCGACGCGGCCCTAGCCGCCGGGGTCCGGGCCGCCACCGACGTCACCGGGTTCGGGCTGCTGGGCCACCTGCACAAGATGTGCCGGGCCTCCGGCGTGGGCGCGGTGATCGACCGTCGTGCGGTGCCCGTGATCGACGCCGCTCTCGACGCGTTGCGCGACGGCTACGTGTCTGGCGGCACTCGCCGCAATCTCGACTGGGTGCGGCCGTATCTGCGCCCCGGGTCGGGTGTCACCGAGGACGATCTGCTGCTGCTCGCCGACGCCCAGACCTCCGGTGGCTTGCTTGTGGTCGGTGAAGTACCCGGGTATCCCGTCATCGGGCACACGGTGGCCGGGGACGGCATCCAGGTACGGGTCTAGCCCAGCTGTCACTTCGGCGTCAGCGAGTTGATGGGCGCCCGACCTGGAAACGTGCCATCACCGGTACGGCTGTGGCACCTGTGCCGAATGACTACATGAAGTTCTTCGTGTGCAGCGCGGAGATGTCCGCGGCTTCGTCTGCCGGGAAACCGAGATGGATCAGTCGCCGCTGGCGCCCCTCGTCCATTTCAGCTTGCAGGGCCAGTACGGCACGGTAACCGTCGGCGATCGCGGTGGGTTCCCAACTGCCGGCCGCCAGCAGGACAAGGGAGTCGAACACGTCCGCGTTAAGACCCGCGGTGTCGACCAGTGCCGAGTACCGCCGCTCGACGGCGGCGCGCAACTGGCTCAGCACCCCGCGATCGCGGTCGGCCTGGTAGCGCAGGTGTGCCACGCCGAATGCGACGTGGCGGGCCTCGTCGCGACGGGCGAGCCGGGTGACGTCGCGGGTCACCGGGTCAGGTGCATGCACGTCGAGAAACTCCAGGAGGTTGAGGAAGCTGCCCTCGCCGAGTACCGATAACAGGAACGAGGCCATGGAAAAGTCGGCCTCGTCGAGCAGCGTTGCCAGCGACTGTCTTCCGCCGACCGTCGAGGTACCCATCGGCAGACCGGTCAGCAGTGCGCGGCGGGTGAAGACCTCCATGTGCCGGGCCTCGTCGGCGGCCTGGACGGCCAGCAGCTGCAGCACCTCGCGGAAATGCGGGTGGATGCGGGCCAAAAGTTTGGCCGGCACCACCAGCGCCGCCTGCTCGTTCTCGACCAGATACGTCATCACCTGGACGACGGCCCGGTCGACGTCGGGGTGGATGTCGAACCCGGCGGTCCAGTCCACCGCGGTGTTGGGGTCCCACTGTTCGGCGGCGGCGTGCGCGTACAGGCTGGGCGCAATGTCGGCCCACACCAGGTCGCGGTCGCGAATGTCAAAGGGCGAGTGGGCCGTAGCGCCGCGTTCGACCAGCGCACCCCGCGCGGCCAAGCCCCAATACGCAGGTGCAGAGGCCACGATCCCGTCCGGGCCGGGGGCACCCGCGCGTTCGGCGCCCAGCCATCGGTCGCGGTTTCCCGGTTCGATCGTCCAGGAATCGTCCCCGCGCATCACCCGGTGGCCGAATTGCCGGCACCAGGCGGGCAGGTCGACTGCGAGAGCCGGTGCCCGGCCGACGATTTCGACGGTCTGGCCGGGGCGCACGGAATTCAGCGCACGTTGCAGCAGCAGGTGCGCCCCGTTGTCGAACCCGAGGTTCTCGAGATCGACGCGGATGTTCATGGCCGGTAATCGGATGCGGTGACGGTGCCTGCCGTGTCGTAGAAGCCGAGCAGTTCCACAGCGGTGTTCAACACGTCGTAGCCGCTCGTTCGACCGGGCAGCCAGCGGGTGAGGCCTTCGAGATCCAGCAGGGGCCGCACGGTCTCGTCGGTATACGACATCGACAGCAGCAGCTCCCGCAGCCGCTCGACCTCCGCGGTGGGCGCGGTATCGACCACGGTCATATTGCAGTGGTCGAAAGGCGTTGTCTGACCGATGATCCGCAGACTCGACGGCGGCACGGTGCCATCCCGGCCGAAGCCGAGATGGTTGGTGTCGATGATCGCCGCCGCATCGGCGCGGCCGTCGAGCACGGCCCGCACGGCGCCGCGCTCACCGCCGATGTGGTCGCCGTGCAGGCCTACGCCCACATCGAAGCGCTCGACGGTGACGTCCCGCCCGGCAAGCAACCCGGCGTCGGCCAGCGTCGCCAACGGAATCAGCGTGGCCTGCGGCGAATCCACGGCACCCAGCGCCAGCCGCGTCGCTTTGAGGTCGGCAATAGTTTGAATCGGCGAATCCGCGCGGACCACGAAAACCGAGGTCAGATCTTGGTCGGTGTCGCGCATCAACAGCGCCGACACCTTCCGGCCCCGCGCTGCCGCCAACCGCTCACAGCGCAACCACGCGAGCGGCGAGTTCCAGGCCACGTCGATACGGCCGTCGGCGAGGTCCTCAGCCTGGCGCTCGTAGTTCGAGTACAAGACGAAGTCGAAGTCGAGACCGTTCTGGCGCAACCAATCTCGAAACCCGAACCAGATGGTGACCACCTTGGGGTCGTACGCAACAGCGCCCAGCAGAAGAGTCATCGTTACCTCACAGTAGTGGTTGGCCGAACGCGGCGCGGCCGATGAAATCGTGCAGGGCCTCAGTGGTGGGTGCCATCACCCGGGCCGCCAGTGAATCCCGGAACCGGCGTTCGATGCCCAGCTCCTTGCGGAACGCCGAACCACCGCACAACCGCATCACCCCGTCGGCGATATCCGAAGCAGCTTCCGCTGCAACAGCTTTCACCTGCAAAACCCGCAACATCGCATCGGCGCGCCCGGCCTCCAGGGCGCTCAAGGTGTCGTCGAGGAACAGGCCAGCCGTGTCGGCGAGCGTCAGCAGCCGGGCATAGGCACGGCGCTGCTCGGGCTGTTCGGCCAAGCTCTGGCCGAGATGCTCGAGGCGGCTGTGGGCCAGGTGCGTGCCCGCGGCGGCGACCAGCGACCGCATCAGACCAACCGAGAACGCGGCGTTGAGCACCAGGAACGTCGGCAGCACCGTCTCCAGCGCCAAGTCAAGGCCCTGCCCGTCGCCGCCGAGCATCGCCGACGGGGCCACCGCCAGACTCGTCGCGGTCATGGGCGTCGACGAATTGCCGCGCAGGCCCAGCCCGTCGAACGACCCGGCCACCTCGAGCCCTTCGACCGTCGCGGGCACGTGCCACAGCGTCATCGGACCGTCGGCATCGAGCGCGCGACTCGACCAGACGTAGCTGTCGGCATGGCCTGCCGAGGTGACCCAGCTCTTACGGGAATCCAGGAGCACGGTGTCGCCGTCACCGCGGGTGGCAGTGCCCACCGGCGCCCAAAAGTGGCTGCGAGAGCCGACTTCGGAGAAGGCCAGGGTGCTCAGGTGACGGCCCGCGGCAATGGCGGTCCGGGTGTCGTCGTCGGCGAACCGTTCGAGCACACTGACCGCGGCATAGTGCATGGCGAGCACCATCGCCGTCGAACCGCAGACGGCTGCGACACTGCGCACCACCTGGGCTGCGTCACCGAGACTGCCACCGCCGCCGCCGAATTCGGGTGCGCTCAGCAGGCCGAGAAAACCGGCCTTGGCCAACGCGTCGATCGATTCGCGGGGAAAGCTTCCGGCGGCGTCGACGGCCGGTGCGGCCGGTTCGATGACGTTGCGGACCACTTCATCAAGGGCCGAACACAGGGCAGAGTCCACAACAACCTCGGTACGTAGGCGGGCCAGGTAGGGCGCTCGCCACCGTACCGCTTCAGCCTGCCGTGGTGATCGAGTCGTCGGTAATGCCTGCCGCGCGGCGTGCGGCCAACCTGCGCTTCTGCGGCTCGATCGTGTAACGCGGGTCCTTGGCGGAATGGATGCCGGCTTCGAATACACCGAAGCGGGTCAGTGCCGAAGCCGCCAGCAGCGCCAGGCCGGAGGCCGCGGCGACGAGGCGGTTACGCCCGCCGAGCACCGCGCCCAGACCGCCTGCGGCGGCCAGTCGTTCGGCCCACCGCAACATCTCGCCGGCCGAACCGTGATGCAGCGGCTCGGCGGCAACCGGATCCATACGGCGCTCCATGAGCTTCATCGCCGTGATGTCCCCAACCACACCGAGGGCCGCCAGGGTGCGCGCCGGCCCCGTCTCAGCCACCGGCGTGGTGATCATCGCGAGCCCGGCAGAGGCCAGGCTTGCAGAGCTGACGAACACGAACGGCAGGTCCCGGTGGGCGTCGTTCCACGTCGGGTTCGCGGTGTCGGACAACAGCACCGCGGTGTAGACGGCCAGCGGTGCCGCGAACAGGCCTGCCTCCAGCCCGGCCGGTCCCTCGACGAGTCGCAGGACCGGTCGCAGCGGGCCCAGCGGCAGCCGCTCCCCCGACATGCGGTCCACTTCGGCTACCGCCGCGACGCCGATACCGCCGCTGAACGCCGAGAGGATCCACGACCCCACGCTCATCGGTGAGGTGATCTTGAAGGTGCGCATCATGTTGTAGAAGCGGTCCGGGCGGCCGAGATCCAAGACCAGCGCGATCGCGCCCAGGATGACCGCGCCCAGAGCACCCAGGCGGGCGTTGCGGCGCAGCCGGCGCCGACCGGTCAGCTGGGCCCCGAGCCCCAACAGCCCCGATCCACCGGCGACCCCGCCGAGGAACAGGTACGCGGCCACTTCATGACCCCATGGCGGCGGTTTGATCACCGGATGGCCGTAATAGGAGGTGAATTCGACCTCCGGCACCATGATCATCTCGCGGGCACCGTCACCCCCGGTGTCCATCCCACCGCGGCGCCGACGGCCCTTCTTGCCGCCGATTCGCCGACGAGCGGGCTCTGGCGGCCGGTAGCTGTCGAACTCCGACTGGGTCATCGGTGCTGTCTCCTCTTCGCGCAAGCGCTCATCGCAGTTATCTCCTCTTCGCGCGAGCGCTCATCGGCGCCCTCCCCGGAGGAACGAAAACGCCGCTGCCGCAACCATTCCCAGCGCCGCGATCCCGGCCCGCTTGTACATCGTCATCAGATCGGCGGTGCAGACGCGCGGATCCGGCGGCAGGCCGTACACCTCCGGCTCGTCGAGCAACAAGAACACCGACCCGGTGCCGCCGACGCCGTCCAGCTCGTTCGCGCCGTACAGCCGCGCCTCGGTCATACCTTGGGCGTGCAGCTGAGCGACTCGCTCGCGTGCCTCGACGACCATGTCGTCATGGTTGCCGAACTTGATAGAGGTGGTCGGGCAGGTTTTCGCGCACGCCGGTGTCTGGTCGTCGACCAGCCGGTCGTAGCACAGCGTGCACTTCTGCGCGATACCGCGTCTGGGCACCTCGGGCTGCTCACCCTTGCGTTCGCCCTGCCGGGTGGTCGGCGCCATCGTGCCGTCGCTGCGGCGCTCGACCACCCCGAAGGGACAGCCCGCCACACAGGTGCCGCAGCCGTTGCAGACATCATGTTGGACCACCACGGTGCCGAACTCGGTGCGAATCATCGCGCCCGTGGGGCATACATCCAGGCATCCCGCGTGCGTGCAGTGCTTGCAGACGTCGGAGGCCATGAGCCAGCGGAACTCCGGGGTGTCGGGCGGGGTGGTGTCGACCGCCGCCGGCTCAGGAGCGCCGATGGTCGGCATCCCGAGGCCGACGAGAGCGCGGCCGGATTCCCGGGCCGCCTCGATCTTCTCGCGACCCTGCTCGATGAACGCGACGTGCCGCCACGTGCTGGCCCCGAGCGAACCGGTGTTGTCATACGACATCCCGAGCAGCTCAAGATCGCCGTCGCGGGGGTTGCGGTTCCATTCCTTGCAGGCCACCTCGCACGCCTTGCAGCCGATGCAGATCGAGGTGTCGGTGAAGAAGCCCTTGCGTGGTTGTATGTCCGCCCATCGCGCATCCGCAGCTGGATCGGTCGGCCCTGCCAGCTGGCCCATCAGCCGGCCTCCCCGGGATCCACCGCTGCCCAGTCAGTCACCATCGTGACCAGCCTTCCTTGTTGGGATCATCTTGCTCGGCAGGCGGATCGATGATCTCGCGCGTCGGGTCGGTGATTCTCTCATTGTCGGTCTCGATGGTCACCCCGGAGCGCGCTTGGTACTCCTCGACCAGCCGCAGTAGCTCGGCGCCCTGCGGGCGACGGCCCGGCTGAATGTCGCAGGAACCAACCTTGCATTCCTGGATCTGCACATTGGGATCCAGCGTCAGGCCGATCAAGTCGTTGACGGCGTCGCCGCTGACCACCGCGTCGCTGCCCACTCCCCAGTGATACGGCAGCCCGATCTGATGCACTGTGCGGCCGCCGATGGCCAGAGGGGTCATCCGTTCCGTGACCAGCACCCTGGTCTCGATGGCCGCCCGTGGCGAAATGATGGTGGCCCAGCCGTACGGCTCCAGACCGCGCTCGGCAGCCAGTTCCGGGGACACCTCGCAGAACAACTCGGGTTGCAGCTCGGCGAGGTACGGCTGCCAACGGCTCATCCCGCCCGCGGTGTGGTGTTCGGTGAGCCGATAGGTGGTGAACACGTAGGGGTAGACGTCCACGCCCGGGTGACCGGCGCTCGGCGCACTGAAGTTGTCCGTGCGCGCAAATATCACCCGTGCGGGGCTCTGCTGCTGCGGGTAGAGCGCGTTGGCCACCGGCGACTCCTGCGGCTCGTAATGCGTGGGCAGCGGGCCGTCCACCATGCCGGTCGGGGTGAACAGCCAGCCCTTGCCGTCGGATTGCATCACGAATGGGTCATCGCCGGCGAGCGCGTCTGGACCACCCAGCGCCGGGTCAGGGCGGCTGCCCGGGGCCCGGTCGATCGGGAAGTCGGGCACGTCATCACCGACCCAGCGGCCCTGCTGTTCGTCCCACCAGATGTATTTCTTGCGCTCACTCCACGGCTTACCGTCCGGGTCCGCCGACGCACGGTTGTACAGGATCCGCCGGTCAGCCGGCCAGGCCCAGCCCCACTCGGACTGGCTCGGCCCGGAGCCGCCGCCGGGCACCCGGCGGGCCGCCTGGTTGATGCCGTTGGCGTACACGCCGGTATAGATCCAGCAGCCGCCGGCGGTGGACCCGTCAGCGCGCATCTCGTTAAAAGTTGACAGCGGCTTGCCGGCATCAGGGCCGGTCAGGTGGCTCCCGTTGATCTCGGCCAGCACCGCCACCGGATCCGGCTCGCCGTGCTCATCGGTGGGATAGTCCCAAGTCAGATCGATCAGAGGCCGGTCGCGTTCGTCGGTCGAATCGGCCAGCTTCTCCTTGATCCGCCGGCCCAGTTCGAAGAAGAACTGCAATTCGCTCTGGCATTCGCCCGGCGGCGCGACCGCCTGGTGGCGCCACTGAAGCAGCCGCTGGGTTTGGGTGAACGAACCGGCCTTCTCCACGTGCGTCGCAGCGGGCATGAAGAACACCTCGGTCTCGATGTCCTCGGTGCGCAACTCGCCGGACTCGATCTCAGGGCCCTCCTTCCACCAGATCGCCGACTCGATCATGTTGAAGTCACGCACGACCAGCCACTTGAGGTGCGCCATGCCCAGTCGCTGCATCCGGCCGTTGGCCGATCCGACGGCAGGGTTCTGCCCCAGCAGGAAATAGCCCTCCACCTGGTCGGCCAGCATGTCGGCCACGGTCTGATACGTGCCGTGCGCGCCCGTCAGGCGTGGTAGGTAGTCGTAGGCCCAGTTGTTGTCCTCGCGGGCCGCGTCACCCCACCACGCTTTGAGCAGGCTCACGGTGTAGGCGTCGGCGTTGGCCCAGAAGCCCTTCTGCTTCTTCGAGCCGATTGCGTCGATGTACTCGCGAAAGTGGTCATGCGTGCCCGCGACGGGCATGGGCAGGTAGCCGGGGAGCAGATTGAACAGCGTCGGTATGTCGGAGGCGCCCTGAATGCTGGCGTGACCACGCAGGGCCATGATTCCGCCGCCCGGGCGACCCATGTTGCCGAGTAGCAGCTGCAGGATCGCAGCCGTCCGGATGAACTGTGCGCCCAGGGAGTGCTGGGTCCAGCCGGTCGCGTAGGCGAAGCAGGTGGTCCGCTCGCGGCCGGAATTCTCGGTTACCGACCGGGCCAGGTACTCGAAGTCGTCGAGGCTGATCCCACACATGTCCCGCACCATCTCCGGGGTGTAGCGGGAGTAGTGCCGTTTGAGGATCTGGAACACCGTTCGAGGGTCCTGGAGAGTGTCGTCCCGAACTACCCGGGCGTGCTCCAGTGGCGGACCGCCGCTGCCGTAGGCGTCGCCCGGCGCGGCTGACGTACTGGTGCCATGGTGATGGCCGCCGCCGGAGGATTCGATGCTGCCGCCATCCTGCTCGGCGTACGCCCATGTCGACGGGTCGTACTTGCCCGTCTCGGGGTCGAAGCCGGAGAACAGACCACCGAGGTCTTCGGTGTCCCGGAAGTCCTCGTTGATCAGGGTCGCGGCGTTGGTGTACGCGACGACGTACTCCTTGAACCACAGGTCGTGGGTGATCACATAGTTGATCAGGCCGCCCAGCAGCACGACGTCGGAGCCGACCCGGATCGGAATGTGCTTGTCGGCTACCGCGCCGGTGCGGGTGAACCTGGGGTCGACGTGGATGATCCGCGCGCCTCGGGCCTTCGCCTCGGAGATCCACTGGAAGCCCACCGGGTGTGCCTCAGCGGCGTTGCCGCCCTGGATGACGATGCAATCGGCGTTCGCCAGGTCTTGCAGGGTCTGTGTCGCGCCGCCGCGACCGAACGAGGCTCCCAAACTGGGAACCGTGCTGGAGTGTCAAATACGGGCTTGGTTCTCGATCTGGATGGCACCCGCGGCCGTGAAGAGCTTCTTGATCAGATAGTTCTCTTCGTTGTCCAGGGTGGCGCCGCCGAGCGACGCGATGCCCATGGTCCGGCGCAGCAGGTTGCCCCGCTTGTCGATCTCCTGCCAGGTGTTGCGGCGCGACTCGATGAAGCGGTCGGCGATCATCTCGGTCGCGGTGTCGACATCAAGACGCTGCCACTCGGTGGCACGGGGTGCGCGGTAGAGCACGTGGAGCTGGCGTCCGGCGGCATTGACCAACTGCTCGCTCGCCGAGCCCTTGGGGCACAGCCGGCCACGCGAGATCGGCGAATCCGGGTCGCCCTCGATCTGCACAACCCTCTCGTCCTTGACGTACACCCGCTGACCGCAGCCCACCGCACAGAACGGGCACACGCTCTGCGCGACGCGATCAGCGGTCGACGTGCGCGCGGTGATCTCGCGAGTCAGCCGTGACGCCACCGCGGGACCGCGGCCCAACAGGTCACCCGAGCGGAACTGCCGCAGCACGGGCCACTCGAGAAAGAACTTCGGTCCTGCCATGGATACGAGGCTAGTACGGCGACGGCCGCTCGTCGGCCTGATTCCGCTTCAGCCCTTCTTGGCCGGCGTCTTCCTCGGACTCTTCTTCGTGGACTTCTCTTCGTCGGCCTGTCCGTCCGCAGCCGCCTGGGTTTCATCGTCGGCGGTGCCCTCTGCCCCGCCGGGGCTGACCGTCTCGATCACCAGACCGTTCGCATCGGCGTCGACCCGGACCGTATCACCAGGGCGCACAGTGCCTTTCAACAACAGCCCGGACAGCTTGTTGTCCAGCTGACGCTGCACGGTGCGGCGCAGCGGCCGGGCCCCGAACTTGGGATCGAAGCCTTCCTCGGCGAGCCAGTCCTCGGCCTTGGTGGTCACGTCGAGCTCGATGTCCTGGGCGTGCAGGAGCCGCCGCGTACCGTCCAGGATGAGCTCGATGATCTGGCGCAGCTGCGCCTGGTCGAGCCGGTGGAACACGATGGTCTCGTCGATGCGGTTGAGGAACTCCGGCCGGAACCGGGTGCCCAGCAACTCCATGAGCTTCGGCGTGATCTTCTCGACGTCCCCGTCGGGTGCGTCGAGGATCAGATCTGAACCGATGTTGCTCGTCAGGATCACGATGGTGTTCTTGAAATCCACTGTGCGGCCCTGCGCGTCGGTAACCCGACCGTCGTCGAGCAGTTGCAGCAGCACGTTGAACACATCCGGGTGCGCCTTCTCGATCTCGTCGAACAAGATCACCGAATACGGTTGGCGCCGAACCTTGTCCGTGAGCTGACCGGCATCCTCGTAGCCGACGTAGCCGGGAGGCGAGCCGACCAGCCGCGACACGGTGTGCTTCTCCTGGAACTCGCTCATGTCGAAGCGGATCATCCGGCCCTCGTCGCCGAACACCGCCTCCGCCAGCGCCTTGGCCAGCTCGGTCTTGCCGACCCCGGTGGGCCCGAGGAACAGGAACGAGCCGATCGGGCGGTTCGGATCGGCCAGTCCGGCACGCGAGCGTCGCACGGCCTCGGCGACCGCGGTCACGGCGTCCTCCTGCCCGATGACGCGGTTGTGCAGCACATCTTCCAGCGCCATCAGCTTGTCGCGTTCCTCGGCGGTCAGCTCGGTGACGGGGATGCCCGTCTGCCGCGACACCACCTCGGCGATGTCGACGACGCCGACCTGCGGTTCGGCGCCGGCCTCGATCTCACCGACCTGCTCCTTGGCGTTCTCGATCTGCTGAGCGATCTCCTTCTTGAGCTCGTTGGCCTTCTCGAAATCCTCGGCGGCAACTGCAGCGTCCTTCTCACGGTTGAGCCGGGCCAGCTGCTCCTCCAGCGATTTCGCGTCGGCACTGGGCGTCTTGGTGCGCAGCCGCACCCGGGCCCCGGCCTGGTCCATCAGGTCGATCGCCTTGTCGGGCAGGAACCGGTCGGTGATGTAGCGATCCGACAGTTCGGCCGCAGCGACCAGTGATTCGTCGCTGAAGTGCACCTGGTGGTGCTCCTCGTACACATCGGCGAGCCCACGCAGGATCTCGATGGTGTCGTCGACGGACGGCTCGGACACCATCACGGGCTGGAACCGCCGCTCCAGCGCAGCGTCCTTCTCGATGTAGCGCCGGTATTCGTCGATGGTGGTGGCGCCGATGGCGTTGAGATCACCACGCGCCAGGGCCGGCTTGAGCAGGTTGCCGGCATCCATCGATCCGTCACCGGTCGAACCGGCACCGACGATGGTGTGCAATTCGTCGATGAACACCACCAGCTCGTCGGAGTGGTCCCGCACCTCGTCGAGGATCTTGGTGAGCCGCTCCTCGAACTCTCCGCGGTACTTGCTCCCGGCGACCAGCGACCCGACGTCCAGTGCCACGACGCGCCGGTCGGCCAGGGTCTTGGGCACGTCGCCGTTGACGATGCGCTGCGCGAGGCCCTCGACGATCGCGGTCTTGCCGACTCCGGGGTCACCGATGAGGACGGGATTGTTCTTGCGCCGACGCGACAGAATCTCCACGGTCTGCGAGATCTCGTCGGCGCGACCGACGACCGGGTCGAGCTTGCCGGCGCGGGCGTCGGCGGTCACGTCGCGGGCGTACTGGTCGAGCGTGGGGGTGTCGCTGGCGGGCTGCTGCTTGCCGGACGACGCGGCCCGCAGACTGGGTGCGCCGGCGAGGACCTTGGTGGCCGCGGTGTCCGGCGTCGCGGCGATACCGAGCAGGATGTCCTCCGGGCCGACGTAGCTCTGCCCGGCCTGGGCGGCATGTTGCTGCGCGACGCGCAGGGCACGTTTGGCTGCCGGGCTCAGCGTCGGCGTGTCGCCCGAGGCGTCACCGCGTCCGACCGCCGCCTTCATCTGATCGGCCACTCGATCCGGGTCCAGTTGCAGGCTGGCGATGGCGTCGCGGGTCGGCTCGTTGGTCGCGGCGGCATAGAGCAGATGCTCAGCGGTGATCTCCGGATTTCCCCATTCCACGGCGGCGTCGCGCGCCGCTCCGACGAGTTGCTTGGCGCTGTCCGTCAAGAGCCGGCCGAGGTCGACTTGCTGTACGGGCGGCCGCGAGCGCCCACCCGGACCGAAGAACCTCTGGAACACATCATCGAAGAAGTCGTCGAAATCACTCATCGGAGAAGCTCCTCACCATGGTCGATGTGAGAGGGAAGGGAGATCTCGATCGATCATCCCTCGATCTACTGGTCTGCGCTGCCCGGACTCGTCGAGCCGTCGGCGGTGTAGGACCTAGCGCCGGTACCTGCCAGCTGACCGCCCTCGACGATGAGGTACTCGTCGCGGATGTCGCGGCCGGCGAAGAAGTCCTCCAGGATCTCGCGGGTTCCCGCGGCGTACCGTGCCTGCGCCGACAACGTCGTTCCCGAGACATGCGGAGTCATCGCCTCGTGCGGCATGGTCCGCCAGGGATGGTCGACAGCCGGTGGCTGCGGGAACCAGACATCCCCCGCGTAGCCGGCCAGCTGGCCGGACCTCAACGCCGCGACGATGTCGTCCCGCACTGTGATCTCGGCGCGGGCGGTGTTCACGATGTACGAGCCGCGGCGCATCGTGCTGAGCAACTCGGCGTCGAACAGGTGATAGGTCTGTGGGTGCAGCGGTGCGTGGATGTCGACGATGTCGACCGACCGGACCAGCGACTGGACGTCGGGGTGATAGGTCAGACCGAGTTCCTCCTCAACCTCGGCCGGCAGCCGGCGCGTGTCGAAGTAGTGCAGCCGCACGTCGAAGGGCGCAAGACGCCGCAGCACCGCCTGCCCGATACGGCCCGCGGCGATCACCCCGACATCCATACCTTCGAGGTCGTACGCGCGCTCGACGCAGTCGGCGATGTTCCAGCCGCCGTTGGTCACCCACTCATGCGACGGCAGGTAGTTGCGCACCAGCGCGAGGATCTGCATCACGGCGTGTTCGGCGACGCTGATGCTGTTGCAGAAGGTCACCTCGGCCACCGTGATACCCGCTTTGATCGCGGCGTCCAGGTCGACGTGGTCGGAACCGATCCCCGCGGTGAGCGCAAGCTTGAGCCTAGGCGCCTTGGCGATGCGCTCCGCGGTGAGGTAAGCAGGCCAGAATGGTTGGGAGATAACCACATCCGCGTCCGGAAGTTCCTTCTCGAACACCGAATCGGGGCCGTCCTTGTCCGACGTCACGATCAACTCGTGCCCCTCGGCCTCCAGATACTTCCGCAGCCCCAATTCGCCCGATACGCAGCCGAGCAGATGACCGGGGGTGAAATCGATGGCAGATGGACTGGGCAGGGTCTGACCGTCCGGGTATGCCTCAAGGATGGGGATGGAGTCCCGCGCATAGACCGGCGGATACCCGGTCACGGGGTCGGGGTACAGCACGCACAGGATCTTGGCCATCATTACTCCCTGTCGGCGAACGGTTTTGTCGGGGAATTCGGACAGTTACAGCCTGTTCCCGCGACCGCGATCGCGTCCAAGACCTGCCTCCGACCGCGTGATAGGCAGCGTCGATCAATAGCCGACAAGCTGCATCGATAGGCATCACCGATCAACGGCTCGGAACTTCCGCTTTGACGCCCGCCCTCCGGTTGGGCAGCCTGATTACTGTTGTCCGTCAATCTTTTTCACCGGATCGGAGTGAGCCATGCGCACCGTCGAGGTGTACACCCGGGTGCGCATCGCCATGACCCCGCCGATGGGCGATCACCGCCCGGCGTTGCGCGTCGCGCTCGGACTGGCCGTTCCCGGCGTCGCACTGCTGTGGGCCGGGCGCCCCGACCTGATCATCTACGCGGTGTTCGGTGCGATCACCGGAATGTACGGACGGGTCGAACCACGAAAACGGCGGCTCACAGAACAGACCCAGGGCGCCGTGATCCTGACTCTCGGCGTGGCCATCGGTGTCGCGCTGGCCGACTCCCACGTCGCACCATGGGTTCTCGTCCTCGCCGCCGTGGTGTTCGCGGCAGTCGGTTCGGCCGCGACGGATCGCCTCGCACTCAGACCCGCAGGCCCGTTCTACGGTCTGTTCGCCCTCGGAGCGGTGGCCACAGTCCCTGCGGGCCGGGTGTCGCCGTGGACCGGGATATTCATATGTGCCGCAACCGCTTTGCTGTGCATACTGCTCGGCGTTCTCGATGCGACCCCCGGATCGGAGCCGCGGTCATGCATTCGGATACCGGATAACCGCGACGTGCTGATCCACGCGAGCCGCTACGCGATCGCCATCACGGCGGCCGGGACAGCCGGCCTGTTCCTGGGTGTCGACCACGCCAACTGGGCGATGGCCGCCGCTGCCGGTCCGCTTGCCGCCGCCGACACCAGCGGGCGCATCCGGCGCGGTATCCATCGCCTCGGCGGAACCTTTGTCGGCCTCGTTGTGGCCGCGGTCGTGCTCATCCCGCAACCCAGCGAGTACGTGCTGGCGATCTGCCTGATGGCGCTGCTGTTTCCCACCGAGCTGTTCATGGCGCACCACCACGCGGTTGCGCTGGGATTCTTTACCCCGCTGATCATGCTGATGACCGATCTCGCCCAACCCGCCGAACCACTCGCGCTGCTCACCGATCGTGGTATCGACACCATCATCGGCGTCGTGGCCGCGATTGTGGTCGCGCTGATCATCAAGGAGCCGACGCCGGAGCAGCCCATGGCGACATGACCGCTACCCGTCAGTTGTCGACAGCATCGGAGTCCGTCAGGCCAGGAGTCAATCTCAGCGCGTAAGCGGCGGTAGCCAGTTGGGCGACGCCTGGTGGATCCATCAGTGAACGACCGGTGAGTTCGTGTAACCGGCGTAGCCGGTACCGAACGGTATTCGGATGACAGTGCAGAAGTTTCGCGGCCGATTCGGCCGATCCGTCGTTCTCGATGTAGGTGATGAGCGTGTCGAGTAGCACGCCGCCATCGTCATGCGACAGCTCCAGCACCGGCCCGAGAACCAGGCGCACGAGGCGTCGCGCCTCGTCGGGTGTGCGCGCGAGGAGAGCCTCCAACGGATTCGCGGTGAAAACGCGTACATCGCGCGTGCCCGGTGCGAGCATGGCCAACGCCGACCTCGCCAACTGCAGTGAACGTGGCGTATCGGCCAACGACCGGTATTCGGGGCTCACGCCGGTTCGCGCAGTCGCGGACCGGCGCATCACGGTGATCGCCTCAGCGTGCTGGTCCGCCCGTAGGGCAACCACACCGAGTTGTAGCGCCGGGGTCAGACGCCAGGCCGAGGCGACACCGTGCTCGGCGAGACGACGTTCGATACCGGGAAGGCTCTCCTCGGCGAGGCCCTTGGTGTCCGCGGCGACGACGACAAACGTTGCGTCGGGCGGCAGGTCGAGGAGGGTGGCCGCCTCCGCCGGGCCGCCGTCCGGGCTCGGGTGGCCGGTGAACAACGCTTCGACCAGAGCCGACCGGCGCTGCTGGCGTCCCACCAGCAGCTCGGCTGTCGTGGCGCGGTAGGCCTCGGTAAGTGCTACCGCATGTTCGTCGGTCAGCTGCCAGATCGTGCTGGCCGCAGCCAACAGGGCATCGGTGTCTTGCTGGTGCGCAGCACACCGGGCCCGGGCAACCAGCGCTTCCCACAGCGTCGAAAAACTGACGCGGTACGCGCGTAGGACCTCCGGTAACGGAACACCTTGCTGCGCCCGGCGACGACCCGTTGCGGCCGGGACGGTGAGATCGACATCCGTGTCTGGGTGCGCCACCGCACTGAGGACGAAGTGCAGGTTTTGCGTGATGGACTCGCGAAGCTCCCTCGAAGAGACGAGATCTCCCGTGCGGTACAGCGGAATGCGTTCGATTGTGGCGACATAGGCCTGATCGACGAGATCGGCAAGACGGCTCTGGGCCCACGATGCCAGTTCCGCGATCCTCGCCTCGTTCACTTGACCTCACTCACAGGTCGGCCAGGACGCCGGCCTCGCTGATGGCGCTGCGCCGGCGCGGCCAGCAGGATCAACCGTACCGAGTCGCTGACCGATCGCCGATACAGCGGCAAATTCAATGGTGCGGGCCTCGGCGTGTCGTGACCCTTGAGGCTCAAGGCGCTGCGCGCCAATACCGGAACAGGACCCGGGCCGTCACGACAGCCTCGCCGTACTTACGGGAGTCGTCGGCGACTAGGGGGTTGTCACCCTCGATCCACCACCCGCCGCAGTACGGCCGGATGGCCCGTTTGACCACGAGCAGATCAGGCCGGCTGTTGAACCGCGCGATCACCACGTCACCAGGTCGTACCCGCCGCACCCGGTAGACCACGAGCGCGTCGCCGTCGCGCAACGTCGGCGCCATCGACGGACCGGAAACTCCGACGGTGAACACCCGCGACCGCACCCAGCCGATACCCGCTGTGGCGACGAGCGTCGCAATCACCTTCACGCTCCGCGGCCAGGTCACGACCGAACCGTACGCGACCAGGTCCGGATTGCCGCAAGGCACGTTTGCCACTTCGCCAGCCTGGTCAGCAGGTGCAGGAGTAATGTCGCAGCAAGGAGTCGACGCAGCGACGGTCGATCCGCTCTGTGCGTGGGCTACCTACCCGCACAGCAGTTTTCATGTTGGTACAGGAGAGAGTCATATGCGACTGCCGTTCTTCCTCGCCCCTCGCGTCATTGCCAGTGCACACTGCGATCTGCCTTGCGGTGTGTACGACCCGGCCCAGGCGCGGATCGAGGCCGAATCAATCAAGGCCATCGCGGAGAAGTACCAGGCCAATGAGGACCCCGAGTTCCGCACCCGCTCGCTGATCATCAAGGAACAGCGTTCGGAACTGGTCAAGCACCACCTCTGGGTGCTGTGGACCGACTATTTCAAGCCGCCCCACTTCGAGAAGTACCCCCAGCTGCATCAGCTGGTGAACGAGGCGACCAAGCTTGCCGGCGCGTCCGGTACCAAGGGCTCGGCCGACCCCGAGGTGGCACAACAGCTCCTCGACAAGATCGATGAGATCGCCAAGATCTTCTGGGAGACCAAGAAGTCCTGATCCGATCTGTCGTCACGCACAATCGGGTTTGAGTTCAAGCACAGACCTCGCCGGTTGATCCGTCTGCAGCCTCGCCTGCGCAATAGGCTGCAGACGGGTCAACCGGATCGGGGACACAGCATGGGTGACGTGACGATCAGCGCGAAGACGATCGGAAATCCTTCAGGGGGCATGGCCGACGATCCCTGGCTGGCCGGCCACCCGGCCGAAGGAGAACGTGTCGCCATCTTCGCGTACACCGTGACGAGCGTTGACGGGGTGTCCGAGGATATCCGCACCTATCACGTGGCACCGGTGGACACCGCGCGAGAGGGAGCGCTCACCCAGTCGTCACCGCAACCGCAAGGCGTCACAGTGCAATGGACGGGGTGCGGCACCGGCACAGTGGTCCGACCGGCAGCAGTCGTACTCGGCCACGAGCGGCTGACCGACGATCCCGACCGCGCCGACGCGATGGTGCAATGCGAAGTCCAGCCCGACGACCCGCGAATCGTCCAGGCTTAGAACCAGACCGGAGGCCATCTCGGCTGGATGAGCGCTCCTCCGCCACGCGAAGCACACTGGCCCGTCGGTGCGATCTTCACCGTCGGGCATTCGACATTACCGATCGAGGCCTTTGTCGACCTGCTGAAGAGCTACGGCATCGAGCGACTCGCGGACATCCGCACGATTCCGCGTTCGCGCCATAACCCGCAGTTCAACGACAGCGAGCTATCCGGCAGCTTGAGGGCCCACGGCATCGAATACATGCCGCTGCCGGCGTTGGGTGGCCTGCGGCACACCCGAAAGGATTCACCCAATACGGGGTGGAAGAACAAGAGCTTTCGCGGCTACGCCGATTACATGCAGACCGAGGCGTTCCAGCACGCGATCGAAGCGCTGATCGTGCTCGGCCACGAAAAGCCCACGTGCATCATGTGCGCCGAAGCAGTGCCGTGGCGCTGCCACCGCTCGTTGGTCGCCGATGCGCTCTACGCGCACGGTGTTCCCGTCGTGGAGATCTTGTCCGCCACCGACTATCGGATGCACAAGCTCACCCGTTTCGCGCAGGTCCACGGCACGTCGGTGTCCTATCCGCCTGAGCAACAGACGCTTCTCTGATGTGCCGCAAACGTTCCCGTCATTTGTCGGCGACGTCGCCCCGCAACCAACGCCACCCTGCAACGACGAGCGCTGGACCGACCGAAACGACTTCCTGCCACATCGACGGTAACTCCGGATGGGTACGCCAACGATCCGGCT
This sequence comes from Mycobacterium sp. 155, assembly GCF_000373905.1. NCBI lineage: Bacteria > Bacillati > Actinomycetota > Actinomycetes > Mycobacteriales > Mycobacteriaceae > Mycobacterium > Mycobacterium sp. 155. The sequence goes on from NZ_KB892705.1 coordinate 3,167,036, forward strand.
CTGCGGGCTGCGTCGGCTCAACCATGAGTACCTCCTCGTCGAATACGATCCGCGCTGGTGGAGGTTCCAGTCTGTTGCGATGGACCCGACGGCGTCCAAGACGTGATTTCGAATGATCGATAGGCGATACCGATCAGTGCTCAAGCTTCGTCAGCGCCGAGCCCTTGTGCATCGCGATGTGGTCGGTCTTGTCGCTCTTGATTTCATACTGAGGCTCGTCCGGGCTCGCGTGGTGGGTGTAGCCCTTGTAGTCCACGTCCTGAGTGTGGACCTCGATGACCGTGCCGCTGACCCGCCCGGCTTCGGAATTCCAGGCGACATGATCACCGACACTGAAACGGTGGCTAACGGAGGCGACGCTCTTCCTCCTTCTCCAGACGTTCGCGTTCTGCCTCGCGACGCTCTTCCTCCTTTTCGATCGCTTCCTCACGTTCATTCTTATTGGTCATGAATCCGAGCGTACTTCGCTGCGCCGAGTATCCGGTCTCGGATTGTGATGGCTAACAACCACTTTTGTCTGCGCCGACAGCACATTGGACGGGCTGGGCACCATCGTCGGGCCGTGCGTATCGTCGGGTCAGGCCCTCGGCGCGCGAATGAGGAGACGACAGATGGCGACACCGGAGCGCAGCGGCGCGGTGCAACCGCAACCCGTACTGATGCCGGTGACCCCCGCCGCGGCCTTTCTGGTGGCGACCATCGACGTGGGCGGCGAGGCCGCCGTGCATGACGCGCTCGGCAATCTGTCCGGGTTGGTCCGGTCTGTGGGATTCCGCGACCCGGCCAAGCATCTGTCGATGGTCACCTCGATCGGCTCTGCCGCCTGGGATCGGCTGTTCGGCGGGCCGCGCCCTGCTGAGTTGCACCCTTTCATCGAACTCGACGGACCGCGGCACCGCGCCCCGGCCACGCCGGGTGACCTGCTCTTCCACATCCGTGGGGAAAGCATGGATGTCTGCTTCGCGCTGGCGGGCCATGTCCACAATGCGATGTCCGGCGCGATCACGGTGGTCGACGAGGTGCACGGCTTCCGGTTCTTCGACAACCGGGATCTGCTCGGATTCGTCGACGGCACCGAAAACCCCGGCGGTGCACTGGCAGTCAGTTCGACCGCCATCGGGGACGAGGACCCCGACTTTCGCGGCGGCAGCTACGTGCACGTGCAGAAGTACCTGCACGACATGACGGACTGGGATGCGCTGTCGGTGACAGAACAGGAACGTGCGTTCGGGCGCACCAAACTCGAGGACATCGAATTCCCCGACGCCGACAAGCCGCGCAATTCCCACCTGGCACTCAACGTCATCACCGACGACGACGGCACCGAACTCAAGATCGTCCGGCACAACATGCCATTTGGTGAGGTGGGGCGAAAGGAATCCGGTACCTATTACATTGCGTACGCTCGCACTCCGAAGGTCACCGAACGCATGCTGCGCAACATGTTTCTGGGCGATCCACCCGGCAACACGGACCGCATCCTGGATTTCTCCACCGCCGTCACCGGCGGTCTGTTCTTCACGCCCACAGTCGATTTCCTCGACGATCCACCGCCACTGCCACGGGGTGCCACACCGGACAGCGAATTGTCGATCGGAAGCTTGAAGGGAACCACGCAGTGAACAACCTGTGCCGAAAACCGCGTCGACACCGGTAGGTCAGCTGCGGAACCGGTCCGCGATGGCCGAGCGGGGCAGCTCACGCGGACTGGGATGCGTGACGATGATCCGCTCCGAGTCCGGGCCGCACGCGTCCACAAAGGTCAGCCCCGTCGCGGCGTCGGTATGGACGTAGGTCGCCGGGTCGTACGCCTGTAGGCGTTGCGTGATCTGTTGCAGGTCAGACTCACTGTCGGTGGACCACACCAGGTGGTGCACGCCGAGCACCCCGTTGCCGCGCACCACGAAGGGCTCCTTGGCGTGCAGATAGATCTGGAAACCCTTGGAGGTCAACAGCAATGCCATGTCTTCGGAGTGCACAGCAACCTGGCACGAGAAGATATCGCGGTAGAACGCCACTGACTGGTCCAGGTCGGTCACCCGCACGACGCAGGACGTGACCGTCACGTTGATCTCGTTGTCCATGCGTTCAGTCTGACCGCCGGGAAATGTAAATGTAAGTGTCCAAGGGAAGTTTCAGCACGGTGATAGGTGACGCTTATCAGGCGTGGTCAAATGGTTCATGCTCTTTCGCCAGCTCGAATACTTCGTGGCGCTCGCTCGGGAGAAGCACTTTGCCCGAGCGGCCGCGGCGTGTTATGTATCGCAGCCGGCACTGTCCGAGGCCATCCGCAAGCTCGAGAACGAGCTGAAGGTTCCGTTGGTGCGGCGCGGAAAGAGCTTTGACGGGCTCACCCCGGAAGGTGAGCGGCTCGTGCTGTGGGCGCGGCGGATCCTGGCCGACCACGATGCGCTCATCCAAGAAGTCGCCGCACTGCAGACGGGTCTGACCGGCGAACTGCGTCTCGGCGTCATCCCGGCCGCGTCCAGCACGGTGGCCTTGCTCACCGACCCGTTCTGCCTCGAACATCCTTTGGTACGAGTGCAATTGGAGAGCAGCCTGCGCTCGGCGGAGATCGTCGAGCGCATCTGCCGGTTCGAACTCGACGCGGGCATCATCTATCCGGACGGTCAGAACACCGCCGGCCTGCTCGTCACACCGCTGTACCAGGAGCGACAGGTGCTCATCGCCAGCAGCGAGTTGCTGACGAGCCAACCAAATCCGGCGACCTGGGCCGATGCCTCGGAACTGCCGCTGTGCCTGCTGAACACGGGCATGAGGGGACGTCAGCTCCTCGACGATGCCTTGACTGCCCACGGCCTCACGCTCACACCACGGCTCGAGGCGGATTCGGTCGTCTCACTGCTGGCGCACGTCAACACCGGCCGGTGGGCCAGCATCGTGCCACAAACCTGGCTGCGTACCTTGCGCCCGCCCGCCGAAGTGCGAGTGGTGCCGCTGGAAAACCCGGCGGTGACGGCCACGGTCGCGTTGGTCACCAGCGCCGCCGAACCAGGATCGGTACTGGCTCGCGCCGTCGTCAAGACCGCGCAGAACGCCCGGATCACCGTCGAACCCGGTTAACCGGTCAGATCGACCGACAGCAGCGCACGCACGGCCTGCGCCAGGTCCTCCTCCAGCCAGACCGGTAACTCGGCATCATCGGCGTGCCGGCGCACTACGGCATAGGGCAGGTCGACGACCGCCCGCGCAATGGCGTCCATGGTGCGGGTGTCGTCGCTGCCGAACACCCCGCGAGCCAGCTCTCGCAACCGTCCGATCAGCGGAGCGTTCATGGTGGCGAGCCGAGTCTCGAAGTTCACATCCGGCTCGCCGTCGAGCAGGTCACTGGGCCGAATGGTCAGCAGCAGCCGGGCGTCCTCGGGTGTGGCCCGGGCGAACCGGACCGCCGCGACCCCCATCGCCACCGCCGAATCCACGGACGTATCCCCCGCTGCCGCCATCGCCCGCGACTGGAACCGCTCCAGAGCCCGTAGCCACGCCGCGGTCAGGATGCCGTCGCGGTTGCCGAATCGGTGATACAGCGTGCCCGCAGGCGCGCCGCTGGCCCTGGCGATCGCGGCAACGCTGGCCGCCCGCGGCCCGTCGGTCAGGACGAGCGCGCGCGTCGCGTCCAGGATTGCATCGGTTTCATGCTTCCGCGGAGGTGCCACGATCTAGTATGGTCCTTCTATATGGAACGTTTACCTTACATCGATGAGCATGCCACAACCATCGACGCCGATGCGGCGACAACGTGGGCCGCGGTTCTACGCGTCCTGTGCGGCAGCCCGACCGACCCACGCGCACCGCTCGGATTCCGGATCGCCGAGCGCCGCCCGCCCGAGCGCCTCGTTCTCGCCGGGCGCCACCCGTTCTCGATCTACGAATGGGTCTTCGAACTGGATGTGCTGGCGCCGAACCGGACTCGGGTGCGATCGCAGACCTGGGCAGCGTTCCCCCGACTCCACGGGAAGATCTACCGCGCCCTCGTCATCGGGTCCGGCGGCCACCGGGTCATCGTGCGGTGGATGCTCAATCGCATTGCCGATCAGGCGCGCCCCCGAGGAGTGGACATCCGACGATCCTGAATTGGCAGATTCCCTCGGTTCAGCCGAGGGTGACCAGGCCCACCGCCCCGGCGGCCATCGCCAGCCCGAACGCCTGCCCCGGGTGGATGCGCTCGCGCAACACCACCACCGCCAGCAGGACGGTGAACGCGGGGTAGAACGAGGACAACACCGACGAGATCGCGAGCAGGCCGGACTGCGTGGCGAGCTGGAACAGCATGGTGGCGACCGCAGTGGCCACGCCGACCGCCAACGCTGTCACGGCGTACCGGTCCCGCGGCAGCCAGCTTTGACGCAATATGCTGGCCAGCACCGCGATGACCACCACCGATACCCCCAGGCTGAGTGCGGCCGGGAACAGCCCGGAGCCCTCGGGCACCTGCCCCAGCGCCACAAACAGGAACCCGAAGCTGATGCCGGCCACGATCCCGTCGAGCACGCCGGTTCCGCGCCGGGCGACGTGCCCGCCCCCGATATTTTCGTCGCCCTCGCCGGAGGCGATCAGCCAGATGGCCGGCAGGGCGCAGACGATGCCGACCCAAGCCAAAACGCTAGGTCGCTCCCCTGTGACGACACCCACCAGGACCGGCAGGGCGGCCGCGCCCACCGCCGACAACGGCGCCACCACGCTCATCCGCCCATTGGCAAGTCCGCGGTACAGGAACCCGGTGCCAACCCCGGAACCGACGCCGGACAGAGCACCCCACGCCAGTGCCGCGCCGCTGGGCGCACCACCGAAGACCAGTGCCACCAGCGTCAGGACGACCGTACTGCTGAGCTGGACCGCGAACGCCACCCGCCAGACCGAGGTCCGCCGGGACAGCACACCACCTAGGAAGTCGGAGAGCCCGTACATGCTCGCCGCGCCCAGCGCAAGAAGGATACCCACGGCAGGCGACGCTACCGGACCGACTCGACGCCAGTAGCTTCCGGCTGCATTCTGCACTCCGGTCGCGGATCTCAGTTCAAGTCAACGCGATTCAAGCACACACTCGCAGTTACGAGATGGTCGGATCAATGGGCCGCGTCGGAGCGGCCAGGATGGGAGTGCACAAGTTTGCCGCTAGTTGGCGGAGGCCAGCTCGCGCGGCGGGGTCGACCGGCGCGGCATCAAGCTCATGAAGGCCTTGCTGTACTAGCGAGTTGATGCGCTCTTCGACAGCGGCGCGTGCACCCAGGGTCTCGATTAATGCGGCGCAGTCAGCCACCTCCGCTTCGCTGAGATTGGAACCGAGGATGCCTCGCAAGTGATTGGCAGCTTTTGGGACTGAACTATCGGCACGCGCAATTGCTTCCGCTAGCAAGACCGTACGCTTGCCGCACCGCAGATCTTGACCGCGAGCCTTGCCCGTCAGCGCCGGATCACCGAAAAGATCGAGAATATCGTCGTGTAGCTGAAAGGCGATGCCGAAGGCCATGCCGATGGAGTGAAAGACTTTTTGACAGTCCGGTCTATCCGCCGCCGCGGCCGCACCAAGCTGTAGCGGACGCGCAACGGTATACGCTGCCGTTTTGTACATGTTTACCTTCATGGCTGCAACGATCGATTCGTTGTTGCTGCATTCAGCAACGATGTCGAGGAACTGGCCACCAAGGATCTCAGTTCTCAATTTCGACCACACGTTTTGAACCCTCTGATGGGCGTCGCGCGATATTGGCGCCGAAGCGACGATGTCGTCAGCCCATGTCAGCGACAGGTCTCCCATGAGGATCGCGGCGGAGAGACCGAACTGTTCTGCTGAACCACTCCACCCGTTAGCGCGGTGCAGGTTCGCAAATGCGATGTGCGCAGTGGCATTACCTCGACGTTGCTCGGATCGATCGATGACGTCGTCGTGCAGCAATGCACAACCCTGCAATAGCTCCAAAGCTGAGAACAACAGCAAAAGGTCCTCCACCTCGGTGGGCGATGGACGGGAGTTCTCCGGCAACACTGCTCGCCATCCCCAGTAGGCAAACATAGGGCGCAATCGCTTGCCGCCGACCAGGACAAATCGCACCAGTGCGACAATGAGCGCTTCGTAGTCGGAACCGAGGTAAACGGCGTCGCGGCGGCGGACATCTAGGTGAGCGCTTAACTGCGAGTCGATCGCCGCGACTAGGTCGCGCGTCGACGGCAATGGATAAGCGGACTGTCGGTGCAACTCCCCGCAGGCGGATGCAGGCATGCAGGTCAGCGCTTTCCCGCGCTCGGCCAATTATTGTGACGAGCTTTTGACTGGTCCGCGAGAACCTGCAACAACGATTCCGTACCAAGTGTGTCGATGGTTATCACTCCGTCGAAGGGGTATCTGCCGGACACTGCCCTGCAGGGTTTTGCAGCGGTAACACCGTCAGCGCCTTATTCGCGTTCGATGGCCCTACTAGATGGCGGATCCGGGGTGGCCGCGGTGGCGCGGCCCGCGGCCACCGGTGGTTAGTCGTGGTTAGTCGGCGAGGTTGGCGGACCAGCGGTGTTCGATGCGTCCAAATTTCCACACCGACACAGCGATCAGCCACGAGACGATGAACAGTCCGACTATCAAATAGCCGGCGTAGTCAAGGTTGATGGCGGCGACTGCGGCCAGTGGACCGGAGTCGATATGCAAGCGGTCGGCGAGCACCCCGATGAGTTCGATGGAGCCGATGATCAACGCCACCGCTACCGAAAGGGAGGTGATGGTGAGGTTGTAGAAGATCTTGCGCACTGGTTTGGCGAAAGCCCACCCGTAGGCGTAGTTCATGAAGGCGCCGTCGGTGGTGTCCATCAGGCACATGCCGGCGGCGAACAGGACCGGAAGGACGAGGATCGCATAGAACGGCAGACTGAATGCGGCGGCGCCACCAGCGATCACCAGCAGCCCGACTTCGGTGGCGGTATCGAACCCGAGACCGAAGAGAACCCCGATTGGGTAGATGTGCCACGGCTTGGTCACCGATTTGGTCAGGCCACCCAAGAATCGGTTCATCAAGCCTCGGGATTCGAGTTGGCGTTCCAGGGCGGTCTCGTCGTAGCGGCCTTGGCGCAGTTCCCGAAACACCTTGATGATGCCGATCAATGCGATCAGGTTGATGATTCCGATGATCCACAGGAACACTCCCGACACTGAAGGGCCGATTACGCCGGTGATGGTGTGCAGTGGCGAGTCTTCGTCCTCCACCGGGCCGACCAGCGCCCGCACCCCCAGCGCCAGCAGGAAGGTCAGGGTGAACACAATCGTGGAGTGGCCCAGGGAGAACCAGAACCCGACTGACAGGGGCTTGCGCTCAATGCCGTTGTCGATGTTCTCGGCGAGCAGTTTGCGGGTGGTGTTGTCGACGGCGGCGATGTGATCGGCGTCGAAGGCATGGCGAAGTCCCAAGGTGTAGGCCAAAATTCCCACCCCCAGGGTGAAAACAGGATGATCGCCACCCAGCTGGTAATGCCGCGGAAGGACGAAGGCGAACAGCACCCCGAACCCCACCAGGTGCAGCGCTACGATAAACCCGTACATCCCCACCAGTGAGCGACGGTCAGCACCCGAGAGGCTGCGTCGGAACTGTGCGAAGCTGTGGACTGACACTCCGTCGTGGACGGTCATGCTTTCTCCCCTTGTATTGCCGTCACCGAAGACAGCTTGGTCGCTGCACACTGTTGCGACAGTCTCGACTTTGGCCAGAAACTCAGTGCCGACCAGTCGGACTCCGTCGCCGGCAGTGGGCCTCCATATGATTCGACGCAGTGCTGGCGGTTGCTGCGATAGGTCATCTCACGCCTCCTTCACAACGAACCCGGTTTTGGCGCATGCTGGTCACACGAGTCCTCCGCTCGGTTCGATACTGGTCGGACTGTTGGTTACCTCGTTCTGTCGGGCGACTATCCGCTCACCCGCTCCCCGCATCCCAGGCTGGACTCCTTGACGCATTCCGAGCGCGGCGCTTCGATTGATGCGCCGCGCTCGGTTGGCTTCGAAGAAGTGGAAATGCGGACCCAATTCCGCGTGCCGCTGGCGGCTGGTTCGGTAGGTCATCTCACGCTTTCTTGTCAACGAAGCCGGTTTTGTGCCTACCGGTAACGCCCCCTCCGCCGGCCCGGGCTACTGGCCGGCCCCTTCGTTACCTCGTCCTGTCGGATGACAACCCTGTTCGCCCGCGTACTACGTCGACGAAATATCGTTCGCCTCGACGGATCGAACACATAGGCACTGATCAGACAATCTTCAGTGGGACGACCAGTGAACCCGGACGGCGCGAACTATTTGGAGGCTCGTGAGCCCAAATGGCCATTGGCGACAAGGGTTCCGAGCACATCCATGATGGCTCTACAGCCCAGCTGCGCGGTGGAGTCACTGGTGTCGTATGGCGGAGCAATTTCGACTACCTCCATACCGCAGATCCCTTCTTGCGCGACCCTGCTCAATGCCCTGAGCGCTTCGCGTGGAAGCAATCCACCCGGCTCTGGCGAGCCTGTGCCGGGCGCCATTCCGCCGTCGACCACATCGATATCAAACGAGAGATATACCTTCTCGACACCCTTCCAGGCGATCTCCAGGGCGGCATCGACAGCCTTATCGATACCTAGATTTTCAATGTCTCCCATTGTCATAACGGTGGTCTCGCGATCCTTTGCGACCTTGAGCCCCGGTCGAGAGCCGTACCATCCTCCGATTCCTATCTGCACCAGGTTCTTAGCCGGAACGTTAGGAAGATTTGTCGCATGGAAGAAGTGAGTCGTATGCATCCGCTCGTCCATGTCAGACTCTTGGATGTCAATATGCCGATCAAAGTGGATAATTCCGATATTGCCCTCCGTCTGCCGGGCGATGGCTCGTATGTTGGGGTAGGCGATCGAGTGATCGCCACCAACCATTACTGGGAAAACCCCTTCATTGATGATGTAAGAGACAGCACGGTCCATCTGGTCGAACGACTTTTCGATATTTGAGGGAATGACGAAGACATCCCCCGCGTCGCAGATGGATAATTCCTGCGCCAAATCGACTGCCATATCCAAGTTATAGGAGTCATACAGTGCGGAAATCCTCCTCACTGCCTGGGGCCCAAATCGACAGCCCGATCGATACGTTGTACCCATGTCGAACGGCTCGCCCAAGATGGCAACCTCATAATTTCCGACATCATGAATATCTTCGCAGTACGGAGCCTTAAGGAAAGTGTTAATTCCCGCAAACGCTGGTTGCGCACCCCTGCTGAACGTCGAGATTCTTCTGTCGCTTATCGACTCTGCCGCCTCCAAACCGAGCGCGATACCACGGGCCACCGCCTCTTCTTCAACGTTTGTGGGAATCGCCGCCAAGAGATCGAGATTCTTAACTCCCTGCAGTTGCGTACGATCAAAGCCTTCGATTGACGGGCGTTCTTCCTTACTCATTACCTGTTCTCCTATCGGTTCAGAAAGGGTTGGTGGTGCTTCGTCTAACTGATGTACGGCTGATCGGCGAGTCCATCACCGTTGGCCGCTGAAAGGCCGGGCCGACCCGGCCTTAAGAAGACCCCGTAGCCGGGCTCGCAATAACGGGTGTCATCGTCAAATCTGCAGCCCGGTTCTACCGGGGGACTAAGGGGTCACGCGCGAAATATGACGGCGAAATCCATTGGGCTGGCGATCACCGCAAATCCATGGCTTCCTTTAGTGCCCGGCCTCACCCGCCCGGGCCAGGTTTCGCTGTTTCTTATCCGCCTCGACTTCTAGGACTTCCAGCGGGACGCCGGCCATGGTGGCACTGTCCGTTGTGAACATACGATCGGGGCGCGCCTTTAAGAAGTAAATGAGTCCGATGAGACCAAATGCGACGAACCCTACCTCCACAGCCCAGTTCTGCCACCACGGGAGAGCGGAGTTCCGCGGCCAGGCTATATTGATCAGTTCGAATACAAGCCAGGCGGCGGCCAGGATATTTATTGCGACTCCCACTTTCCCAAAACTCCACCTTCCTTCCGAGCTCCACCGCCCTTTCATGCGTACGTAGAGAACGCCCGCGACTGGCGCCAAGAACGACACATAGTACGCGGCGGTAGCGAATGAAACGAGAACGGATAACGCATTCGCATAAATGAAGGCAAGCGAAGCCAGCGCTCCTATCAGCAAGGTTGCATAGACTGGCGAGTGGTTGCGCTTAGAGACTCGACTCCAAATGGTTGAGAAAGGCACCATGCGGTCTCGCGCGAATGAGAAGAGGACGCGAACTGTGCTCGCCTGAACCGCGATTCCACACGCTGTGAACGATACGATAACAACGGCAAGGAACGGCTTAGCGGCCCAAGCACCGAGCGAACTTTCCACCGCGGTCGAGACTGGATCGGGCACTTCTCCGCTAATTATGGCGCCAAGGTCGGGCGACGCAAGCATCAGCGCAGCGGCCCCGAGTAAATCCACCAAGCCAACTGTGAAGAGCGAAATCAAGATTGCCCGCGGCACATCTCTCTTGGGATCCTGAGTCTCCTCCGCTAGGCTGCCGCAGGCATCGAAGCCAAGAATAATCCACCCAGAAATCGCGATCGCCGCGATGAATGCAGGCCACCATGCCGTGCCGTCCGGTCGTAGACTAGTGTCCCACAGCACACTAAAGGGGTGCTCGCGAAAGAAAGTGATCAAGGCGAGGCTTATGCCCAGGGTGGCTATGACCTCAGCGGCGATTCCAATGTTCAGTGTCCACTTGAGGAGATCAAGTCCGATAGCATTAACAAAGGTGAAAATGGCCATCAAAATTAATGCGAAAACAACTCTCTCGGTCAGTGATGGGTTATCAATTCCGAAGAATCCGGCCAAGAATAGTCCACCGCTGTACGCGACAGTAGACAAAGTGATTGTCAACGCCCAAATGTAGACCCAACCGGCCCACCAACCGTATCGGGCTCCAATAAGTCTACGCGACCACTGGTAGATGCCGCCAGATATCGGCCAACGCTCGGCCAGTTGAGTGTAAACAAGTGCCACCAATAACTGACAACCAATGACAACGGGCATAGCCATGACCCACGCTGGCCCTGCGGTCTGCGTCCCAAGAACAACGACGGTATACAAACCCACAACGGGCGAAATAAAGGCGAACCCGATGGCGAAGTTTGTCCACAGTTTCAATACGCGCGGAAGTTCCTGCGCATACCCAAAAGCCTCTACGGAATCACCGTCACCACCCGAGTCATCCGGCATGGTCCGATCCAAATGCGTCATGCTATCGCTCCTCGCGACCTCAGCGCCCCTGTGGCGTGGTGATCCATGGGCCGTCCTTCCGGGGTTCATAATATTCGGATGTGAAACTTTGTTTCGCGATATTTATGAAACAACGTGGACGCGCCTGTGTCAAGGGTCACATGGCGAGACTCGGAGGCCGCTGAAAACCTGCCCTAGGGGAGGTGGTGTCCGACACTCGGTAAGACCGACCGGCACTGGCGACCACGCGCGCTCACGGGTCGCCTCGCGAGCGATCGCCCTCTTTGCCCCACCAGGAAGTACTCGGGATCCGTTATGCGGCTGGTTAATTCGACGGCGATGAGTGACGCAATGATCGATAGAGACATAGGGGCGCTCCCGGTCACGCCTAGCTGTGCCGCCACATCGACCGCTCGTACCCCCGAGCCCTTCCGCCGCCAGGACGCTGGTATCCGGACTGCCTGCTCGAAACTATTGAAACTAAACGGTTTCGCGCATGACCGCTGTGGACCATGCCCGCTAGTGGGTGGACAGACATTCACATAGACATGCCGTGGCCGTGGCCGCGCCGCCTGGAACATCCACTACGCCCGAAGTCAGACCGACAACCCCGATTTCGACGCCGAACAACTCGCGAGCGCGATTTTTGCCGCACTGCTGGCGGCGAACGAAACCGTATTGCCGCCTGTCCTGTTTGTCGACACTTTCACCTGCTGACGTTGAAATAGGCTGTACGGCAGTTTATCTCGTCCGGTCTGCTATGAGAGCGGTGGATCACTTGGCACGTCAAGTTGATTGATCGTCGGGTATCGGTTGGGCTGCTTTTCAGTCTTATGGTCATCTAATGTTCTTGCAGGGTAACGTCATTCAACTGGATCAGTGGATGAGTGATCCGCTGACACAGCGGGCCAGCAAAGGTCGGGGATCCGCTTCCATCAGAGCCCGATGCGAGCGCTCTGCGGCGACATCATCTCACGCCTCAGTAGGAGATCGGTGAATTGCACAGTGTACGTATACATTTCGTAGTCATCCGGTTTGGTCGGACTGTGAGTGGAGTAGAGTTGGACTGCCTCGCTGTGGCGTGTCGTTTGTCGAGGACATCGACCGCGCCATCCCGTTGCCGGAGATCAGGGACCCGCGCGGCGCACCGGCGTTTCAGAGTGTCGAGCAGTGCCGTGCCCGATACCAGCGTTGTCGAGCGCAGGTGTAATGCCCTGCGAATCAAGCCTATTCGTGCCGGCTCACGGCCCTGCAGATTGGCCCGGTGCGTTGCAGTGCGGGCAGTTTTGCCATGGCGCCCTTAGGCAGGCGGTGGATTGCCACCTGGCTCCTGGACCTGGTCGCGATGTCAGCCAGGCAGGTCCACACAGTGCTCGGGTATTTCCCAATCAGGGCGCACACGGCTCCATGACAAGCAGGTATCGAGTGCTCTCCTGTTTCAGAGCGCTCTGGTCTGGTGTGCTGCTTTTAGTAGCTGTCTGCGCGGTCGACCCTCAGGGGGCTGCGGGGCGACCGTTGTTGCCCAGGAGTACCTCGAACCGGGCATCGACGAGCAGTTCGGTTTCGCGGCCCCCATGGGCCATGGCCGCTTCTTGCGCGCGATACTCGTCGCCGGCTGCGATCGCTTCGACGATTTCGGCGTGGGCGTTGACCGCTTCGGAGGTGTCAACGAGGTCGTCGCATGGTGCCCACAGCAGTGGTGCCATCTCGCCCTGCACCTGTACGAGCGCGGTGGTCAGTCGGCGTGATTGGGCGGCAATGGCCAGTCCGATGTGAAAGCGGCTGTCGGCACGCCGAAGGTCTAGGACGTTGTCGGCTTCCTTGAATTGTCGCGCCAGCAACAGTAAGCGGTCATGTTCCGGCTCTTCGGCCCGTGCGGCGGCGAACCGCGCTGCCGAGCCAGCCAGCGATGCGGCCAAATCGCCCAGGTCGCGTAGTTCTTCGGTACTGCGTTCCCGCAGCCTACGATCGACTTCGCTGCGACTGACCGCCGAGGTATCACACACCACGCTTCCGCCGCCGCGGCCCCGCCGAGTCTCGATCAGCCCACGTTTTCGCAGCGTTGCCAGCGATTGGCGGATCTGCAGCATGGTCGCCCCCAACTGGGTGGCGAGTTGTCGCTCCGGCGGCAGTCGCTCACCAGCGCCTATTAGCCCGACGGCGATGGCGGTTTCGATCTGATGGGTGACCTGATCGGGTCGGCTGGCCCCCTCGAACTCACTCGTCCGCAGTAAGCCAACCAGTGCAAATGGAGCCCGATTATCGAGAAACTCGAGACCCGTCATCGATCCAGAATAGGATGAATAGAGCGTCAAACACGCCACCCCCTCCGGGCGGTGAGCTGTGCCGGGACGAGTGGGGCCACCTTGGCATCGGCAAGTATGTACTGGGTGGAGCCGATCATGGAGTCGCCAACGCAACGAGGCGCCACGTGAGCTGCTCATCGCGGGCAGAGTGCACCGCGGCGGTGTGGTGAATCGTGGTCTGCGGCTGTAGCCGCGACCCGCTGACATAGCGCCCGCTGTTGGACACGATCACCCGGCCGTTGCCGACCAGCGCAACGGGAGGCTGTCGGAAGCCCAGTTGGTCGAGCACGTAGCTCTCCAGACCCGCGATGCACAAGTCGCCGCCGGCCACAATCCTGCCGCCGGTGGCCAGCGGCGCCGGAATGGTCAAAGTCACGGTGTATTTGTCGACTCCACCGGAATCCACATAGGGGCCGATAGCGCGAGGATGGTCGTCGGCCAGCGGGTGCACGAACCACTCCCGCGACTGGTAGTCGTAGAACCCAACTGCTTGGGGGTCCAGGACGTGGGCCATGAAATGGCTCTCTTCGGCATTGTCTCGCCACCACCACTCCAGCCAGCGGGGTGCGTCCGACAGCGAGTTCTGGTCGACGGCGACGCCGATGCCTTCCAGGAGTGGCTCGTCACGGCGGAGGATATCTTGCAACAGAGGCCGAATGGTGGCCAATACGGTTCGGTCGAAGGGCTTGCGGCGCTCAGCCGCGCGGCCGGCTAGGTCGGTGACCCGGACGCGTACAAGGTCGACCAGATCGAACAACTCGTCGAGTCGCTGACCGAGGTGCAGTGCGGTGGTTTCAAGCAGGTTGTGCAGCTGGGCGTCATTCACGTGTTGCTCCTGATTGGCTGTCGGCGTGACTCCCTTGCGCGGTTCACCCTGCCGCGGGCATGGTCGTCGACACCGACGAGGCGACGGGGTGCGGCTACCCTAAGACTCGGTCTACTACCCGCAGCACCCGGGGCTTCTCCGCACGGCGGTGGACGCCATGGCGGTGGTTGATCCCTGAGCGGGGTGGGGATATTCCGGCTTAGTGCACGCGCGTGCGCGGGTGCACTAAGCCATGGAGCCATCGCGTCGATAGTCGGCACCGTCTGCCTGGCAGGAGTGTTGAATCCGTGGACCTGGTAGCGAAACCTGTCACGCTGGCGGGGATCCGTTGCTCCCCAGACCCCGCAGTCGTCGAGTGTCAACGGCGCACGCTCGGCGCGGGCGATCCCTATCGGACACTTCGTACAAACGCCCGTGGCGGTGTGCTCGATGCGACGTTGGTCCGCGTCGCGTCGGTCATCGTGGAAGAACAGGTCGATGGGATGGCCGCGCCGCAACGTCAGTTCATACCAAAGCCAGGATCGGCGCGTCGTGTTTGCGGTGGTCCTCGGATGCCGGGTTATCCTGCGGTGCAACAGAATTGTTGATGTCGCAGGAGCTGCGCCAGGGGTCGCAAGATCGGCGACTCCACAGGTAGGCGCAACCAATGCCGTCGCCGCCATTGGGGCCGTCATGACCCCTCGTTCGAGATCGCATCGCCGAACTGCGCTGACCGAGATGGACTGCGATAGCGCACGGGAACCAGTTGCAGGGACCCCGTGCCCGCGGTGGTGCCGGTGCGGCCGGCGATCGGTTCCTCCTGTTCCGGAGGCACGACACTGAGCGGCGGGTGGTCAGTGATGTGCAGGTAGTAGGCGTGGGCTTGTGCTCGCTGCAGCAGCGCCCGGTCATCACTGCCCATCACTTGCCTCAACAGAGTCTGCATGGCAATGATCTCGATGAAACGAGCCTTCAAATCTACTGTGCTCATACCGAATTCGGGAAACGTCTCGTCATCAGTTGGCCCGTCGTAGGGCGCCCAGGCCAGGATGAACTCGATGATCTTGCGGTCGAACCAGTCGAAGTGCATCGCACCGGGGTGCTGGCGGTTGCCGGACGATGAGTTGGATTCCCCACAGCGATCATCACTGGCCACGTTTGCCCCACTGGTCGTAGTTCACGGTTCCGCTGCCGATGGTGGTGCCACAAGGCAGGATGCCCTGCTTCCCGGAGATTAAATCCAGGAAGGCGAAGTCGGAGTAGGAGCCTCCGAAAATCCCAGGCCCGCACCGCGAGGTCGGCGGACGGAACCCAGCTCTGCTGCGGATGGTCACGGTTCCGGCCTTCGGGTCAGCGGGGCAAATCCATCGATTATGATGTTTCAGAATCGAATCTTTACATTGTGGTGTGGCTCACGTCAAGGCATGCAGCAGGCGGCAGGGACATCACCGACCACCTGAGCGACGGTGGCGGGGCTATACCCGAGGAGTTAGATCAGCGGCGCAAGCCGACGCGAACACTTCGTCACGGGCGGATCCCAACTTTCCGGCCCGCTTCCTCGCTCCCGAACGCCGCGCCACCTGCGACCATGCGTGCCCGAGCAACCACGGAATATAGCGCCGGCGACGTCGATCCCGCGATCCCCGTGGACGGTAACATTCCGCTCAACGCGTCGATGAATCGACTGGCGCGAGGTGCGTTGGGATTGCCGCTACCAAGGTGGTCGTGGGCCGCTCAGCGACGGAACATTGCATCTTGACACTGACAAGATAAACGTTCATCGTTGAACTAGTCACTGACAAGTTCAACGGAGGCGTCATGTCTGTCATGCAGCAACCCACCCGCGCCGGCGATCCTGAACGCGAGAAGACCGTGAACGACCTCGGACAGGCTCTCGCGCAGGGCTACCTGACCATGACCGAATACGAAGATCGATTACAGCGCGCTATCTGCGCCCACACCACCGGCGAGTTACATCAACTCGTCGCCGATCTGCCCGTCATCCAACTGCGGCACAACGATCCTCGGCATCGCGCCGCACAGGCCAGGGCAGCCCGGTTGAGCGTCGTCATCCACCTCGGTGCCTATCTGGCAGGCTCACTGTTGATGGTCGGCATCTGGCTGGCGGTAGGGCTGGGCGGCGGTGGATGGTACTTCTGGCCCGTCTGGCCGATCATGGGTTGGGGTATCGGCGTTGCGTCCCATGCCATCCCGATCTGGGCTCACGGCTCGATGAGGCCCGCCCGGATCGCATAGCGGGTGAGCGCCAACCTATCCCGCAGCCCGAGCTTGGCCAGGATGTTGGTGCGGTGCCGGTCAACGGTTTTGGCGCTGATGGTCAGCGTCGCCGCGATCTCGCGGGTCGAATAACCCTCGGCGATGAGCTTGAGCACCTCCTCTTCCCGCGGCGTGACGATGGCGTCCGGCAGTTCCCCGCCCTGCCGAGCCCGGTGCAGATAGTCGCGGATCAACGCGGTGACCGCGCCCGCATAGAGAAAGGGCTCACCACGCAGCGTCGCCCGGCACGCCTCCAGCAGATCACGGTCGGCCACAGACTTCAGCACATAACCCGATGCCCCGGCCTTGAGCGCCTCGAAGAAATACTGCTCGTTGTCATACATCGACAGGATCAGAATCCGGACGTGTGGATATGTGCGGTTGATTTCCCGTGCGGCCTGCAAGCCAGTCATCCTCGGCATCGCGATGTCGAGAATGGCCAAATCAGCCGGGGTCCCACCGAGAACAGTCAGCGCCTCATACCCGTCAGCTGCCTCGGCCACTACCTGCAGGTCCGGCTCGGCGTCGATGATCATGCGTAATCCACTGCGCACCAGCGCATGATCATCGGCCAATAGGATTCGTGCGGTCATCAGAGCGGGATCACCAGCCTCACCTCGGTACCGCCGTCCTGTGGCGAGGTGATGGTCAGGTCGGCGTTCACCAACAGTGCCCGCTCGCGCATGCCGTTGATGCCCGCCCCCTCGCAATCCACTCCACCACTCCCGTCGTCGGCAATTCGCAACGTTAAATCCGTTGCGCTGGTATGCATATCGAGCCACACCTTACGGGCACCGGAGTGCCGGGCCACATTCGTCAGACTCTCCTGCGCAATCCGGTAACACACCAGCTCGACATCCGGACGCAACCGATGCGATTGCGGTGCAATGTGTTTGACCACAGCGATACCCGAAGCCTGACCGAAGTCGGTGCACAACGCGTTGAGGGCGCTGTGCAGCCCGAGATCCTCCAGCACGTCGGGGCGCAGCCGTCGGGCGATTTCTCGAACCTCGTCAAGGCTGGACCGCACGATCTCCTGGGCATCGGCGAGTTCGTCGGCGATCGGCGCCGGAGCACGGTCGACGGCCCGTTTGAGCCTTAACAGTGCAACCGTCAGCGTCTGGCCGATCTCGTCGTGTAACTCCCGGGCGATGCGTTGACGCTCGTTCTCCTGCGCAGCCAGTGCCAATGCGCTCGTCGTTGTGCGCTCGGTCTCCAACCGGTCGAGCATGGCGTTGAACGACACGATGAGCTGCTGCAGATCGTGGTTGCTGCCATGATCCACCCGGTCGGTGCGCTTGGGCGGATCGACTCGTCGCATAGACGCGGCGAGCCGATCCAGCGGGGCAAGACTCGATCTCAGCAGCAGTGCGTTGGCGGTCAGGATCACCGCCAAACCGACCACCAACACTGGGATTTCGGTGACCTTGATGCGGGAAGACACCGATGCCGGCGACACCGCAAGGATCAACGTGCCCAGGGTGAAGATCAGGCCGTTGATCAGAAACACTCGTCGGAACAGCGCTGTCGCCGGAGTGCGCGCCGGTTTCACCCCTCCAGCGTGGCTTGAGACGTCGAGGTTTGTCCATACAGGCGACATCCCCCACAGAATGGGTATCAGACCCGATGGTCATTCACCGGATCGCCGCACAAACTGGGCCGATCGATGCCAGGCGACTCGGAGAACGAGGACCATGACCGTAGCGACCCACTGGAACGAAGACATGCAAGCACATGAAATCGCTGTCCACCCACCAACGGTCCGGATCGACGACCCGGTGTCCAAGGCGGTTCAGCTGATGGTAGTCAATCGACTGCCCGGGCTGGTGGTGGTCGACGATTCAGAACGGCCCGTTGCCGTGCTACCCGGAACCCAGGTGCTGCGGCTGGCCATACCCGAGTCCTACCAGGACGATCCGGCGCTGGTCCGCACGGTCGACGAGATTCACGCCGACCTGTTCTGGCACGGTCCCGGCAAGTTGACGGTCGGCGACTGCCTCCCGACGCCTGTGGCCAAACCGGCCACCGTGTCACCGGATGCGACGCTGCTGGAGATCGCGACGGTGATGGCGAACAAGCGCAGTCCGCTCATCGCAGTCGTCGACCACACCGGCCGGCTCACCGGCGCGGTGACCCTCGAACGGCTGCTGACCAGTCTGGCGGTAGCCGGACCAGGCGACTGATACCCCGGTGCTCGCCGCCGACCTATCCCCCGTCGCTTCGCTCGCCCCGATACTGGCGCTGGGGATCTTCGTCGTCGCATTCTGGTTCATCGCCACAGAGCGGGCCGACAAGGTCAAGACGGTCCTGGTCGCGGCCGGGCTGATGGCGTTGCTCGGGCTCATCCCCGGTGAGCGGGTCTTCTATTCCGAGCACGAAGGCATCGATTGGAACGTCATCTTCCTGCTACTCGGGATGATGGTCATAGTCGGGGTCGTCAAACAGACCGGGCTTTTCGACTTCCTCGCCATCTGGGCGGCGAAACGCTCCCGCGGCAAGCCATTCCGGCTCATGGTCATGCTGATGTTGATCACCGCGATCGCTTCGCCGGTGCTCGACAACGTCACGATCATCCTGCTGGTCGCGCCGGTCACGCTGGTGGTCTGCGATCGGCTACGGATCTCGCCACAGCCCTATCTCATCGCCGAGGTGCTCGCGTCCAACATCGGCGGCGCCGCGACCTTGATCGGCGACCCACCCAACATCATCATCGGCAGTCGGGCGGGCTTGACGTTCAACGACTTTCTGATCCACATGGCGCCCGCGGTGGCGATCATCTTCGCGCT
Source organism: Mycobacterium sp. 155 (assembly GCF_000373905.1). Classification (NCBI taxonomy): domain Bacteria; kingdom Bacillati; phylum Actinomycetota; class Actinomycetes; order Mycobacteriales; family Mycobacteriaceae; genus Mycobacterium; species Mycobacterium sp. 155. Next base: position 3,186,412 of record NZ_KB892705.1, read on the forward strand.
GTTCGTGGTGTTCACCCGGGTGTTGTTCCGTAAAGACCTGCGCGCCGACAAGATCTACATCGCCGAGATCATGGCACTACAAGAGCACCGGGCCATCAAAGACAGCCGCCTGCTCGTCCGCTCCCTGGTGGTACTGAACCTCGTCATCCTCGGCTTCGCGCTGCATTCGGTGCTGCCGGTGGCCCCGTCGATCGTGGCCCTCCTCGGGGCCGGGCTGATGCTTCTGGTCACCGACATCGACGTGGCCGAGATCCTGCCCGAGGTGGAATGGCCGACGCTGGTGTTCTTCATGGGCTTGTTCGTCATGGTGGCCGGACTGGTGCACACCGGGGTGATCGGCGCGCTCGGTTCAGTGGCCGAATCCGCGTTCGCCGACAACTGGTTCGGCGCGGCGACCGCACTGTTGTTCGGTTCGGCGGTCGTCGGTGCATTCGTCGACAACATCCCGTACACCGCGACGATGACGCCCGTCGTCGAATCCATGGTGGCCCAGACCCCTGACGCCGGCACGGGCCAGGCACTGTGGTGGGCGTTCGCGCTGGGCGCATGTTTTTCGGGCAACGGCACCGCGATCGCGGCGAGCGCCAATGTGGTCGCGATCGGCATCGCCCAACGCGCCGGGCACGCGATCAGCTTCTGGCGGTTCACCCGCTACGGCATCGTCGTGACGTTGCTGAGCACGACACTCGCGTGGGTGTACGTGTGGTTGCGGTACTTCTGACGTGTGGTGCCGTGTCGGTGGCCGCTGACACCATGCCCGCATGAAAGGCGCATTCATCGGAAGCGAAGCGTTGGAACAGGGTCTGGTGACGCGCAACGACCTACGACACCACTACCGGCGTCTGTTCCCGGATGTGTACGCGGGTGCAGAGCCGACGCTGCGTGATCGCACCGCAGGTGCCTGGCTGTGGTCGGGCCGACGCGCGGTCATCGCAGGTGTCGCCGCGTCAGCACTACACGGTGCCGCGTGGGTCGATGCCGACATTCCGATCGAATTGATCTGGCGCAGTAGCCGACCCGCTGCGGGCCTCATCGTGCGCAATGAGATCTTGGCCGACGACGAAATCACCCGGGTCGCAGGCCTAACCGTGACCACACCGGCACGCACGGCATTCGACCTGGGCCGCCACCTTCCTCGCGACGAGGCGGTGGCACGACTCGACGCCCTGGCATGGACTCGGCGCGTCACCACCGGCGACGTGCTGCCACTGCTCGCCCGGTATCCGTCGGTCCGTGGTATTCGCCGCCTTAAAGATGCGCTGTCGCTGATGGACGCCGGTGCCGACTCACCACCCGAAACACGGCTGCGCCTCCAGCTGACCGATGCCGGCATGCCCCCGGACGAAACTCAGATCACCGTCGTCGCGGGACGCTCCCGGCGACTGGCGATCTTGGACATGGGTTGGCGACGGTTCAGGGTGGCCGTCAACTACGACGGCGCCTACCACCAGACCGACCGCAGACGCTATGTCCGCGACCACAAGATTCTGCGCAGGTTGCAAGAGCTGGGGTGGATCGTCATCTGCGTCATCGCCGAGGACGACATCGCCGATGTCCTGGTCCGCGTCGAGCGAGCGTTACTCAGCCGGGGCTGGCACCCACATCCACCTCAGGGACAAATCTCGGCCTGATTTTGTCCCTGAGGTGAATCTCGGTGAAAGCCGAGTGGTCGGCCCGGCGCCAACCACCGGAACCTCACGGGTTCGCACAGGAAATGATGCCAGCGACACCGGCCCACGTAGAATGGTCCAAACCCGACGCCACGTGTGCCCGTTGATTCCGCGTCAGCGCTCATCGGTGTCCGACACCCCGACCCCAACCAGATCGGAGTGCCATGCTCACCGTATTGGTCGCTCACGCGGTAGCCACCGCGCTTGCGCCTCCGCTGGTCGCCAGATGGGGCCGGGCAGCGTTCTATCCGTTGGCGCTGGTGCCACTCGGTTCGCTGGTGTGGGTGGCGTTGAACTGGCCAAGCCACGACCGGATACCCACCCTGAACATCCCGTGGGTCCCCGAACTGTCGATGGACATCTCGCTGCGCTTCGATTCGCTGGCCGCGATCATGAGCGTGCTGGTGCTGGCGATAGGTGCGCTCGTCCTTTTCTATTGCGGCGAGTACTTCCACCACCACGACGGGCACAAGGAGAACCGCCTCCCGAGCTTCGCCGCCGAGCTGGTCGCGTTCTCCGGAGCCATGTTCGGCCTGGTGGTCAGCGACAACATGCTGGTGCTCTACATCTTCTGGGAAACCACAACGGTGCTGTCATTCCTGCTGGTCGGCCACTACGCCGAGCGTGCGACCAGCCGCCGCGCGGCAACCCAAGCATTACTCGTGACGACATTCGGCGGACTGGCCATGCTGGTCGGCATCGTGGTGCTCGGCCACCTGGCCGGCACCTATCTGCTGTCGGAGCTGATCGCGTCCCCACCCGGCGGCACGGCAGCCGCGATCGGCGTGGCACTGATCCTCGTCGGCGCGCTGTCCAAGTCGGCCATCGTCCCGCTGCACTTCTGGCTCCCCGGTGCGATGGCCGCGCCGACACCGGTCAGTGCCTATCTGCATGCCGCGGCGATGGTGAAGGCCGGCGTGTACCTCGTAGCGCGGATGACGCCCGGCTTCGCGGACACCACGCTGTGGCGGCCTATGGTGATCGGCCTCGGGCTGCTCACCATGCTGTTGGCCGGCTGGCGGGCGGTACGCGAATACGACCTCAAGTTGATCCTGGCCTTCGGCACCGTCAGCCAGCTGGGCCTGATCAGTGTCATGGTCGGGGCCGGCGGCAGCGACATGATGCTGGCCGGACTCGCCATGCTGTGCGCGCACGCGATGTTCAAGGCGACGCTGTTCATGGTGGTCGGCATCATCGACCACGCCACCGGCACCCGGGACATCCGTCGGCTGGCCGGACTGGGACGGCACAGCCGCCCCCTGTTCGTCATCGCCGTCGGCGCGACCGCGAGCATGGCCGCGTTGCCGCCGTTCTTCGGGTTCGTCGCCAAGGAGGCCGACCTGGAGACCGTGCTGCACAGCCCGACGCTGGGCGCCGCGGCCCCGTGGGTACTCACCGGCATCGTGGTCGGCTCGGTGTTCACGACGATCTACAGCCTGAGGTTCCTCTGGGGTGCGTTCGCTGCCAAAGGTCTACCGCAGCCCAGCGCCCGGGTCGCCGAAATGCACCGGCCCTCGATCACGTTCCTGGCCGCGCCGGCCATCCTGGCCGCCGCGGGTCTGGCGTTCGGACTATGGCCCGCCGGCCTGGACGCGGTACTCGACGACTATGCCAACACCATGCCCGGCGGGTCGGGCTATCACCTGGCGCTGTGGCACGGGCTTGGCCTGCCGCTGCTGCTCTCCGTCATCGTGCTCGCCGTCGGTACCGCCGCGTTCTTCGTCCGGAACCGCTCGCCGCACACCGGCTCCGGATTCCTTCCGCTGGGCAACGCTGACCGCATGTACGACGCGGCGATCCGCGGACTCGACATCTTGTCGATCCGGATGACCGCCGCGACACAACGCGGCTCGCTGCCCGCCACCCAGTCGGTGATCCTGTCGACGCTCGTGCTGCTGCCGATCGTGATGCTGGCGCTGGGCGCCCGCGACCACCCGAATTTCGCACTGTGGGATTCCCCGCTGCAGGTGGTGATCGGCGTGCTGATGCTGGCCGCCGCGCTCGGTGCCGTGGTGATGCGCAACCGGCTGGCCGCGGTGCTGCTGATCGGCGTGACCGGCTACGGCTGCGGCGCGATCTTCGCGTTCCACGGAGCACCGGACCTGGCACTGACCCAATTCCTGGTCGAGACACTGGTTTTGGTGATCTTCCTGTTGGTGTTGCGCACCTTGCCCGCCGAGGCCGACCACGCCAACATCAAGCGCCACCGGCTCCCGCGCGCGTTGCTGGCGGTCGCTGTCGGCACCGCGGTGACCATCCTGGCGGTCTACGCGATGGCCGCGCGCACGGGTGTCGGCATCGCCGAGTTGCTGCCGGACGCGGCCTACTACCGCGGGCACGGGTCCAACACCGTCAACGTGCTGCTGGTCGACATCCGGGCCTGGGACACCATGGGCGAGATCATGGTGCTGCTGGTGGCGGCGACGGGCGTGGCGTCCCTGGTGTTCCGGCACCGTAGGTTCGGCGCCGCACCTCGCGTCAGCCAAGCCGTGGGTCAGCCCGAGATCGGGCCCATCGCCGCGTACAGCCCGGCCGCCGGTGACATCACCTGGCTGCGCGGCAGCGAATTGCGCGATCCCCGGCACCGATCGCTCGTGCTGGAGGTCGCGACCCGCGTCATCTTCCCGCTCATCATGGTGTTGTCGGCGTACTTCTTCTTCGCCGGGCACAACCACCCGGGCGGTGGTTTCGCCGGTGGGCTGACCGCTGGCCTGGCCCTGGTCCTGCGGTATCTGGCCGGCGGCCGCTACGAACTCGGCGAGACACTGCCGCTGGATGCCGGCAAGATCCTGGGCACCGGGCTGGCCCTGTCCGCGACCACGGCGATCACCTCAGTGGCTTTGGGCGCACCCGCCTTGTCGTCGGCCGTGATTCAGCTCGACCTCCCGGTGTTCGGCCACGTCAAGCTGGTCACCGCACTGTTCTTCGACCTCGGGGTATATCTCATCGTCGTCGGCCTGGTGCTCGATGTCCTGCGCAGCCTCGGCGCGCGGGTGGACAACGAGATGGCAGAGGCGGCTGGGCTGTCCAAGGCGGTGACGCGATGACGACGTTCCTGGTTCCTCTGCTGCTCATCGGCGGCCTCACCAGCGCCGGGGTCTATCTGCTGCTCGAGCGCAACCTGACCCGGATGCTCTTAGGCCTGTTGCTGATCGGCAACGCCGTCAATCTGCTGATTCTGACCGTCGGTGGGGCGTCGGGAAATCCGCCGATCCGCGGCAGCACCAGCGCCGGCGCCACCACGACTGCCGACCCGCTCGCGCAGGGCATGATCCTGACCGCCATCGTCATCAGCATGGGCATCGCGGCCTTCGTGCTGGCTCTGGCCTACCGGTCCTACCGGCTGACCACTGTCGAAGAGGTCAGCAACGATCCAGAGGACACCCGGGTGTCGCAGCAAGCAGGCACGGACGGCCGTTCGGAAGAGGAAAGAGCGGAAGACATCCCCCAGCCAACGGCCACCGGCGATACCGATGCTCCCCACGCGCTGGACGCACTGCCCGGTTTCGAGGGGTCCAAGTGAACGCCCAGGCGTTGATCCCCCTGCCGGTGCTGATCCCGGCTCTCGGTGCGGCCGCCACGCTGGTGGCCGGTCGTCGTCCGTGGTTGCAGCGGATCATCACCCAGGTGGCGTTGGCGACGGTGGTCGCGGTGTGCGCGGCACTGGTCTACCTTTCCGACCGCGACGGCACACTGGTGCTGCATGTCGGCGGCTGGGCTCAGAGCGTGCCGGGTATGGGTCCGCTGGGCATCACGCTGGTGGTCGACCGGCTCTCGGCGCTGATGCTGGTGGTGTCGTCGATCGTGCTGCTTGCCGTGGTGGTCTACGCCATCGGACAGGGTATTCGCGACGGCGATGAACGCCAGCCGGTCTCGATCTTCATGCCCACTTACCTGGTGCTGTCGGCCGGGGTGTGCACGGCGTTCCTGGCCGGTGACCTGTTCAACCTGTTCGTGGGGTTCGAGGTCCTGCTGGCTGCGAGCTTCGTGTTGCTGACCATCGGCGGCAGCCCCGATCGGGTTCGTGCCGGCATCTCGTACGTGATGGTTTCCATGGTGTCGTCGCTGATCTTCCTGATCGGCATCGCGCTGGTCTACGCCGCCACCGGCACCCTCAACCTGGCCGAGCTGGCGCTGCGCCTCGATGGAATATCGTCGGGCACGCGCGATGCTCTGTTCGCAGTCCTGCTCGTGGCGTTCGGCATCAAGGCTGCGGTGTTCCCGTTGTCGACATGGCTACCGGACTCCTACCCGACTGCACCCGCGCCCGTCACGGCCGTGTTCGCCGGGTTGCTGACGAAAGTCGGTGTGTACGCCATCATCCGGGCACACTCGCTGCTCTTCCCCGGTGGCGGACTGGATTCGGTGCTGTTGGTGGCCGGACTGTTGACGATGGTGATCGGCATTCTCGGCGCCATCGCGCAGAGCGACATCAAGCGGCTCCTGTCCTTCACCCTGGTCAGCCACATCGGCTACATGGTGTTCGGGGTGGCGCTGGGCAACGAGTTGGGCATGTCCGGGGCGATCTACTACGTCGCCCACCACATCGTCGTGCAGACAACCTTGTTCCTCGTGGTCGGTCTCATCGAGCGGCAGGCCGGCGCGTCGACGCTGCAACGGCTGGGTGGTTTGGCCGCGGCCAGCCCAGTGCTGGCCTTCGTATTCGTCGTACCAGCCCTCAATCTCGGTGGCATCCCGCCTTTCTCGGGCTTCATCGGCAAGGTCGCCCTGTTGGAGGCTGGTGCGCAGAACGGCTCGGCACTGGCCTGGACGCTGGTGGCCGGTGCTGTCATCACGAGCCTGTTGACGCTGTACGTCGTGGCCCGGGTGTGGACGAAAGCGTTCTGGCGCGCCCGGGCCGATGCGCCCGAGGGGCATCTGGCGGCTGCCGCCCCGGCGGTGCTGCTCGACGACATCGAGGACATCGAGTTCGCCGAGCGAGACAGTGTGGGGCGCATGCCGATCGGGATGCTGGCACCGACCGGCGCGCTGATCGCCGTGGGGCTGGTGCTGACGATTGCCGCCGGGCCGATCTTCTCCTACGCCGAGCGGTCGGCCGCCGAGGTGCTCGATCGGGGTCAGTACATCTCGGCGGTGCTGGCAGGAAGTAGTCGCCACCAATGAGCGCTTGCGCGAAGAGGAGACGGTGATGAGACATCCACTGCTGCGGCTCTGGATCCTGTGTTTCCTGATGCTGGTTTGGTGCCTGTTGTGGGGCCAGTTTTCGATCGCCAACATGGCGAGCGGGCTGGTGGTGGCATTGGTGATCACGCTGTTGCTGCCGCTGCCCGCCGTTCCTGTCGAGGGTCGACTGCATCCCCTGTCGCTACTGAAACTCAACGTGCTGGTGGGGTACTACTTGGTGCTGTCCTCGGTGCAGGTGGCGTGGCTGGCGATCCGCCCGGGCCCACCACCGTTGGCCGCCGTGCTTCGCGCGCATCTGACCCTCAAGTCGGATCTGGTCTTGGCGCTGGCCGTCAACATCTTCAACCTCATTCCGGGGTCGATCGTGCTGGAGATCGACCAGGCCCGCCGGATGCTCTATCTCCACGTCATCGACGTCGGTTCGGAACGGTCGGTGCAACGGTTCTATCGACAGGTCGACCAAGTCGAGCGCCTGCTGGTGGCAACCTTCGAGCGGGATGAGGATTGGCGGCCGGCGGCGGAGCAGAGGGCGGATCACGCATGAACGCCGTCTGGATCATTGCTGCGGTGATGCTGTCGGCTGCGGCCGCCACCACCATGTTCCGGTTGTTGGCCGGGCCGAGCACCCTGGACCGCCTGGTGGCGCTCGACACCCTGGTGGCGGTGACGATGTGCGCGATCGGCACGTGGGCCGCGTTCAGCCTCGACACCACGGTGACCTACAGCCTGACGGCGTTGGCGTTGATCAGCTTTGTCGGGTCGGTGAGCGTGGCGCGTTTCCGGGTGCCGGACACCGACAAGCCACGCGACCGGCGGGGGGCATCGTGAACATCTTCGACATCGTCACCGCGGTCCTGATCCTGGGCGGCTCGACACTGGCGCTGACCGCCGCGATCGGTGTGACCCGGTTTCCCGACACACTGTCGCGCATGCACGCCGCCAGCAAGCCGCAGGTGCTGGGACTGCTGTTGGTGCTGGCCGGTGCCGCGGTTCGGCTGCGCGGCCATGCCGACGTCGGCATGCTGATCCTCACCGGCTTGTTCACCTTGATCACGGCGCCGGTGGTGGCCAATCGGGTCGGCCAACTCGCCTACCGCGAGCAGAACATCCGCGACGACCTGCTGACCCGTGACGAGATGCGCGATTCGGCCGACGACTGATCCCGCGCAGCGAGCCGGCGTCGACGCGCGGGCCCAACGATTCCGCTGACGGCAGGGCGCCGTCGGCATTCGTCGAAGGCGTCCTGGCGGAGCGTCCCGAGGGCTGAGCGGCCGGCGTTACTTCGGCGAAGCCTTTACCTCCGGGGCTGCGAACGTGGTCTCCGGCGCGGTGGGCGGCGTGGTCATCGTGACGGTGGCGCCCAACGTCATCGCGACCGGATCGGTGGTTCCTCCCCCCACCGTGGCCGGGCTGCCGTCGATCGCGGTGACCACACCCATGACGGCCATGGCTCCCAAACCGGCAACCGCCGCCAACATCTTCCCGCGGTGGCGCGGCTTGTCTGGCTGGTTCATCGAACTTCTCCTCAGGTGATCTGACTGGCTTCCCGACCGGAGCCCAAATGTTGGCAGGAGTTCGATGAGAGAACGCTGATAAAAAGTCACGGTGAGCTTCTGCTCTCAGCGTCCTGTCAGGATCGGTGGAGATCGTGGACATGTGACAGCGACTCATCACTGGGCCCGGCCCTTCAGCGCAGCGATCGTTTTCCTCGCCGGGTTCCTCGGCTTGGCCCTGACGGCCCACTCAGCTCACTCCGGTACGACACTCGACCATCGGGTTCTCGATTGGTTCGTCGCATACCGGCAGCCATGGTTGACAACCATTGCCATGGTCGTCACCGATGTCGGCAGCCCGGCGGCCATCGTCGTCTTTGCATTCGTCGCCGCCGCGCTGATCTGGTGGCGCCTGCGCGAGACACTGACCGCAGCCGTAGTGCTCGGCACGGTCGGCCTGGCCTCCGTGGTGAGCACCGTCACCAAGATCGTGGTCGGATCGGAACGTCCACCTGCCGCCGGCCAGTTGCTCGCCGAGACCGACCACTCGTTTCCCTCAGGGCACGTCACCGGCACCGTGGCGCTGCTGGGCATCCTCGCGGTTGTGATCGGACAGCGCCGAGGGCGCACACCGCAGTTGCTGGGCCTGGCGGCCGTGGCCGGACTGGTGGTGGCAGCGACCCGGCTCTACCTCGGCGTGCATTGGCTCACCGATGTCGTCGGAGGTGCACTGCTCGGCTCGGCGGCGGTGCTGATCGGCTCGGCGTTCCTGGTCCGGCGGACATCACCCGCGACCCCGACGCACCCTACGACGGCGAGTGGGCTCAGACTGTCGAGATGACGTCACGCGCTGTTCTGCGCGGTCAACGGTTCAGGCCCCGCGGCTGGGGCATCGCGACGCGGTCGGCGATCGTCGCGGCCACCGTCGTGCTCGTGGTGCACGTCATTGCCGGAGCGGCGCTGATCGCGTTGCTGGGCCACTTTCTGATCTCGGAGATCGACGATGCAGCGACGACCCGCCTGCATGACATCGCGAGTGCGCTGCACTCCGAGCCTCCCAGCGAATTCGACAGTGCCCTCTTGGACACCGACCAGCGGGTCGTCGCGGTTCAGGTGGTCTCCGACCACGACACCGTTGTCTACCGTTCGACGGGTACCCCATCCACCCCGCTGGTTCCCATCGACGGCATCGGCAAGACCCCGACCCGAATGTCCGACGCGGCCTCCGACAACGACCTGCGCATCGTCGGGAAACGAGTGAACACACCCGGCGGTAACTACACGGTGCTGGTCGCCGGCAGCAGCGAGGCCGTCGAGAAAACTGTCCGAACTGTGGCGATATTGCTTTGCAGCGCAGCGCCTTTGGTGATCGTCGTGGTGGCCGTGGCCACCTACCTGCTGGTACGGCGGTCATTGTGGTCAGTCGACGCGATCCGCTCGCGGGTCGCCGAGATTAGCACGTCGGATCTGTCTGAGCGGGTTCCGATGCCCGAAAGCCACGACGCGATCGCCGCCCTTGCCGAAACCATGAATGCCATGCTGGCCCGGCTGGAGACGGGCCACAACGCGCAACGCCAGTTCGTCGGGGACGCCTCTCATGAGCTGCGAAGCCCGCTCGCCACGATCATCTCGGCGTTGGACGTCGCGCAGTCCCATCCGGAGCTGCTCGATCAGGACCTCATCGAGTCGACGTTGATTCCCGAAGCGCAACGCATGCAGGTGCTGATCGATGATCTCCTGCTCCTGGCCCGCGCGGACGAGCGGGGACTGAAGTTGGGCGAAGAGGATGTCGATCTCGAGTCGATCGCCCGAGCCGAGGCCGACCGACTGTGCCGCGAAACGAAGCTCTCGATACACCGCGACATCACCGCGGTGCACCTACAGGGTGACTCAAGGGCCCTGCAGCGGTTGTTGCGTAATCTGGCGGACAACGCTGCGCGACATGCCAATTCAAGCATCGACATCACCCTGAGCGAACACGACGGCACCGTGCTGCTCACAGTTGCCGACGACGGCCCGGGAATTCCCGCGAAGGACCGACGCCGGGTGTTCGACCGGTTCGTGCGCCTGGATTCCGACCGAGCCCGCAGCAGCGGCGGAACGGGCCTAGGGCTGTCGATCGTCGCGGAAATCGTTGCGGCACACGATGGCAGCATTGTCGTGGCCGAACGCCCCGGCGGCGGCACCACTGTCCGTGTTCAGCTGCCGTCCGGGGACTCTCCCGACTCAAGTCGGTAACCGACGCCACGGACGGTGCCGATGGTGTTGGTGCCGAAGGGTGCATCGATCTTCCGGCGGACGTACCGGACGTACACTTCGACGACGTTGTGCGGCCCCGCGTAGTGAGCGTCCCACACGTTGCTCAGGATCTCCGATTTGGTCACCACGGTGTCCTTGTTGCGCATAAGGTATTCGAGCAAGCCGAATTCCCTGCGTGTCAACTCAATTGGAACGCCATCACGGAAAACCATTTTCCGGGCCGGGTCAAGCGACAGCGTGCCCGCCGTCATGACGACCGGGCGCTCCGGGGCACACCTGCGCTGCAGGGCCCGCATCCGGGCGGCGAGCACGTTGAATTTGAACGGTTTGGTCAGATAGTCGTCCGCGCCGAGGTCCAGAGCATCCGTCTCGTCGAATTCACCGTCTTTGGCGGTCAGCATCAACACCGGGGTCCACACCCGTTCGGCCCGAATCCGACGCAACACCTCGTACCCGCTCATCCCGGGCAGCATGATGTCGAGCACGATCACGTCGAAATCGTCTTCGACCGCGTGATGCACCCCGTCCACACCGTTGTCGGCTGTGACGACTACCCAGCCTTCTGCCCGCAGCCCCAAGCTCAGTGTCTTGGTGAGCCGCGGCTCGTCGTCGACGATAAGAACCCGCATCTCGGCGTCAATCCTGCTACCCGGATAACTGAAACTCCACCATGGCCGTCACGGCGGCGACGGCTTCGCTCAATGCATCCAGCCTGGCCGCCTCGCTCGGCGCGGACAGCACCGCGTACCGGTCGGCCTGTCCCATCGGCACCCGCGTAGCCAGCGCGTAGAGGGGATTGACCGGGTCGGCCGCCGCGGCGGTGACGATGTCACGACTGTGCACCGGGACGCCCCGGGCCTCGCCGATCAGGTCGAACAGTGCCACCATGCGGTCCTTCACGTCGGCCAGCCGCGATGCATCGGCGACGCCCGGTTCATCGTTCCAGACTTCGATCTCCGCACGCGGATAAGGAGCGTCGTCCAACCAGTGCAGTACCCGAATACGTTCGGCCATAACACATCTGAGCCCGTAGCGGTCGGCGCCGAGATTCTGGCAGTCGACGATCCGGGCAAGCGCGCCCACGTCGCACCGCTGATCGCCACCGCCCACCTCACGCCCCGCCGAGATCAGCACCACACCGAACGCCGGCTCCGTCATGGCCATGCAGTCACTGACCAACGCGACGTAGCGGGGCTCGAAGATGCGCAGCGGCAGTTCCTCACCGGGCAGCAGCGCCGTCTCGAGAGGGAACATCGGAGTCGCAGTCACGGGTCAGCCGGCCTATAGCTCAAGCTCGCCGATCAGCGCGTCCACGACCTCACGCAAGTCGCCCTCACTCTCCTCGGCGACCCGGCGCTGACGCTGATACGACGCCCCGGAATGGTAAATGTCTGCGACCGCGGCCAATTCGCCGCTGCACCGCAAGGATTTAGCCACCGGCTCCAGTCGGTTGAGCAGCTCGTCGAGATCCTCGGTGACCAGCCGCTCATTGCTGTCAGCGTCGAGGATGATCACCGCATCGAGGCCGTACCGCGCTGCGCGCCACTTGTTTTCCTGCACGTGCCACGGCGGCATGGTGGGCAACAGCTCGCCCGCGTCGAGCCTGCGGTCCAGGTCGACGATCAGGCAATGCGTAAGCGCCACCAGGGCACCCAGTTCGCGGATGTTGGACACCCCGTCGAAGATGCGTACCTCCACGGTGCCCAAGTGTGGCGATGGCCTGATGTCCCAACGGATTTCGTTGAGGTGGTCGATGATGCCCGTCTTCTTCTGGTCGTGGACGAAGCCTTCGAACTCGGGCCACGACTGAAACTGGAACGGCAGACCGGCCGTCGGTAACTGCTGGAACATCATCGCCCGGTTGCTGGCGTAGCCGGTGTCCTCGCCCTCCCAGAAGGGCGACGACGCCGACAGCGCCAGCAGATGCGGGTACTGGTTGAGCAGTGACGAGATGATGGGCATCACCTTGTGCGCCGACGAGATACCGACGTGCACATGCACGCCCCAGATCAACATCTGACGTCCCCACCACTGGGTCCGTTTGATCAGCTCGGCGTAGCGCGGTGCGTCGGTGAGCTGCTGCGCCGACCACTTCGCGAACGGGTGCGTCCCCGCGCAGAACAGCTCCATGCCGCGGGATTCGACGATGCGGCGCACAGTGCCCAGCGTGCCGCGCAGATCGTCCATCGCCTCGGCAGTGTCGGTACACACTCCGGTGACGATCTCGACCGTGTTGCGCAGTAGCTCCTTGTGCACGTGTGGGTTCTCGCCGATCTCGGCGATCACCGCGGCAGCCTCGTTGCTCAGCTCCCTGGTGCCGGCGTCGACGAGAGCGAACTCCCACTCGACACCGACCGTCGGCCGGGGCGACCCGGCAAAATCGATGCGGCTGCTAGCCGGTGCCGATAACACCGCAAGCCACGCGCTTGCCGGCGTCGCCAGTTGCCAGGGTGGTCTCGTCTGGCGGCGGGGCGCCGTTGGTCTGCTGGTAGCGCTCCGGCGGGATGTTGGCGAAGTTGTCGGCCTTCTCGTGGATGATGATGGCCGTCTTGGTGCCGGCCAGCAGATCCGCGGCGGTGAAGGCGTCGGTGGTGGTCACGAGCTTGGCCGACCCGTCGTCACGCACCTGCAGTGAGGTCAGGTCACCACTGGCGGGATGCGCGGTGTGCCCGGGTACCTGGAAATGTCCGCCGGCGGAGTTGAAATCGCCCGGGGCACCGCCGGTCGGGGCGACCGAGTTGGCCTCGCACTTACCCACGGAGTGCAGGTGCAGGCCATGGAAGCCGGGCGCCAGGCGCCCGGGTGTGGTGGTCTCGACAGTGACGGTCGCGAAGCCGTCCGCGAACTGGAACTCCGCGGTCGCCACGGACGTACCGTCGGCGGTCTTGAGGTCAGCGGTCAGGGTCTCGCCCGCACTCTGGGCCCCGGTCGCCCCGGTTCCACCGTGCTCACCGGGAGCTGCCGACGGGGCCGGCGACCCGGTCCAGATCGAGGGTGTGGTGCCCGGCGTGTCGGACGGCACCTGGCCGGGTGGGCTGCAGGCGCTCAGCGCGACAACGGGGGCGGCGAAAAGGACGGCGACACTGACGGGCTTCAGCATGGGCCAAAGCCTAGCCGGTGACGAGCACGATCACGCCCGGTGGTTGCTCATTTAGTTCGGCGCGTCGAGGTTCGACGGGAGCCTCCAGCACCTTGCCTACCTCGTCGGCGGCTTCCTTCTCCCCGGGAGTGTCCCCGAAGTACACGGTGGTGCCGTTGACATCGCCGATCGTGAGGTTATCGGTCTGAACGTCGGCAAAGTGTGCGTCCCGTAATCGGTTGGCCGTGGTCTCGGCGGCACCGGCAATATCCGAGACGTTGAAGACCATGACCTTGATCGTCGCGGGATCTGGCGCAGCCATCGGAGTGGGTGTGGCCGTGGTCGTGGTGGTCGTCGTCGTTGAGGACACCGTGGACTCCGCACCCGAAGAGTCGTCGCCCGAGCCGAGCGCCTGGAATCCGACCAACAGGAAAACCACCCCGAGGAACAGCAGCACCATCACCATGGCACGCAGGGGCAGCCCGGAGGATTCTCGCTGATTCATCGGGTCCACTGTATCGAGCGAATCGCCTGACCCGTCACCGGCGGAGGCCTAAGTGAGGTCAAAGCCGAGCCGCCGCGCGGCCCGAGCCTTCTGCCTGCTGGCCCGCAACCGGCGCAGCCGCTTGACCAGCATGGGGTCGGCGGCCAACGCCTCCGGGCGGTCCACCAGCGCGTTGAGCACCTGGTAGTACCGGGTTGCCGACATGGAGAACAGCTCTTTGATCGCGTCTTCCTTGCTGCCCGCGTACTTCCACCATTGGCGTTCAAATGCCAAAACATCGTGCTCGCGGCGAGTGAGCCCGTCGGTCAGATCAGAGTCGTCTCCGGATCGCTCAGTCCGCGCCATGGCGCCGTCCATATCGCTCCCTTGGACCCTTCCGACACTCGAGAAATGACATCGCTGTGGTTCGGCGATCATTCAACCACGGCTTTCTGGCTTGGGGTGACACCTCAGCCCGCGAGTCGGGCGACGAGGATTACCGACTAAGTTTTCCCCGTGGCTGTCGTACCGATTCGCATTGTCGGAGATCCCGTATTGCATACCCCGACCGAGCCGGTACCCGTCGGCCCTGACGGTTCGCTGCCTGCCGATCTCGCCGAACTGATCCAGACGATGTACGACACCATGGATGCCGCGAACGGGGTTGGCTTGGCCGCCAACCAGATCGGCGTCGCCAGGCGGTTGTTCGTCTACGACTGCGCCGACACCCGCGGCCGCACGCAGCGCCGCAGGGGCGTGATCATCAATCCGGTGCTCGAAACCTCCGAGATCCCCGAGACCATGCCGGACCCCGACGATGACGACGAGGGCTGCCTGTCGGTGCCGGGTGAACAATTCCCCACCGGCCGGGCCGACTGGGCCCGCGTCACAGGACTGGATGCCGACGGCAACCCCATCACCGTTGAGGGCACCGATTTGTTTGCCCGCATGCTCCAGCACGAGACCGGCCATCTCGACGGATTCCTCTACATCGACAAGCTGGTGGGCCGGCACGCCCGCGCCGCCAAGCGCGCGGTGAAGCGCAACCACTGGGGAGTGCCGGGCCTGTCGTGGCTGCCCGGCGAGGATGCCGACCCGTTCGGTCACTGATGCCGGCACTGCCGACGCCAGGCACCCGGGTCAGCCTGCGCTATCGCCTACCAGCGGGTTCGGCCAAACCATTGACCGACGTCGTCGGACACGTGGAGCAGGTCGAACCCACGGTGCTGGTGCGCACCAAATCCGGTGAGCTCGTGGACATCTCCCCCGCCGATGTCGTGAGCGTGCGGGAACTGTCCCACACTCCGGTGCGCGCATCGGAGATCCGGGCGCTCGAACAAGCGGCCGCACTGGCGTGGCCGGGTACCGCACACCAGTGGTACCGCGGCTGGTTTCTGCGCGCCGGTGGTGGTGTGACCAGCCGGGCCAATTCGGCCGTGCCGCTGGGGATGTCGGCGCAGATCGCCGACTTGCCCGCGATCGTGGACTGGTACCGCGAACGCAGCCTGCCACCGTGGCTGGCGCTACCCGAGCGGCTGCTGCCGATCCGCACCCCGGGCATCAAGCTCACTCGCGTGATGGTGCGCCCGCTGGCATCGACGCCGTCTGTCACGCCGGAGCACCACGCGACACCGGGTGTCACACTGGCGTCGAAACCGGACGCGGACTGGCTGGCCGGCTACGAGCGTGAGGTACCCGTCGACGTCCTGACCGCTGTGGTCGACGGCGAACTGACATTCGCCTCCGTTCCGGGATGCGCGGTCGGCCGCGGTGCACTGACATCGGCGCCTGACGGCACCCGGTGGTTGGGTATCTCGTCGGTGCGCGTGGCGGAAGACAGCCGCAGCCGGGGTTACGCGCGGGCACTGTGTGACGCCCTGATGAGTTGGGGTGCGACCGCGGGTGCGACGCGTGCTTACGTGCAGGTGCTCGCCGACAACGACGCCGCCATCGGGCTCTATGCCTCCATGGGTTTCCGGTTGCACCACCATGGCCGGTATATCGACGCCAACCAGCTCCTCGGGCCGCACCGGCCGTAGAGGTTTTCGATTACTCCGCACTAACTGTCGATGTGCCAAGATCATTTGCCGAGGCTGTGATACGGTTCGCGCCGAACAGGCCAGAAAAGCAAGTAGTAATCAGTTGAGTTCGCCGTGGTCGGATGCCTTTGTCTCCCGAGTTAGGAATGCGCGTGAAGGTTGCTACTACAATTATCTCGACAATAGCACTGACGGTACTTGTGAGCGCTTGTTCTCAGGGGAATGACACTGGTGCAGCCGACCCGGACAAGCAATCCGTGAGTTCTTCGGAAGTACCAACCACGTCGGTCCAACCGCAACGAGCAACGACGGTCGAGGTGCCGTCTGTGAATGAATTCGTCGGTGTTCGGAATGTGAGCGATTGCACCGGTCAAATGGACCGCCAAAGGGTGTCCACCCACAAGCTCTTCGACCCCGCGACCGGAGCCTTCCTGGACCTGCCGAGCCCCGATGTCGCCTCACCGGATGAATTCATGTCCGGCGGATGTGCTGTAACCGAAAACAAGGCCGGTGAGGTCCGAGTTGTTCACGCTGTCACAGCTAAGACACCGTCGCACGGACTGACGCCGGAATCGATTCACACCGACTTGGCGATGTTCGACACCAAATCCGCTGAACCACTGATCGTCAAGCGGTTGCCCGAGGCGCTCGACCGCGGCGCCTGGGTGCTGAGCCCGTCGACAGCGGGGTTCAACATCATCAGCAGCAGTTCAGACGGCAAGTACATCGAATCCGTACGTTATTTCAGCGCGGATACCCTGGAGCCGACTGCAAGCGCTGCCGATAGCGACAACATCTCGATCAGCGGCGCACTCGCAGACGGATATGCGATCGCAAACTACTCCCGCGACAGCTCTAATGTCGAGTTCTTTTCAACCGACGGGTCCAAGATCGGTGAATTCCCCAGCTTTACCGGCGTGATGCCCACCGACAATGGCTTCCTGGTTGAGCGTAAAGCTGATATTGCGGGATCCCCCGCGGGTGTGTACTACTTCGATATGAAATCGAGGGATACTGCCGGGCCGATTGCGCCATACTTGCCGACGCAGGATATCGCGAATTTTGTCAGCAGACTGTGGGGCGATACGCACTTCTTCCATACCTACAACGGCAACGCCTACGGAAATGTCATCCTGTTGAAAGGAGACAAGTATGAGGCGGAGAAGTATCTGAAAGTGTACGACACCGTGGCGAAGAAAGAGTTGTACAACCTCACCGAAGAGCAACTCAAGAGTTTGGACGTCGACCTCGATTCGACATACGTTGGTGGCGACTATCTTTACGTGAAGAAAGATCCGGACAATCCGGTCATCAATTATCGCACCGGGGATGTCGCTTCGTCCGGCTGGAAGTTGTTGCCGGTTGTCGCACTTCCCGACGGTTGGGTTATGTTGCAGCGAACCGCACCCGGAGAAACCGCGACTGGCGCTTACCTGGCCCGAGGTGCGACGGGGCCGTACAGCGGGCCTTGGTTCTGACGCCTCGGCCCCAAGCTGTCCCGGGCCCGAGGAGGGCAATCACGTCATGCCGCCCCACGTAGGGTAGGTGCCCATGCGCCTGGCCACCTGGAACGTCAACTCCATCCGCACCCGTGTCGACCGCGTGACCGACTGGCTGTCCCGTGCCGACGTCGACGTACTGGCGATGCAGGAAACCAAGTGCACCGACGAGCAGTTCCCCACCATGCCGTTCGCCGCGCTCGGCTACGAGGTCGCCCACGTCGGGTTCAACCAGTGGAACGGGGTCGCCATCGCATCGCGAATCGGTCTGGACGATGTGCAGATCGGCTTCGACGGACAACCAGCCTGGGAGGCCGTCGCGGAGGCCAGGGCGCTCGCGGCGACCTGCGGCGGCGTGCGGGTATGGAGCCTGTATGTGCCCAACGGCCGCACCGTGGACTCCGACCACTACCGCTACAAACTGGAATGGCTTGCCGCACTTCGGGACAACGCACGGAAATGGCTGACCGAGGATCCGCATGCACCCATCGCCCTGGTGGGCGACTGGAACATCGCGCCCACCGACGACGACGTGTGGGACATCGAATTCTTCGCCGGCGCCACCCACGTCACCGCGCCCGAGCGGGCCGCGTTCACCGCGATCGTCGAAGCCCAATTCACCGATGTGGTACGGCCTTTCACTCCCGGCCCGGGTGTGTACACCTATTGGGACTACACCCAGCTGAGGTTCCCCAAGAAGCAGGGCATGCGGATCGACTTCATCCTCGGCTCCCCCGCCCTCGCACAGCGGGTCACCCACGCCGAGATCGTCCGTGAGGAACGCAAGGGCAAGCAGCCCAGCGACCATGCTCCGGTACTGATCGAACTCGGCTGAGCCGCCCACCCGGTTGAACCGGGTAGCGATTCCGCCGGAGTCGGGACCGCGCAGACCGCGACGCTCTTCCTCGGCTATCGCGCCGACGCGCCAATGAGCTCCACGGCTTCTGCCACGCTGTCGGTGCAGTGAATCAGGGCCAGGTCGGATTCAGAGATCTTTCCGCCCGCCAGAACCGTGGTACGAATCCACTCGATCAGGCCCGACCAGTAATCCACGCCGAGCAGGATGATCGGGAACTGCGTGACCTTGTGGGTCTGCACCAGCGTCAGCGCCTCGAACAGCTCATCGAGGGTGCCGAATCCGCCGGGCAAGCACACGAACGCCTGCGCGTACTTCACGAACATGGTCTTGCGGACGAAGAAGTAGCGGAAGTTGATACCGAGGTCCACCCAGTCATTGAGGTGCTGCTCGAAGGGCAGCTCGATGCCGAGACCGACGGAGTAGCCACCGGACTCGCTCGCGCCACGATTGACGGCCTCCATCGCACCGGGTCCACCGCCGGTGATCACCGCATAGCCCGCGTGCGCCAGCGCGGTTCCCAGTTCGCATCCCAACCGATACTCGGGTGAATCGGGTTCGGTCCGGGCCGAGCCGAAAACCGTCACCGCCTTGGGTATTTCGGCGAGCGCATCGAAGCCTTCGACAAACTCCCCCTGGATGCGCAGCACCCGCCACGGATCGGTGTGCATCCACCCGGTGCCGTCGCGCCGGCGCAGCAGGCGCTGGTCAGCGGTTGTCGACGCACACCGTTCGCGCCGCAGCTGCACCGAACCACGGATCTGGATCAGCTCGTCGTCGTTCTCGATCACGTTTGTCAGCGTAGGGGTAGCCCGAACCAATCAGGCCGCATTGTCGGCTCCCGCCTCCGTCCCATAGCGGCCGGCGCTGAACATCGACGCAATCGCACCGATCACCATCATCACCGCGGCGGCGATGAACACCACCACCAGCCCGGAATGGAACGGCTCCGTGATGAGCTGCGGGAAGAACTGCTGCCCGGTCAGCACATCGGCGTTGACTCCCGGCTGCTGCAGGGCATGTGACGGCGTCAGCAGTTCGGCGATCGGGTTGTAGCCGAGGAACGCCGCGAACAGGCTGCCGACCGGCGGCAGCTGAGCGACTTGCTGTGCGACCGAAGCGGAAACCCCCTGTTGCTCAAGGCCGCTCGACATCGCCGTGGGCAAGGTTCCGGCCAGCCCGACGATCATCAGCGAGAAGAAGATACCGATGGACAGTGACGAGCCGGCGTTGAAGAACGTCGCTCGCACGCCCGAGGCCGCGCCGCGCTCGGCGGCCGGCACCGCCGACATCACCGCGGCGGTGTTTGGGGCGGTGAAGATGCCGCCGCCGAGGCCGTTGAGGAAAACGAGTGCCGCGAACAGCCAGTAGTTGAAGTCCACCGGGATCATCACCAGCGCCACGAATGTCGCGGCCATGAGCAGCATGCCGCCGACGGTGAACGGCCGAGCGCCGTAGCGGTCCGACAGCGTCCCGGCGAGTGGACCGGACACCAGGAACCCGAACGTCATCGGCAGCATGTAGATGCCGGCCCACAGCGGGGTGGACTCGAAGCTGTATCCGTGCAGCGGCAGCCAGATGCCCTGCAGCCAGATGATGAGCATGAACTGCAGGCCGCCGCGGCCCACCGAGCTCATCAGGCCGGCAAGGTTGCCCATCCCGAATGCGGTGCTACGGAACAGCCGGATGTTCATCATCGGGTACTCGACCCGCAATTCGATGGCGCAAAACGCGATCAGCATCAGTACCCCGGCGATGATGGCGCCGAGCACCCACGGATTCAGCCATCCGGTGGTCGAATCGCCGTAGGGCTGGATGCCGTACGTGATTCCGGTGAGCAGCACCGTCAACCCGACACCGAAGGTCAGCGTGCCTGCCCAGTCCAGCCGGCCCGGGCTGCGCACACCGAGTTCGCGCAGGGACCGGTAACTCCAGATGGTGCCGAGAATGCCGACGGGCACCCCGACCCAGAAGATGGCCCGCCAGTCCCATTCGGAGAGCACCCCGCCGATCAGCAGGCCCAGGAAAGAGCCGGCGACAGCGGCCACCATGTTGACACCCAACGCCATGCCGCGCTGGTTGGCCGGGAACGCATCGGTGAGGATCGCCGACGACGACGCCATCAGCATCGCACCCCCGACGCCCTGCACGACGCGCCAGCCGATCAGCCACACCGCGCCGCCGCCGAGATGGAACGGGTCCACCGACAGCGCGATCGCCGCGACGGTGAACACCACGAAGCCCAGGTTGTAGATGCGCACCCGGCCGTACATGTCGCCGAGCCGCCCGAACAGCACCACTAGGACCGCCGTCACCACCAGATAGCCCATCAGCATCCACAGCAGGTAACTGACGTTCGCCGGGGCCAGCGGGTTGAGCCCGATCCCGCGGAAGATCGCGGGCAGGGAGATCAGCACGATCGACGCGTTGATGGTCGCCATCAACGTACCCAGCGTCGTGTTGGACAGCGCGATCCACTTGTAGAAGGGATGGTCGTGGTCCATCCGGACCCGCCGGCGGGCTGTCTCGGCTGCCGCCGAGTCAGTGCGGGCGCCGGTCAGCGGGGTAACGCTGCCGGATTCATTTGCAGTCGTCGTCTCAGTCGTCATCGTCTTCTTCGTCGTAGATCGTCGTCAGGTTCCGGACCACCCAGAACGTATATATTAGCTATGTAAATCAACGGACGGCAATCCAAATGCAGTCCCGCCCGTAGCTGGAAATTTCCTGAGAACCGCACCGCTGTTCCCACCCGGTGGTATCTGCGCTAGGTTGGGACCCGCACAATCAAATCCACACGGGAGCGCACGCCGAGTGCGCTGAGAGGACGGGTAGGCCCGTCGACCGTATGAACCTGACCGGGTAATGCCGGCGTAGGGAGATGAGCGTAAATGACGCTGTCCGACGTTTCCGTCGACCTTTCCTCTGTGACCACGGGTCCCATCACGGGAAGCACCAAGGTCTACCGCGAGATCGACGGTGTGCGGGTGCCGTTGCGACGGGTCAATCTCACCAACGGTGAGCATCTAGACCTGTACGACACCTCGGGCCCGTACACCGATAACGATGCGGTGATCGATCTGACCGCGGGTCTTCGGCCGCGACCCAACGTGATCCGCGACCGCGGCACCCAGTTGCAGCGGGCCCGCTCCGGGGAGATCACCGCTGAGATGGCCTATATCGCTGCCCGCGAAGGGGTTTCACCCGAGATGGTGCGGGACGAGGTGACCCGCGGCCGCGCGGTGATACCCGCCAACCACAATCACCCGGAGAGCGAGCCGATGATCATCGGCAAAGCGTTCGGCGTGAAAGTCAATGCCAACATCGGCAATTCGGCCGTGACCTCGTCGATCGGCGAGGAGGTCGACAAGATGGTGTGGGCCACCCGCTGGGGTGCGGACACCATCATGGACCTGTCCACCGGTCGCAACATCCACGAGACCCGCGAGTGGATCCTGCGCAACTCCCCGGTGCCGGTCGGCACCGTGCCGATCTACCAGGCGCTGGAGAAGACCAACGGTGATCCCACCGAGCTGACCTGGGAGTGCTACCGCGACACCGTGATCGAGCAGGCTGAGCAGGGCGTCGACTACATGACGGTGCACGCCGGGGTGCTGCTGCGCTACATCCCGCTGACGGTCAACCGGGTCACCGGCATCGTGTCCCGCGGCGGCTCGATCATGGCGGCGTGGTGTCTGGCGCACCACACAGAGTCGTTCCTGTACACCAACTTCGAGGAGCTCTGCGAGATCCTGGCCCACTACGACGTGACCTTCTCGCTGGGCGACGGGCTGCGGCCCGGCTCGATCGCCGACGCCAACGACGAGGCCCAGTTCGCCGAGCTGCGCACTCTGGGCGAGCTGACCAGAATCGCCAAATCTCATGGGGTGCAGGTGATGATCGAGGGCCCGGGACATGTGCCGATGCACAAGATCGTGGAGAACGTCAGGCTGGAAGAAGAGCTCTGCGAGGAGGCGCCGTTCTACACACTGGGCCCGCTGGCCACCGACATCGCGCCGGCCTATGACCACATCACCTCGGCGATCGGCGCGGCGATCATCGCGCAGGCCGGCACCGCGATGCTGTGCTACGTCACGCCCAAGGAGCATCTGGGTCTGCCGGACCGCAAGGACGTCAAGGACGGCGTGATCGCCTACAAGATCGCCGCCCACGCCGCCGACCTCGCCAAGGGCCATCCCCGCGCACAGGAACGCGACAACGCACTGTCCAAGGCCCGCTTCGAGTTCCGCTGGCACGACCAGTTCGCACTGTCACTGGATCCGGACACCGCACGCGAATTCCATGACGAGACGCTGCCCGCCGAACCGGCCAAGACCGCGCACTTCTGCTCGATGTGCGGTCCGAAGTTCTGTTCGATGCGGATCACCGCCGATTTGAGAGAAGCCATCCGTGACGATATGTCCAACGGCGTGCCCGACGAGATCGCACAAGGAATGGCGGAGAAATCGCAAGAGTTCGCCGACCACGGCAACCGCATCTATCTACCCTTAGCCCCGTGACCGAAGACGTGAATTTCCTGCCACTGACCCCACCGGGCCAGGCCCCGCACCGGGTGATGACGATCGCCGGGTCGGACTCCGGCGGCGGCGCCGGCATCCAGGCCGATCTGCGCACCTTCGCCATGCTGGGCCTACATGGGCTGGTCGCCGTCACCGCGGTGACCGTCCAGAACTCGGTGGGCGTCAAGGGGTTTCACGAGATCCCGCTGGACATCGTGGCAGGCCAGATCAACGCCGTGGCCTCGGACATCGGGCTGCAGGCCGCCAAGACCGGGATGCTGGCCTCGTCGGACATCATCGAGACCGTCGCCGAGACATGGGACCAGCTCAGCCTGGGTGTGCCGTTGGTGGTGGACCCGGTGTGCGCCTCCATGCACGGTGACCCGCTGCTGCACCCCAGTGCCCTGGACGCGCTGCGGACCCGACTGTTCCCGCTGGCCACGCTGGTCACCCCCAACCTCGACGAGGTTCGGCTGCTGACCGGCATCGACGTGGTGGACACGGCCACCCAGAAGGACGCGGCCCGGGCCCTGCACGCGTTGGGGCCACAGTGGGCGCTGGTCAAGGGCGGCCACCTACAGGCCAGCACGCACAGCCCGGACTTGTTGTTCGACGGCACCGAGTTCCACCAGTTCGATGCCGAACGTGTCGATACCGGGAACGACCACGGTGCCGGCGACACCCTGGCCGCGGCGACCGCCTGTGCACTCGCGCACGGCTATTCGGTGCCCGAGGCCGTGGGGTTCGCCAAGCGGTGGGTCACCGAATGCCTGCGGGCGGCTTATCCGCTGGGCCACGGCCACGGCCCGGTGTCGGCGCTCTTCAGATTGACGACTTGAACCTGGACGCGAGCCTCGCTCCGATCGATGGCGTCGCACACGAGCCCGACGGCACGCCGCACGGGGTCGTGGTGCTCACCCATGGGGCCGGTGGCAACCGGGATTCCCCGCTGTTGGTCAAGATCTGCGACGAATGGGCGTCCCGGGGCTGGCTGGCCGTCCGCTACAACCTGCCCTACCGGCGCCGCAGGCCCAAGGGGCCGCCGTCAGGATCTGCCGCAGGCGACCGCGCCGGTATCGCCGAGGCCGTGGAGTTGGCCCGCACGCTGTCCGCCGGCCCGGTGATCGCAGGTGGGCACTCCTACGGCGGCAGGCAGACGTCGATGGCGGTGGCCGGCGAAGATCCCGACGGCGCGGTCGCGGTGGACATGCTGACGTTGTTCTCCTACCCGCTGCACCCACCCGGAAAGCCGGAACGGGCCCGCACCGAACACCTTCCGCGCATCGCGGTGCCGACGGTGTTCGTCCACGGCAGCGCCGACCCGTTCGGCACTCTCGACGAGCTCACCGCCGCGGCGGCACTCGTCGGTGGCCCGACCGAGCTGGTCGCGATCACCGGGGCACGGCACGATCTGGGATCCAAGACGCTGGACGTGCCCGCTCTTGCCGTCGACGCCGCGTTACGGTTGCTGGCGTGACAACCCCGCCCGGGCATTATCCGCCCCCGCCGCCGCAGCCGTATTCGTCGGAGTCCGGCCGGTTTCCGGCCCAGCCGAAGAAGAAGGCCTCGACGCTCACCTGGGTGCTGATCCTGCTGGCGGTGATCGTGGCGGTCGCCGTGGCCGCGACGGCAGTGGTCTACTACATCGTCAACCGCAACTCGACACAGGCCACGCAGATCAAGGCCGGCGACTGCCTCGGCGACATTCCGGACAGCAGCAGGGTGCTCTATGTCCACACCGTGACGTGCGATCAGCCACACAAGGGCGAGGTGTTCTCGGTGCTGACCATGCCCGACGGCGATTTCCCCGGTGACGCCGCGGTGATGAAGTACACCGACCAGTGCAGGCCGGCGTTGACCGATTACGCACCGAATGCCGTCAACGAAGCAGCTATCAAACTGTTCGTTTTGTACCCGACCTCCGATTCCTGGCAACGGGGCGATCGGGCCGTGACATGCATCGCCACCAGCGATAATCCGCGCACGGGTAAATTGAGGTAACGCTTTACTCTAATCCCGCCACCCGTGCCGGGCTGATACTCGACCCATGGTCGAGATTCACGGTCACCAACGGCCACGCGATGCCGGGCCAGTTCTCCCCGGAACGCCCGTCGGGTCGAAACCGTTGGCAGTACCTGCCTTTCGGCGGTGGTCCACGCTCCCTGGTGGGGCATGAACGGACAACATCTGATCTGGCCGCTGCGCGGCGGGCAGCGAGGTCATTCCCCGAGCGCGTTGACCACCGCGGAGAAGACGACGGGTAGCGCCGCGGCCGCCGGCGTGATGCTCGCCCGCACAGGCCGAAAACCACTGCCGTACAACAGCGCTGCTGTCAGGAACCGGTAGCGCCTGGTCAGAGTTCGCCACTGCCGGTCGTAGTCGCCCGGCTGGTCGGCAAGCACACATCCGACCAACAGCTCGGCGGCACCGAACGCCAGGCCTATCCCCTCGCCCGTCAGCGCGTCGATGTAGCCCGCCGCATCCCCGACGAGCAGGATGCGGCCCGCGGTACGGTGACGGACCTTCTGCCGCAACGGCCCCGCGGCACGGTCCGCCCCGTGCGGCAGTCCGTGGATCCGCTCGGCCAATTGCGGAAGCTTCCCGATGTGTTCGTCGAACCGGCCACGGCCCGAGGTCAGGATCGCCACGCCGACGCAGTCGTCGGCGACAGGCGTCACGTAAGCCTCGGTGGCCTCCGCATCCCGGGCCCAGTGCACCTCGACACAGTCCGACCACGGTGCTATCCAGACGTGCCGCCGGATCCCCCACCGCCGCCGCGGCCCGTTGTCACACGACAGCCCGAGCGACCGGCGGATCGGCGAGTGCAAACCGTCGGCCGCGGCCAGGTACCGCGCCTGGAAACCCGCGGCGGTCACCGACGTCGAATCCTGGCTCACCTCACCCACTTCGCCCTGCACCACCTTCACGCCGGCCGCGGTCGCCGCGTCGGACAGCGCGGCATGCAGCACGGTGCGCCGCACGCCTCGTCCCGCACCTCCGGTGAACCGCGCCTCGGCCACCCGGCAGCCATCCAAATAGCGGATACCGCGAAAGGCCCGGCCGTCGGCGTGCGCGCCCAGAGCTTCGAGATGCCGGACCGAATGCGGCATCAACCCCTCACCGCAGGCTTTGTCGATCGGGCCGCACCGGCGCTCGACGACCACCGTCTCAAGCCCGGCTCGGGCCGCGCGAATGGCGGTGGCCAGGCCGGCGGGCCCGCCACCCGCAACGAGCAGATCAATCACGTCAGGCCTTGCAACGCATCGTTTTCCACCCGGATCCGGGTTCGCAGCAGCACCGCATTGGCGACGGTGAAGACCAGCGCCGTGAGCCAGGCGCCACCGACCAGCGGCAGTGCCACGCCCTCGGTCACCACCGCGACGTAGTTCGGGTGCGGCACCACCCGGTACGGACCGCCGGTCACCCGTGTCGCCCCGGGTATCACCACCACCCGAGTGTTCCATTGGCGGCCGAGCGTCGTGATGCACCACCAGCGCAGGCCCTGTGCCGCCAGCACCAGGGTCAGCATCGGCCAACCCAGCCACGGACGGAACGGGCGCCGACGTGCTTCCAGTAGCGCGCCTGCCAGCAGGCCGGTGTGCAGGGCCACCATCACCGGGTAGTGGCCGGCACCGAACTCCTTGCCGCCGTTGGCCTTACTCCACTCAAGGTTGCGCCGAGAGACCACGAGCTCGACCACTCGTTCGGCGGCGACCGCGGCGATCAGAGCGGCCATGCCCTTGCGACCCATCAGCGCCAACGCAGCAGGACGAGTTCGGAGCAGAAGCCCGGCCCCATGGCCATCAGGACACCCGGGCTGCCCGGCGCGGGGCGCTTACAGATGGTGTCCCGCAGCACGTGCAGCACCGACGAAGACGACAGATTGCCTACCTCGGACAGCGATTGCCAAGTCAAATCCAGGGCATCGGAAGGCAGTTCGAGAGTTTTGATGATCGCCTCGATCACCTTCGGGCCGCCCGGGTGACTCACCCAGGACCCTATGTCGTCGACTTTGAGGTCGTGTGCAGCAAGGAAACCGGTTACGTCGTCACCAAGATAGCGCCCTACGAAGCTCGGCACATCCGCGCTCAGCACGATCTCGAACCCGTCACTGCCGATGTCCCAACCCATGGCGTACAGCGAGTCGGGGTACAGATGGCTGCAGGAGTCCAATACGTCGGGCCCGCTCGGGTCGAGCCGTTGCGCGCGCTGCGCCCCGACCGCCACCACCGCCGCGGCGCCGTCGCCGAACAACGCACCCGCGACGAGCGTGGGCATCGACGGATGGTGTTTGTGGGTCAGCGAACACAGCTCCACCGACACCAGTACCGCGACCTTGTCGGGCGCGCCGCGCAGATAGTCGTTGAGTCGGGCAATACCGGCCGCCCCGGCCACACAGCCCAGCCCGAAGATCGGGATGCGCCGCACGTCGGGCCGCAGGCCCAACTTTCCGGCGATCCGCGCATCCAGCGAAGGCACCACTGCGCCGGTGACCGTCGTGGTGACGATCAGATCGACGTCGCGCGGGCGCAGCCCGGCCTCTTCGAGCGCACCCGACAACGCTTGGCAACCCAGCTCCGTCGCATGTTCGATGAACAGGTCGTTCGTATCACCGAAATCGCTGAGCTGCGCATACTCTTCCAGTGGCCTGACCAGGTATCGGCTGTTCACCTTGGCACTCTTGTGCAGAGCCCGCACCACATCGGCGACCTCGTCGTATCCCGGCAGGCCGAGCAGCGCCTCGGTGACCTCGTCCTGGGTATATCGATGCGGCGGGAGAACGCCGTGAACACCGGCGATTGTGCTGTGACTGACGATCTGGCCAAAGTCGATTCCCATACCCCGTACTACGGGACGGCGTGCCGTACGGTTCACAGGAATCTGGCTGTTTTTTGATTCAGCCTTGACGTCGGTTGCGTTTGTCGTGCGACGGCACCCCGTTGACGCCGTCGATCGACACCGCATAGCTGCCGACAGCAAAGGCCACCGCAGGACCCATGATCGACAGTGCGTGGGCATCGACATTGTCGATGGTGTCCCGCCGGGTGTGGTAGTTCGGGTCGAACGGCTGACCCGCCTTACCGCCCCAAAGCCGCGCCTGCACCTCCGTTTTGCGTTGGGATGCTCCCGTGGTGGTGCCGCCGATCGGCACACCCGCAGCGAGGAACGGGCTGTAGTCGGTGGTTGCGCTCAGCGGCATGTCGGCGGGACGTACCCCGGCGAGGTTGAGGTAGCCGGCCAGGGTGCGCTCGATACCCGCCGACCCCTCGGGAACCGGTTTGACGACAGTCGTCGCGGCAGATTGGTCGCCGTCATAGGTGAAGTATCCAGCGTTGGTCGAACCCAGCGTGTCGAAGTTGAGGTACAGCGCCACATCCGCGAGTTGCCCATCGTCGAGTCCGCGCACATACTGCGTCGACCCGTCAGCACCGGTCTCCTGCCCACCCCAGAACGCGAACCGCACCGCGTTGTGCACCTGCGGCGAACTACCGAGTTGCAGTGCGGTTTCCAGCAGTGTGGCCACGCCGGTGCCGTTGTCGTTGATGCCCGGGCCACCGCGGATGCTGTCCAGGTGCGCGCCGGCCATCACCACGTCCGAAGTCGATCCGGTCTTGGTCTGCGCCACCAGGTTCCGCGATTTGATCAGCTCTGATTTGCCGTCCAGGGTGAGCTTGACCGCCGCCGAAGTGCGCAGCAGAGCAGTATCGACGGTCTTCTCGATGATGCCGACGGGCATCGTGAGCTGCCGATAGTAGCCCTGGGTGAACAACCCCGCGGGACTGGGCTTGGCGGTACTGATCACCAGCAGCCCGACCGCACCCTGCGCCACTGCGGTGTTCTGTTTGACCACCACCGAACATCCGGTGTCGTCGACCACGGCGATGGCCCCGGTCATCTTCTTGGTTCCGTAGTCCGCTGCCGTGCAGCCCGGGAGCTTCGTCGGGTGCAGGGTGGGTGCGCTCAGGCCGCCGGGTGGTGTCGTGGTCAGCAGCGACGCTTGAACGACCGGGTACTGCGCACCTTCGACAACCAGAGCGGGATTGCCGCCCTGCATCGGACCGAGCCGCTCGAACTCCGGCGTCTGAACATCGAAGCCCTTGTTCCGCAAGAGATTCGATACGTAGTCGAGGCTGGCGTCGTACCCGGGGGTGTCCTGGGCACGGTTGCCGCCGTTGGCCTCGGCGATCTCGGCGAACTTGTGCAGGTGGGTGTACATCGCGTCCACGGTGATCCGGCCCGCCAGCTCATGCGGGTCGACCTGCGGTGGCGGTGCTGACGAACACCCTGCGACGGCGAAAGCCACCAGCGCCGCAGCACCCCATCCAGCCCTCACGACGGGTCGATCTCGTGTCGGGTGCGGTCGGACCGGATCGGAATCCCGTTGCGGCCACCGAGATCCTGTGCGTACAGCCCGACAGCGTAGGCGACACCCTCACCGTGAATCTGCAACGCAGTCTGATCCACATGGTCCAGCGTGTCGGTGGGCTGGTGGTAATTCGGATCGAAGGGCTGATCGGCATTGCCCTTCCACAGCTTTGCCTCCTCCTGCGTCATCTTGTCCTCGGCACCTGAGAACAGTCCACCTGCCGGGATGCCGGCCTGGGTGAATCCGTCGTAGTCGGAGCGCCCGTCAAAGCTGGTGTCGCGCGGCGTCTTTCCGGCGTTCTGTAGGTAGGTGGCAAGCGTGCGCTCGATACCCGCCGAGCCCTCCGGGACCCGCGGCGGACCGGTGGGGTCGGGCGGCGCGGACTGGTCGCCGTCGTAGGTGAAGTAGCCCGGGTTGGGCGAGCCGAGCATGTCGAAGTTGAGGTACATCGCGATGTCCTTGAGCGCCTCGAGATCCAGCGACTGTACGTAGTTGTGCGAGCCGCGCAGGCCCTCCTCCTCGGCACCCCAGAACCCGAACCGCACCGCATTCTTGACATCGGGTGAATTACCCAGTTGCAGAGCGGTTTCCAGTACGGCGGCAACCCCGGAGCCGTTGTCGTTGATGCCAGGCCCCTCCGGAACACTGTCGAGGTGCGCGCCAAGCATGACGACGTCGGATGTCGAACCGGTCTTCGTCTGGGCGATCACGTTCCGGGTGTGTTCGGTGCGGACACCGGCGTTGAGCCTTATCGTGGTGGCGCCAGGAGTGGCCCGAAGTCGTGCGCCGTCGGCCTTGCTCACGCTGACCACCGGAATCTTGACCTCGGTGCGCTCCCCGAGAGTGCCACCCATCTGGTCGCCGTCTTGATTGTTCGCCACGATCAGGGCGACGGCCCCGCGCTCAGCAGCAACGGCCTGTTTGGCACTGAACGCGCAGTGCCCGCGGTCGACCAACACCACGGCGCCGGACACCGGCAACCCGTCATAGTCCTTGGCCTCACACCCAGGGGAATCCCCGGCACGGGCCGCCACCAACGGTCCGGACACCCCCGCGGGCCCGGTGCCGATCGTGTACAGCAGCGGCTTGGCGGCCACCTGTTGTCCGCCGACGGTGACCGCAGGATCTTCGGAGAACGGCAGGCGGACCTCAAACTCAGGGGTTTGCACATCAAAACCCTTGTCGCGCAAAGTGTTCACCACATAGTCGACGCTGGCGTCATAGCCGGGCGTGCCGAGTGCGCGGGTGTTGCCGTTGGCGTCGGCGATCTCCTGCAGCTTCTTGAGGTGGTCCATCATGGCATCCACCGACACCTGGTGACGCAACTGTTCGGCGAATTCTCGGGCTGCGGGCGGGGCCGCCGGCGTATCGGCATCGAGTTCCGTCTTGCTGTCACAGCCGGCCAAAACCACGGTCAGCGCCACCGCACTAAGGACCGCCCCCGTCAAATTGCGTCGCATTGGACCCACCGTAGTGGGTGTCCGAGCCCTGGGCGGCGTTGACAACGACCAGTGGAGAGCAAAAGAAAATCGCCCAAGCCATCATTTGCGACTCTTCGAGCTGGGTCCTGATAGCCGGTGAGGCCGGTGTAGGCAAGACGAGGCTCGCTCGCGCGTGCGTGGTCGTCGTGCAACGCCGGAGCCGATCCAGGGCCCCGATCAGGCGTCGCGCTTGTTCAACACCACAACGGACGCGACGAACGCGACCGCAACCAGAGCCACGAAGTAGAGCAGCGAACCCGTTTCACCCCACGGGACGACATAGGTCGGGAACAGCCATTCCACGTCGAGGAAGCGGAACATGTTGGCGAACGGCAACCACGGGCCGAGCTGCACACCCGTGGATGGCAGGTTGCCCAGTAGCGGCTCGGCGACCAGCGGCCACAACAACAGCACCGCAACGGCACCGGCCGTGAAGCGCACCAGTGCGCCGACGGCGACCCCGAGCACCGCGGCGAGCGCGGCGTAGAGCGCAAAGCCTCCGGCCACCGACCAGGTCGCCGAATTGGCCGGCGACAGTTGTGAGCCCGCAACCGGTTCGGCGAACAATCGGGCCACCAGGATCGACGCCAGCACCATCACCAGCGCGCACACTGACGAAAATGACGCCGCGACAATCGCCTTCGCGATCAATATCCAGGTCCGGTTGGGTGTCGCCAGCAGCGTGGTGCGGATCAGCCCGGTGCGGTACTCACCCGTCACCGTCATCGACGCTAAGATCATCAGCACCGGCACACCGAACACCGCCACCCCCAGCGCGGCCTTACCCGGCGCCAACGGCGCGTAACCATACGAAGTCCAACCCTGCAGGGCGGCCACACCAAGACTCAGTGCGGCCACCCCCAGTATCGACCACAATGGCGAGCGCGTGGTGGACAGTTTGATGCGTTCGGCGTCGAGCACCGCCAACGCGCTCACGGATTGCCCGCCCGGTAGTCGACGGCATCATCGGTGAGTTTCAAATACGCCTCCTCCAGAGAAGCCGCCTGCGTGCTCAATTCGTGCAACACGATCGAATTGCGGGCCGCCAGTTCCCCGATCACCTCGATGGCCGCACCGCACACCGTGAGCGCGTCGGCGTCCACGTCCGTCTGCAACCCGGCGTCGACGAGTACCTCGGCCAGGGTGTCCAACTGCGGACTGCGGACCCGAACGGTGTTGCCCGACCCGCTGACAAATTCCGCGACCGTCGTCGACGCGATCAGCTTGCCCTGGCCGATCACCACCAACCGGTCTGCGGTGTGGGACATTTCGGCCAGCATATGGCTGGACACGAACACCGTGCGACCCTCGGCGGCCAGGCTACGCATCAGGCAGCGCACCCAGTGGATGCCTTCGGGATCCAGGCCGTTGACGGGCTCGTCGAACAACAGCACCGGCGGATCCCCAAGCAATGCCCCGGCAATGCCGAGCCGCTGACTCATGCCCATCGACAGCGTCCCCGCGGCCCGCTCGCCCACCGCTTCCAGCCCGACGGCTTCGAGCACCTCGTCGACGCGGGTCGCCGGGATCCGGTTGGCGGCGGCAATCCAGCGCAGGTGGTTGCGGGCGCTGCGGTTGGGGTGGACCTGACGCGCGTCGAGCAATGCACCGACAGTCCGCAGCGGATCGCGCAGCTCGCGGTATGGCTTGCCGCCGATGACGGCCGTGCCGGCGGTCGGACGGTCGAGGCCGAGGATCAGCCGCATGGTGGTGGTCTTGCCTGCGCCGTTGGGCCCGAGGAACCCCGTGACCACCCCCGCTTCGACGGTGAACGTCAGGTCGTCGACGGCACGTTGGGTTCCGTAGAGTTTGGTCAGCCCGGCGAGTTCGATCATCGCCGTCCAGTATCCCTACCGCCCTGTGCCGCGGTCATCAGCCACACCTTCGCGAATGTGAGGCGAACCGATTACAGCGAAGGACTCGACGCCTGCGCCCAGAAGCGTTTCGGGATGCGACCGGCCTGCCGAGCCAGGTAGCCGGCGGTGACGGCCGCCGACATGGCCGCGGCCATGGTCGGCGGATCGGATGCCCGGGTGACGGCGGTGGCCAGTAAGACTGCGTCGCAACCCAACTCCATGGCCAGGGCAGCATCGCTCGCGGTCCCGATGCCGGCATCCAAGACAACCGGTACCCCGGCCTGCGCGACGATCATCTCGATGTTGTGCGGGTTGGAGATTCCCAGCCCGGTGCCGATGGGTGCGCCCAGCGGCATCACCGCGGCGCAGCCGGTGTCCTCCAACCGGCGCGCCAGCACCGGGTCGTCGTTGGTGTAGGGCATCACGATGAACCCGTCGTCGACCAATTGCTCAGCGGCCTTGACCAATTCGATGGCATCGGGCAGCAGCGTGCGGTCGTCGGCGATGACCTCGAGCTTGACCAGGTCGGTGCCCAGTGCCTCGCGGGCCAGCTGCGCGGTCAGTACCGCTTCGGCCGCGCCGCGACAGCCGGCGGTGTTGGGCAGTGCCGCAATACCGAGCCGGTTGAGCAGATCCAGCACACCGGTTCCGCCCGAAGCGTCGATCCGACGCATCGCCACCGTGGTCAGCTCGGTGCCGGAGGCCACCAGGGCCTCTTCCAGCACGGCAAGGTTGGGTGCCCCGCCGGTGCCCATGATCAGCCGGGAGCCAAATTCCCGACCACCGATTTTGAGCGTCGAATCAGCCACCTTGCACCGCCGTGACCACCTCGAC
The DNA here is from genome assembly GCF_000373905.1 of Mycobacterium sp. 155. Classification (NCBI taxonomy): domain Bacteria; kingdom Bacillati; phylum Actinomycetota; class Actinomycetes; order Mycobacteriales; family Mycobacteriaceae; genus Mycobacterium; species Mycobacterium sp. 155. Next base: position 3,219,991 of record NZ_KB892705.1, read on the forward strand.
GCGGGCGCCGTCGGCCAGCGCGCGGTCCCACTCCGAGCGCGGTATCACCGACCAGTCGAGTGCCACCGCGATGCCTTTGTCCGGAAAGCCTCGGGTCTGAAGCAACCCTGCGACGGTGGTCTTTTCGGCCACCTCGATGGTTTCGTCGTTGACCGTTATGGTGATCATTTCGCTCCCACGCTCACCTCGAGCTCAGCCGCGATCCGCTCAGCGGTCCACGGTGCCAACAGAAATCCATTGCGGCCATGCCCCGCCGCCACCAGCGTGCGATCGTCGAGCCGTTCGACGACGGGCAATCCGTCGGGGGTCATCGGCCGCAGCCCGGCCGCGGTCTCGGCCAGCTCGTATTCACCGAGCGCCGGCAGCACCGCGCAGGCGTCGTCGAGCAGGTCGCGCACCCCGGTGACCACGGGTGCGGTGTCACGGCCGTGCTCGTACTGGGTGGCACCCACGACGACACCGTCGGCGCGTGGCACCAGATACACCGGACGGCCGTGCACACGGGCCCGGACCACCTGGCGCGGCACCGGCATGCAGCCGTTGCGCCACCTCAGCCGCAGCACCTCGCCCTTGACAGGCCGCACCGGCAGTCCCGGCCACAGCCGCGGCGCGTCGATGCCGTTGGCGATGACGCGCTGCTCGGCGGCGACCTCGTCGAGCGAGTCCACCGCAGGCGCCCACTGCACGCCCAGCCGCCGGCAGTGCGCGGTCAAGCCCTCGACCACCGCGCGGTTGTCCACCGCCAGCTCGGTCGTCGCCAGGAAACCGTGCCGGATGCCCTGGGCCAGCAACGGTTCCACGTCGCGGGCGGCCGTGGTCAGCTCTACCGGGTGCCCTTGGGCGGCCAACCATTCGGCGACGGTACGCAAATCGGCGACGTCGGCGCGGTCGACGGCGACCACCAGCGATTGCCGTGCCGTGACCACCTCGGGCGGCAAACCATCCAGGAAGCTCGAATGCCACAACCGCAGCGATTCCAGGCCGATCTGCAGCAGCCGCTCCTCGCCGGGCCAGCCCTCGCTGTGCGGTGCAATCATGCCGCCGGCCACCCAGGATGCGCCACGCTCGGTGCTGGCATGCAGCGTCACCGACCAGCCGTCGAGGGCCGCCCGGCGGGCGACGGACAGCCCGATGACGCCGCCGCCGACGACAGCTAGTGCTGGACCCATTTCTCCTCCCTACGCCGGCATGACCCGGATCAGGTGTGACGGTAAGGGCTGGTACGTATGCCCACTCTCAGCCCCGTTCCCGGGACTCCCGTGTTGCCAGTTCACCTTACTCGGCACGCAGGCACTACCGTCGCGGTGTGCAAGAACCTACGGACCGCCTCGCCAACGCCGCGCTGTACCTGTGCACCGACGCCCGCCGCGAGCGCGGTGATCTCGCCGAATTCGCCGACGCCGCGCTGGCCGGCGGAGTGGATCTGATCCAGCTGCGCGACAAGGGCTCCGCCGGGGAACGACAGTTCGGCCCGTTGGAGGCGCGCCAGGAGCTCGACGCATTGGAGGTGCTGGCCGACGCGGCCCGCCGGCACGGCGCGCTGCTCGCCGTCAATGATCGCGCCGACATCGCGCTCGCGGCCGGGGCCGATGTGCTGCACCTGGGCCAGGACGATCTACCGCTGCCGATCGCACGCGGCATCATCGGGTCGCGTCCGGTGATCGGCCGTTCCACGCACGACGCCGACCAGGTGGCCGCGGCCATCGACGAACCCGTCGACTACTTCTGTGTCGGACCGTGCTGGCCGACCCCCACCAAGCCCGGACGTCCGGCCCCCGGGCTCGAGTTGGTACGGAAAGCGGCAGCCCTGAACCCGGCCAAACCGTGGTTCGCGATCGGCGGCATCGACATCCAGCGGCTGCCCGAGGTGCTGGCGGCAGGCGCCCGCCGGGTCGTGGTGGTCCGGGCCATCACCGCGGCCGACGACCCACGGGCCGCCGCGGCGGAGCTGAAGTCCGCTCTTACTGAGAGTCGATGATCAGCAGCGGGATGGTCGCGGTGACCTCTCGCAGCCGCTGCCAACTGGCCGCGAAACCGGGGTGCAACGGCAGCTCTGCCACCTGAGCCTCGGCCACCCAGCGCAGCTCGGAACTCTCCCGGTTCGGGATGGTTTCCAACGGTTCGGACGCGTCGGCGATCACGGTGGTGTAGGTCCAGCTGGTGCCGCCGGTGCCGGCCACCTCGGCCGTCACGACGGTGGTGCGAACGATCAATTGGGCGCCGGACAGGCCGGTTTCCTCGTGCGCCTCGCGCACCGCAGCCTGCTCGGCGGTCTCATGACTGTCCCGGGCGCCGCCGGGCAGCGCCCACGTCCCACCCTGGTGACTCCACGGGGCGCGGTGCTGCAGCAACACCGCGGCGGAACCGTCCGGCCAGGGTGCGCGCAGCAGCAGGCCGGCCGCGCCGTGACGGCCCCAGAACCGGGTGCCGCCGTCGGACACCACCCAGCCGTCCCCGTCGCCTCGCACCCGTACAGGATAGGTAACGTGGCCGGCTTCGGCGGTTGTCGATTCCGGGCGAGCCATCCCCCGAACTCTTAGAATTCTTTTATAGAGTTGGCACAGCCGTACGACAGCCGGAAAGGTCCTCGCGCAGGTGACTGTGGAGTTGGCACATCCGTCGACCGAGCCGCTCGCGTCCCGGTCGCCGACGACGCCTGCCCATCCGCGCTGGTGGTTCCTGTGGACGACCCCGGGACGCATCCTGACCATCGGGCTGGTGTTGGCGGCTCTGGTCATCGCGAGCGCCTTCGCCACCTCGACGACCATCAACCATCGCCAGCAGGCGCTGACCATGGTGCTCGACCACACCGAACCACTGGCGTTCGCCGCCGGACAGCTTTACACGACGCTGTCGGTGGCCGACGCCGCCGCGGCCACCGCGTTCATCTCCGGCGCCGAGCCGCGTGACGTGCGGCAGCGCTACGAACAAGCGATCACCGACGCATCCGTCGCGGTCACCCGGGCCTCGAGCGGCCTCACCGATGAACCGCTGGTCCAGCTGCTGGGCCGCATCAACGCCCGGCTCGCCGTGTACACCGGACTGGTGGAAACCGCCCGTACGAACAACCGGGCGGGCAATCCGGTCGGGTCGTCGTACCTGTCCGAGGCCTCGTCGCTGATGCAGTCGCAGATCCTGCCCGACGCCCAGCGGCTCTACGAGCAGACCTCGGCCCGGGTCGACGCCGAGACCACGGCCTCGACCCGGATCCCGGCGCCGGTGGTGCTGGTGGTGCTGGCGACGTTGATGTTCGGGGCGTTCGCCAACCGCTGGCTGGCGCGACGTACGCGGCGCCGGGTAAATGTCGGGTTCGTCGCGGGCGGGATGGCCGTACTGATCATGCTGATCTGGGTGATGACGGCGCTGGTGATCTCCACGTCGGACAGCCGCAGCGCAAAGGACACCGCCGCCGATTCACTCAAGACCGTGACCAACCTCGCCATCACCGCTCAGCAGGCCCGCGCCGACGAAACCCTGGCGCTGATCCGCCGCGGCGACGAGAGCGTGCGTAAGCAGTCCTACTACCAGCGCATCGACACGATGCAACAGCAACTGGCGGCCTACCTGGGCCGCGATACCGGCATGGACAAAACCGATCTGGCCGACGCCGACCAGCTGCTGACCCGGTGGCGCGCCGCCGACGATCGGATCAACGCCTACATCGCCGTCGGCAATTACCAGGCCGCCACCCAGGTGGCGCTCGGCACCAGCGAGGACGATTCGACCCCGGCTTTCGACAAGCTCGACGAGGCGTTGTCGAAGGGCATCCAGCAGAGCCGCAACCAGTTGCGCAACGACATCGTCAACGCCCGCCGCGTGCTCTCCGGCGCGACCGTCGGCGCCGCCGTGTTGAGCGTGGCTGCCGCGGTGGCGGTGGCGTTGGGCCTGTGGCCACGACTCAGTGAGTATCGGTAAGCGCCAATGAGGAAAGTTCTGATCCTGCTCGCGACGGTGTTGATGGTGGCCGGCTGCAGCCAGACCGCGCCCGCTCTGACCGTCCCGGCGCTCACCTTGTCGCCGCCCACGCCGGCCGGCATGGAGGAACTCACGCCGCAGCCGGTGCAGGTACCTGCCCCTGACGCTGACGAGTGTGACCGCACCGCGAGCCTGCGCCCGTTCAACAACAAGGCCGACGCCGACGCCGCGGTTGCCGACATCCGTAACCGGGGCCGCCTCGTCGTCGGGCTCGACATCGGCAGCAACCTGTTCTCTTTCCGTGACCCGATCACCGGTGAGATCACCGGATTCGACGTCGACATCGCCGGCGAGGTGTCTCGCGACATCTTCGGCACCCCGGCACAGGTCGAGTATCGGATCCTGTCATCGGCCGACCGCATCGCCGCACTGCAGAACAAGAAGGTCGACATCGTCGTCAAGACCATGACCATCACCTGCGAGCGCCGCAAGCAGGTCAACTTCTCGACGGTGTATCTGATGGCCAATCAACGCATCCTGGCTCCGCGCGACTCGACCATCTCGCAAGCCTCGGACCTGTCCGGTAAGCGCGTGTGCGTGGTCGACGGCACGACGTCGCTCAAACGCATCCAGCAGATCAGCCCGGCGCCGATCATCGTCTCGGTGGTGACGTGGGCCGACTGCCTGGTGGCGTTGCAGCAGCGCCAGGCCGACGCGGTCAGTACCGACGACTCGATCCTGGCCGGCTTGGTGGCTCAGGACCCCTATCTGCACATCGTCGGCCCCAGCATGAACGAGGAGCCCTACGGAATCGGGGTAAACCTGGACAACACCGGCCTGGTGCGGTTCGTCAACGGCACGCTGGAACGTATCCGGCGCGACGGCACATGGAACACGTTGTACCGCAAGTGGTTGACGGTGCTGGGCCCGGCGCCCTCCCCTCCCGTCGCGAGGTACATCGACTGATGACACAGCCACCCGAAGTCCCAGAGGAGCCCGACGAGGAGCCCGGTACCCAGCCGGCCACTCTCGAAGACCTCGACATAGATTCGCGGTCAACGGTGCGGCCCATGGCCACCCAAGCGGTGTTCCGGCCGGACTTCGACGACGACGAGGAGCGCGGCAAGTCTTCCGTTTTCGGCGACACCGAGGCATACGACCACGGGACCATGACGACACGCATCGTTTCGCCGATCCGTCGGTTGGGTGGCGGTCTGGTGGAAATGCCGCGGGTGCCCGAGCGAGATCCGTTGAGCGCGTTGATGACCAACCCGGTGGTGGCGGAATCGAAGCGGTTCTGCTGGAACTGCGGTAAGCCTGTCGGCCGATCCTCGTCCGACGGCCGGGCCCTGTCGGAGGGGTGGTGCCCGAACTGCGGCAGCGCGTATTCCTTTCTGCCGCAACTGTCCCCCGACGACATAGTCGCCGACCAGTACGAGATCAAGGGGTGCATTGCCCACGGCGGCCTGGGCTGGGTGTATCTGGCGTTCGACCACAACGTCAACGAGCGGCCGGTCGTGTTGAAGGGCCTGGTGCATTCCGGCGACGCCGAGGCGCAGGCCATCGCGATGGCCGAGCGCCAGTTCCTGGCCGAGGTGACGCATCCGGGGATCGTCAAGATCTACAACTTCGTCGAACACGATGACAAGCACGGCAATCCCGTCGGCTACATCGTCATGGAATACGTGGGAGGGACATCGCTCAAGCAGGCCAAGGGCACCAGGCTGCCGGTCGCCGAGGCGATCGGCTACATGATGGAGATCCTGCCCGCACTGGGCTACCTGCACTCCATCGGATTGGCCTACAACGACCTCAAGCCCGAGAACATCATGATCACCGAGGAACAGCTCAAGCTGATCGACCTCGGTGCGGTGTCGCGGCTCAATTCCTACGGATACCTGTACGGCACACCGGGTTACCAGGCCCCCGAGATCGTGCGCACCGGGCCGACCGTGGCCACCGACATCTACACGGTGGGCCGGACCCTGGCCGCCCTGACCCTGAAGTTGCGCACCCGCAAGGGCCGCTATGTCGACGGGCTGCCGTCCGATGATCCGGTGCTCACCAAGTACGACTCGTTCGGGCGACTGCTGCGCCGGGCCATCGATCCCGATCCCAGGCGGCGCTTCGCCACGGCCGAGGAGATGTCGTCACAGCTGCTCGGTGTCCTGCGCGAAGTGGTGGCCACCGACAGCGGGATGCCGCGCCCGGGCCTGTCGACGGTGTTCAGCCCGTCACGATCGACCTTCGGGGTGGATCTGCTCGTCGCACACACCGACGTGTACGTCGACGGCCAGGTGCACTCGGAAAAGCTGACCGCACAAGAGATCGTCCGGGCGCTGCCGGTGCCGCTGGTCGACCGCACCGATGTGGGTGCGCCGGTGCTGGTGGCCAGTGTGCTGAGTCAGCCGGTGCACACCCTCGATCAGCTGCGCGCCGCACGTCACGGCGCGCTCGACGCCGAGGGCATCGACCTGTCCGAATCGGTCGAGTTGCCGTTGATGGAGGCTCGCGCGCTGCTCGATCTGGGGGACGTGGCCAAGGCCACCCGCAAACTCGACGATCTGGCTACCCGGGTCGGCTGGAACTGGCGTCTGATCTGGTTCCGCGCGGTCGCCGAGATGTTGTCTGCCGACTATGATTCGGCGACAAAGCATTTCACCGAGGTGCTGGACACCCTGCCCGGTGAGCTGGCACCCAAGCTAGCACTGGCCGCGACGGCCGAGCTGGCCGGTACGGCTGACGAGCTGACCTTCTACAAGACGGTGTGGGGCACCGACAACGGCGTCCTCTCCGCGGGCTTCGGGTTGGCCCGGGCCCAGTCGGTCAGCGGGGATCGCGATGGAGCGGTGCGGACACTCGACGAAGTCCCGCCCACCTCACGGCATTTCACCGCGGCCCGGCTCACGAGCGCGGTCACGCTGCTGTCCGGGCGATCAACCAGTGAGATCACCGAGCAGAACATCCGCGACGCGGCTCGACGGGTGGAGGCACTGCCCGACACCGAGCCTCGCGTGCTGCAGATCCGAGCGCTGGTGCTGGGTACCGCGATGGACTGGCTGGCCGACAACGCCGCCAGCAGCAACCACATCCTGGGCTTCCCGTTCACCGAGCACGGACTCAAGCTCGGCGTCGAGGCATCGCTTCGGGCGCTCGCACGGATAGCCCCGACTCAGTCCCATCGTTATGCCCTGGTGGATCTGGCCAACAGTGTCCGGCCGATGAGCACGTTCTGAACTGACGCGACGCCCGTGGTCGGAGCCGGCCGGCGCCCGCTGGGATTTTGTAACCACCTGCCACATCAGTCACTGTTCGCAAACCATGGACGTTGCGCCCGGCTGTTAGCGACAAAGTCGCGGAAATCGCCTCAGCTGCAACGCTGTTCACTGCGGCACCGCGGTGCGAATCTCACCGGAACCGGCAGTCACGGCAGCCACATCAACACCGAAATATGCTGTGCCCGACTGTTATCGACTTTGTCGCTCGCAGCGCGGGCACGTAACCAGTGAGGCTGAGTCGTTCTTATGGTGCCTGTGTGGAGCGCGAGATTGACTCACGCGATACGCACGATACCAGCGATATTGATGTGGCGATTTCCGCGACTTTGTCGCTAACAGGCGGGCAACTCGAGTCCCCTTTCCAGAGCCGGGACGGATGTGACTGATGTGACTCCGTCGAGAATCGTCCACCGCTAGGCGGATCGGACCACCTGCGCACAGGCGCGGGCGATGGCCAGTTCCTCGTCGGTCGGAATCACCAGCACGGTGACCGGTGACGATGGCGTCGAGATGCGCCGGGCATCCCGCGACGGGCTCTCGTTCAGTTCCGGATCGAGTTCGATACCCAGCGTTGCCAATCCGCTCAACGCGTCCCGCCGCACGGCCGCGTCGTTCTCCCCCACGCCTGCGGTGAAGCTGATGATGTCGGTGGTTCCCAGCACCGCCAGGTATGCCCCGACATACTTTCGCAACCGGTGGATGTACACGTCGTACGCCAATTGCGCTGCGTTGTCGCCGGTTTCGATCAGCTGGTGCAGCTTACGGAAGTCGTTCTGACCGCTGAGGCCCAGGAGCCCGGACCGGCGGTTGAGCATGGTGTCGATATCCTCGATGCTCATATCCGCCGTCCGGCACAGGTAACCGACGATACCCGGATCGATGTCGCCGCTGCGGGTGCCCATCACGAGCCCCTCCAGCGGCGTGAGCCCCATGGAGGTGTCGACGGCGCGGCCACCGCTGACCGCCGACGCCGACGCGCCGTTACCAAGGTGCAGCACAATCTGGTTCACCGAATCGTAGGGCCGTCCCATGAACTCGGCGGCCTGTCGGCTCACGTATTCATGCGAAGTGCCGTGGAACCCGTAGCGCCGGATGTGCCACCGCTCGGCAACCTCACGCTCGATAGCGTAGGTCGCCGCAGCGGCAGGAAGATCGTGGAAGAACGCGGTGTCGAACACCGCGATGTGCGGTACGTCGGGCAGGATGCGCCGGGCTACCTCGATACCGACCACTGCGGGCGGATTGTGCAGCGGGGCAAGGGGAGCCAGTTCCTCGAGCTTGGACATCATCGCGTCATCGATCACAGCGGGTCGGTAGAACGTCTTGCCGCCGTGCACCACCCGATGCCCGACCGCCACCAGCGCGAGATCGTCGAGGCGCAACCCCGCCTCGGCAGACAGCTCGAACGCCAGCCGCAACGCCGCCTCATGATCGGCGATCCGACCTTCACGACGCAATGTGCGGTCGCCGACCTTCAACGTGGCCGTCGACGAATCCTCACCGATACGCTCCACGATTCCGTCCGCAAGCTGCTGCCCTGAATCAGGTTGGATGAGTTGGTATTTCACTGACGACGAGCCGGAGTTGATCACCAATACGGTGTCCGTCATCATGACACCCCTTGCGCCTGGATCGCCGTGATCGCGACCGTGTTGACAATGTCCTCGACCAGCGCACCCCGCGAGAGGTCGTTGACGGGCTTGTTCAGGCCCTGCAGCACCGGGCCGATCGCGATGGCACCTGCCGATCTTTGCACCGCCTTGTAGGTGTTGTTGCCGGTATTGAGGTCCGGGAAGATCAGCACCGTGGCCCGTCCGGCCACCGGGGAGTCCGGCATCTTCGTGATCGCCACCGACGGCTCCACGGCCGCGTCGTACTGGATCGGCCCCTCGACCAGCAGATCCGGTTCGCGTTGGCGCACCAATTCCGTTGCCACCCTGACCTTATCGACATCAGCACCGGTACCCGAGGTCCCCGTCGAATACGACAGCATGGCCACGCGCGGCTCGATGCCGAACTGCGCGGCGGTGCGGGCCGACGATATCGCGATGTCGGCCAGCTGCTCGGAGGTGGGATCCGGCACGATCGCGCAGTCACCGTAGGCCAGCACCTTGTCGGCCAGGCACATGAGGAAGATGCTGGATACCGTCGAAATGCCGGGGGCCGTTCGGATGATCTCGAACGCCGGCCGCACGGTGTGCGCGGTGGTGTGCGCCGCTCCCGACACCATGCCGTCCACCATGTTGTTGTGCACCAGCATGGTGCCGAAATACGAGACGTCGTGGATGGTTTCGCGGGCCTGTTCGAAGGTGATGCCCTTCTTGCGGCGCAGTTCGGCGTACTGCTCGGCGAAGCGATCACACAGCTCGCTGGTGCGCGGATCGAGGACGACGGCCGCGTCGATGTCCACCCCGAGTTCGGCTGCCCGGGAACGGATCTGACTTTCCTCGCCGAGGATGGTCAGGTGGGCTACGCTGCGCCGCAGCAGCCGGCCCGCAGCCTTGAGGATGCGGTCGTCGGTGCCCTCGGGCAGCACGATGCGCTTGCGGTCGGAGCGAGCCCGGTCGAGGAGCTGGTAGGTGAACATCTGCGGCGTGGTCACCGCCGGAATCGGGATGGTCAGCTGCGCCAGCAGATCGCCGACGTCGACGTAGCGGTCCATCAGGGCCAGCGCGGTGTCGATCTTGCGCTGCGACTTCGCGGTCACGCGACCGCGCGCGCCGGCCACGCGGCTGGCGGTCTCGAACGTGCCGTACTTGGTGGTCACGATCGGCAGCCGCAGCCCCAGTCCCTCCACCAACGAGGCGATGGCCGGATGCAGATCGAGTCCGCCGTTGAGGATGATGCACGACAGCGACGGAAACCCTTCGGCGGCATGGGCACTCACCACGGCCAAGACCACGTCGGACCGATCGCCCGGTGTCACCACCGCGACACCCTCGGTCAGCCGCTCCAGCACGTGCTCGGCCGTCATACCCGCAACGAGCACGCCCATCACCTCACGGGACAGCAGCTGCGGGTCGCCGGCGATCACCGTACCGTCCACCGCTACCTGCAGTTCAGCCACCGACGGTGCGACGAGCAGAGGCTCCTCTGGCAATACATAGGCGGGAGTGCCGAGCGGTTTGAGGGCCTCGGCCACCGCGGTCATCTGCGCCGGGTCGCACCGGTTGGCGACCACCGCCGCGGCGTGAGCATGTTGATGGCTCAACTCGGCCAGGCACACCTCGACGACGTGCGCGACCTCCTCGGGTGTGCGGTCGGCGGCCTTGACGGCGAGCACCACCGGTGCACCCAGGTTCACCGCAATGCGCGCGTTCATGCTGAGCTCGCTGGGCGTGGCGATGTCGGTGTAGTCGCTGCCGACTATCAGGACCGCGTCGCACCGGTTGGCGACGCGGTGGAAACGGTCGACGATGTCGGTGATCGCTGCGTCGGGGTCCTCGTGCACATGCTGGTAGTCGACCCCGACACAGTCTTCGTACGGCAATCCGGCCGTGGTGCCGGCCAGCAGCAGTTCGAGGATGTAGTCACGGTCCTCGCCCAACCGAGCGATGGGCCGGAACACTCCGACCCGGGGCACGGTCGCGGCCAGCCGGTGCAGGATCCCCAGCGCAATGGTCGACTTACCGGTATCCCCTTCAGGCGATGCTACGTAGATCGCGGTCGCGATGTTCCCATCCGGCACCGCTCCAGCATTCCCTAGACCAAGACACTTCCGCCAGCGCAACGGTGACCGTCAGCCGAGCTTGCGCAGGCGCGGCTCCAGGTCGGTCTTGAACAGCTCGAGGAAGCGCCGCTGGTCATGCCCGGGGGCGTGGAACACCAGGTGATTGAGGCCGTAGCCCACATACTCAGCGACCTTGGCCACGGCCTCGTCAGGATCGGACGCCACGATCCAGCGCTTGGCGACCTGTTCGATGGGCAGCGCGTCGGCGGCCTTCTCCATCTCGATCGGATCGCCGATGGAATGCTTCTGCTCGGCCGTCAGCGACAGCGGGGCCCAGAACCGGGTGTTCTCCAACGCCAGCTTCGGGTCCGGATCGTAGGAGATCTTGATCTCGATCATCCGATCGATCGCCGCGACATCGCGGCCCGCGGCCGCTGCACCTTCTGCGACAGCGGGGATGAGCTTGTCCTTGTACAGCTCCTCCCCCTTGCCCGAAGTGCAGATGAAGCCGTCGCCCGCACGTCCGGCGTACTTGGCGACCACGGGACCACCGGCCGCGATGTACACCGGGACACCACCCTCTGGCACGTCGTAGATCGAGGCGCCTTTGAGCCGGTAGTACTCGCCGTCGAAATCGACGCGGTCGCCCTGCCACAACTTACGCATCAGCTTGACCGCCTCGCGCAGCCGCGCGAAACGTTCCTTGAACTCCGGCCATTCGCCGGCGTAGCCGGTCGCGATCTCGTTGAGCGCCTCACCCGTACCCACGCCGAGGAAGATCCGCTCCGGGTACAGACACGCCATCGTCGCGAAAGCCTGCGCGATCACCGCGGGGTTGTAGCGGAAGGTCGGGGTCAGCACCGACGTGCCCAGCACCAAACGCTGGGTACGTTCGCCCACGGCCGTCATCCAGGCCAGCGAGAACGGCGCATGCCCGCCCTCATGGCGCCACGGCTGAAAATGATCGCTAACCGTCGCGCTGTCCATCCCCGACGCTTCCGCGAGCACCCCCAGCTCGACCAGTTCCCGGGGCGCGAATTGCTCTGCAGAAGCCTTATAACCAAGTTTGAGTTCAGCCACGATTTGTTTCTACTCCAGTCCATAGACTCGCGGCATGGCAGCAGCTCTGAGCGCGATCACCGAGCATGTGCACGTCGCACAAACCGACCTGGTCAACTGGACTTTGGTGACCGACGGTGACGGTGTGCTGCTGATCGACGCCGGCTATCCGGGCCAGCGCGACGACGTGCTGGACTCGGTGCGGCAGCTCGGCTTCGGCACCGACGACATCACCGCGATCGTGCTGACCCACGCCCACATCGACCATTTCGGGTCGGCCATCTGGTTCGCGAAAACCCTTGGCACACCGGTGTTCTGCCACGCCGAAGAGGTAGGCCACACCAAACGTGACTATCTTGAGCAGGCCTCGCCGACCGACGTCGCCAAGCACATCTGGCAGCCGCGTTGGCTCAAATGGACGGCGGCACTGATCGCCAACGGCGGGTTGGATCATTCGGGCATACCCACCGCAGCGGCCCTCACGCCGGAGGTGGCATCCGGACTGCCCGGCACGCCGGTGGCCGTCCCGACGCCGGGACACACCGGTGGACACTGCTCGTTCATCGTCGACGGCGTCCTGGTCGGCGGGGACGCTCTGGTTACCGGGCACCCGCTGATAACGCGGCCCGGTCCGCAGCTGCTGCCCGCGCTGTTCAATCACGACGAGGCGGCCTGCCTGCGCAGCCTGAAGGTATTGGGCCGGCTCGACACCGACGTGCTGGTGCCGGGACACGGCCCGGTGTGGCGCGGACCGATCGCCGAGGCGGTGCGGGAAGCCATCACCCGACATGGTTGATCAGTGGATCACGGGCGTCGACATCGGCCGCCGAGGACAACCGCCGGCCCTTCCACTCAAAACTTGACACATGTAAAGTTCGCCGCCATGGACAACATCAGGGGCAAGACCATCGCGATCACAGGCGCTGCCCGCGGTATCGGTTATGCCACCGCCGCGGCACTGCTGGCCCGCGGTGCTCGCGTCGTGATCGGTGATCGGGACGTGGCGCTGCAGGAGTCGGCGGTCGTCGAGTTGACCAAGCTCGGCGAGGTCTCGGGCTATCCGCTCGACGTCACCGACCGGGAGTCCTTCGCCGCCTTCCTCGACAAGGCTCGCACCGACGGCGGCGGCCACATCGACGTCCTGATCAACAACGCCGGCGTCATGCCGATCGGCCCGTTCCTCGACCAGAGCGAGCAGTCGATCCGGTCGTCCATCGAGGTCAACGTGTACGGCGTGCTCACCGGATGCCGCCTCGCACTGCCGGACATGGTGAAGCGTCGCAGCGGCCACGTCATCAACATCGCCTCGCTGTCGGGCCTCATCCCGCTGCCGGGCCAGGTGGTCTACGTCGGCGCCAAATACGCGGTCGTCGGCCTGTCCACCGCGCTCGCCGACGAGATGGCCCCACACGGGGTCAACGTGTCGGTGGTCATGCCGCCGTTCACCAACACCGACCTGATCACCGGCACCAAATCCAGCGGGCCCATCAAGCCGGTCGAGCCCGAGGACATCGCCGCGGCGATCATCAAGACGCTCAACAAACCCAAAACCCACGTGTCTGTGCCGCCGCCGCTGCGTTTCATCGCCCAGGCCGCCCAGCTGCTGCCTCCCCGCGGGCGCCGCCGGCTCAACAAGGCGCTGGGCCTCGACACGGTGTTCCTGGATTACGACGCCGCCAAACGCAAGAGCTATGAGGACCGGGCCCAGGCCGCCCGGGGCATCATCGAGGGCTAAGTTCACTGGCGAGGTTCACTGGCGAGCAGGCACTGAGGTCCCCGAAACGCGGCGTGTCGGGGACCGCCGCGTCTGCTCGCGCTAGAAGGTGAACTCCGGGACCAGGTCACCGGCGCGATAGGTCTCGATGGCGTCGAGGTGCTCGACGAACTCGTCGTGACCGAACTCGTAGCTGTCGGTGCGGCCAACGAACACCACCCTGACGATCGCGCCGTCCTCGGCCGCGTCGAGCCACAACGACGTGACGGGCAGGCCGTCGTCCACCTCGGCACCGGACGGTTCGTAGAACCACGCCGCTACGTCGTCGTTGGAGGTTTCCTCGTCAAAAACCCAGCCGCGCTCAGTGATTCGCTCATCGAACTCGACCAGGTCCGCCACGATGGCTTCTTGGCCGACTTCCTGGATCGCCGACAACTGCTCGACGACCTCGTGCGGGACCCAGCGCGACTCCTGGGTGGTCTGCCGCTTCTTGCGGCGGGCCTTCTTGGCGTCGGATGCGCGGGACACGCTCAGCTCAGGGCCTGGTCGAGGTCGGCGATCAGATCTTCGGTGCCTTCCAGGCCGACAGAGATGCGCACCACGCCGTCGCCCAGGCCGATCGCCGCGCGTCCCTCGGGCCCCATGGCGCGGTGGGTCGTGGTGGCGGGGTGCGTGACGAGCGTCTTCGCGTCGCCCAGGTTGTTGGAGATGTCGATGATGCGCAGCTTGTCGAGCATCTCGAAGGCCCGTTCCTTGCCGCCCTCAAGCTCGAAAGTCAGAACGGTGCCACCGCCCCGCATCTGCCGCTTGGCCAGATCGTATTGCGGATGTGATTGCAGGAACGGGTATTTCACCCAGTTCACCCCGGCTTTGCCTTCCAGGAACTCTGCGACTGTCTGCGCCGAACGGTTGGAATAATCCACCCGGACCGCAAGAGTCTCAAGGCCTTTGAGCAGTATCCAGGCGTTGAACGCGCTGATCGCCGGGCCGGTGTGGCGCATCAGCTTCTGCACCGGGCCGTCGATGTAGTCCTTGTCGCCGAGGATCGCACCGCCCAGCACCCGGCCCTGACCGTCAATGTGCTTGGTGCCCGAATACACCACGACGTCGGCGCCCAACGGCATGCCCTGCTGCAGCAGAGGGGTGGCAAAAACGTTGTCCAGCACTACTTTTGCCCCGGCAGCGTGCGCGAGTTCACACACCGCGGCGATGTCGACCAGGGATTGCATCGGGTTGGACGGCGTCTCGAAGAACACCGCCTGGGTCGGCACCGAGAGCGCTTCCTCCCACTGGGAGAGGTCTTCGCCGTCGACGAACACTGTCTCCACACCCCACCGGGGCAGGATCTCGTTACAGACCACGAAGCAGGAACCGAACAGGCTGCGGGCCGCAACCAGGCGGTCACCTGCACCCAATAGCGCACCGAGCGAGGTGAACACCGCGGCCATGCCGGTGGCGGTGGCGAAGCACGCCGGAGCATCCTCGATGAGTCGCAACCGCTCCTCGAACATCGCGATGGTCGGGTTGCCGTACCGCGAGTAGACGAACCGGTCGATCTCGCCGGTGAACGCCTTCTCGGCTGCCTCCGCGCTCTCGTAGACGTATCCCGACGTGAGGAACAGCCCCTCCGCGGTCTCCTCGAACTCCGACCGCAGCACGCCGCCGCGCACGCCGATGGTGGCCTGACTCAGGCCATCCGGCAACTGTGCGGGAATCCGCACGGAATGCACCTCCGGTGAGCTCACGATTGCCTCCATGGCAGGCCGACGGCCTTCCAACCGGTGCCGCCACGGTGGCGGTTCTCGTCGAGGTTGCCCTCGAAGCCGTCGAGCATGTTGTAGGACGGGGCATAGCCCGCGGCGGTCGCAGCTTCGGCGGCACCGATCGAGCGATTGCCGGAGCGACACAGGAAAACCACAGGGCGCGCACCGGATTCGGCGCCGATTTTCTCCTGGAGATCCGCCATGAACGCATCGTTGTGGCTGCCGTCGGTCCGGTTCCACTCGATGTAGACCACATCACGGCCCAGCTGGGTCAGATCCGCCACGCCGACGAACCGCCACTCGGCGTCGGTGCGGCAGTCCACCAGCACGGCGCGGGGGTCCTCGCTCAGCAGTTTCCAAGCCTGCTGCGGCGTGATATCTCCGGCATAACTCACGGCCGTGAGTCTTTCACACCCGAGCAGACGCGCCATGCGCCGTCCTCGCGCACGAACGTGGTCTCGGCATCAACCTTCGTATCAGGCGCCTTGTCGAAGTGGTAGACGACGGTGCCCGTGGCCCGGTCACCGTCGATCCGCACGCCTTTCACGTCGTCGACAAACCGGGCGCCGTGCTTGGCCACCGAATCACGTTGCCGGGCAAGAAAATCAGCCTCGTTACCCCGCTGATCGCGACAGGTGTAGTCGGTGAACGAGCCCCAGTTCTCGCGTTGCATGGCATCGTTCTGCCCCACCGCGGCCCGGCCCACCCGCTGTTCCTCGGACAGTCCGTCACCACCGCCGGGCAGGTTGGCCACCACAATGCCAATCACGACGAGTGCAAAGATCGCCAACGCCCCCAGAAACGGCGCCATGGTCGGCCGGTCGACCGGCTCGTCGGCCGTCACGAGAAAAGCTTGCGCAGGGCAGTGCCCACCCGACGGGCCCGGTCGCGAGCAACGATCGCATCCGGCGCGGTGGCCAGGGCCACCCCGAGCCGATGCCGGCCGTCGGATTCGTCACCGGGGCCGAACAGCCGCACGTCGCTTTCCGAGGTCGCCAACGCGTCGGCGAGCACCGCGGTGACATTGTCCGCCGCGGCGTCGGAATCACCGACGCCATAGCTGACCTCGGCGGCTGCGGGCGAAATCATGATGGTGTCGACGGACAGGCCGAGGATCGCCCTGGCGTGCAGCTCGAACTGCGAGAGCCGCTGCGAACGCACGGTGACCAGCCCGCTGTCCTCGAGCCGGACCTGGACATCGGCGAAGTACACGTCGTCACCCTGCACCAGCAGCTCGACCGCGAACACGCCGCGCCCGCCCAGGGAGTTGACGATGCGCGCGGCGATGGACTTCGCGCCGTCCATGGCTGCCGGTGTGAGTCGCTGCGGCTGCCACGCTTCCAACACGTCATCGTCGCCCTCGCGATGACCGATCGGCTCACAGAAGTGCATGCCTGGGCCTGCGGGCCCGGTAGTGCGGATAACCAGCAGGGTGATCTGGTGCTCCACCTCGACCACAGACTCGGCCAGCACCCGTTGAACGCCGCCCGAGGAGGTAGCGCGCTCCCAGGCCGGCTCGATATCGTCGGGGCGCAGGAGCACCGATTGTCCGGTACGACACGGTCCTGCCACCGGCTTGACCAGCAACGGGTAACCGGCGTGCTCGGCGACGGCCTCGAGCTCATCGACCGACCCGGCGAACCAGAACGGCACCGTCGGCAAACCCAGTTCTTCGGAAGCCAGGCGCCGCAGGCCTTCCCGGTCCTGGCTGAGTCGGATACCGCGCGGCGTCGGCAGCACCTCGCTGTCACCCGTCTCGGCGACCGCGATCAACGCGTCCGCGGCGACTGCCCCCGATTCGGTCACCACATAGTGCGGACGTTCCCGCTTGATCAGCGCGGTGAGTTCTTCGGTGTCGTCCCCCCGGTCCACGGCAACGACGGCCACGCCCAGCCGCTCGAACGCAAGCGCGAGCTCGCGGCCGGACTCACCTGCGCCCAGCATGAGCACCGTAGGCCGACGCGCCACGGGTGGCGCGGGCTCTTGGGGCTCGGGCTCGGCTTCTGCCGTCGTCTCTGCCGCCGGCGGGGTGTCGGGATCCACCACCTCCGGCTCCGGCTGCTCTACCGCCTCCCGAACAGCGGAGGTTTCCTGCTCCGATTCGGCTTCTTCCAGGGCTGCGTCAATCGAGTCACTCATCGCGTCCCCCAGCCTGCCAGATCGTCATCCGACACGATGGTCGATATAGCACCAACGCCAGCTCTCGCCGGGTTCGGCCGAGCGCATGACGGCGTGACCGCTCTGCTTGAAGTGCGCGGTGGCGTGTTGGTGCGGGCTGGAATCGCAGCAGCCGACGTGCCCGCACGTGATGCACATCCGCAGGTGAGCCCAGTTGTTCTCACCGTCCTCCGCGCATTCCTGACACCGCCCAGGAGTTGTCGGTTCGGGTTCGTCCACGGCAGCGGCAAGGTGCTCACACGTCTCGGGCACCGCGTTCGGCTCCTGCCGGCGTGATCTCCTCAACATGTTGATCAAGGATAGGAGCCGGACGCGAAGGAGGATCGACGACGTGGGTGTCTCACTCTTGGCAGCCTTGGTGGTCTCTGTGCTGCTGGCCGCCCTGGCTCGCCGCTGCGACATTTCGGCGCCGCTGGCACTGGTGGTGGCAGGGCTGGCCGCGAGCGCGATCCCGGTTCTCCACGACGTCCACCTCGATCCCCAGCTGGTGCTGTACGTCATCCTGCCCCCGCTGCTGTGGTCGGCCGGGCTGGAGAGCAGCTACCTGGCAATGCGCAAGAACATCAGAACCATCGGCCTGCTGGCGATCGGACTGCCGCTGGCCACCACGCTGGTCGTCGGGGTCGTGGCGTTCCACACCGTGCCCGAGCTCACCATCCCCGCAGCACTCACGCTCGGTGCGATCGTGGCCCCTCCCGACGCCGTGTCGGCGACGGCGATCGGCCGCCGCCTGGGCCTGCCGCGCCGCATCATGACGCTGCTCGGCGGGGAGAGCCTGCTCAACGACGCCACCGCGCTGACCGCCTACAAGGTGGCGCTCGCCGTTGCGGTGGGCGGCGAGATCGGGTCGTCCTCGGTTTGGCAGCGCGGCCTGAGCACCTTCGCCCTGGCCGCGGTCGGCGGCATCGTGACCGGCATCACGCTGGGCATGGTCGTGCACTACATCCGTACCCGGCTCGACGATCCGCTCGCGGAAAGCGCCATCGGCCTGGTGGCACCGTTCACGATCTACCTCGTGGCCGAGGAAGTGCACGGCTCCGGGGTGATCGCGGTGGTCGTGGCGGCCCTGCTGCTCGGGCAGCGCGAGACCGAGGCCGGCTACGCGACCCGGCTGCAGGACAACGCGGTGTGGAAAGCGTTGCAGCTGGTGCTCGAGTCATTCGCGTTCTTCCTGATCGGGCTGCAGCTGCCCAAAGTGATCGGCGAACTCACCGGAATCTCGGCGGCCACGCTGGCGATCTCGTCGGCGGCGGTGCTCTTGGCGGTGATCATGGTGCGGATCGTCTGGGTGTACTGCTTCGCGTACCTTCCGCGGCTGCTGTCCGAGAAACTGCGGGCCCGCGAGCCCGCGCCTACTCCCGGCCAGGTGTTCATCCTCGCCTGGGCCGGCATGCGCGGCGTGGTGTCACTGGCCGCGGCGTTCGCGGTCCCGGCCACGACGCTGTCCGGCGCCCCGTTCCCCGGCCGCCCGCAGCTGGTGTTCCTCACCTTCGTCGTGGTGGTCGGAACCCTGCTCCTGCACGGCCTGACCCTGCCGTGGTTCATCAAAGTGCTCGGGGTGCAAGGCAATGAGGCCCACGCCGATGCGATCGCCACCGCGGCCGCCCAGGACCGGGCGGCCAGAGCCGCCGCCGACCGGCTCGACGAGCTGTTGGCCGAAACGCCTCCCGGCGCCGACGTGCCGGAACGGGCCGGTGAGATCCTGCGAGCCTGGAACACCAGGCGCCGCAACGCCGCCTGGGAACAACTGGGCCGCGACGACGCCGATATCGGAGAGAGCCCCACCTCGGCGTTCCGCCGGTTACGGTTGGAAATGCTTGCCGCCGAACGAAAGACATTCGTCGCCGAGCGCGACGCCGGTCACATCGACGACGAGGTGCTCCGCACCGTGCTGCGCGGGCTCGACCTGGAAGAGGCGACGCTGAACCGGGATTGAGGAGACTGTCCTGGTTCGCGGTGCTGAGCCGGCAGCAGCCATCGCGTCATTTTCGGAGAAGTTGTTCTTGGTCTCCACCGATCACCCCGGCCCGCACGAGCAATAACAAGCTGACCACCAGCACCCAGGCCGGGAACACCAGACCCAGCCACAGCGAAACGTCAGCGGCGATCAACAGTGCCGCCGCCATCGCATAGGTGCTCCAAACCAGCCAGCGCGGCATCAATCCCGTCTTGAGCCAGATAGTGGCTAGCGAGATCATGAAAACCGCACCCATCCGGACGGCATAGGTCTTGCTGAACGCAACCAGCAGCATGGTCGCGAAAGCCACCACCTCGGTGCGGGCCGACTGATCGGACACGTGTGTGCTGCTGTGCGCCAACGCCATTCCCACCGACATCGAGGCGAACACCATGGCCAGGAACAGCAGGCCGCTACCGAGGAACACCGACGCGAAGAATTTGTCCTCGTAGTGTCCGAAGCCGTCGCGCACCACACCGATGAACCACAGGAAAGCGATACCGGCGAACGGCATGAGTGCCGAGGCCAACCGGATGTGCACGCTGCCGGTGACGGTCCATTGGGTACCGGGCGCATCGCCCTCCGGCAGCGCCGACCAGATCATCACGACGGCGGTGCCGAACAGCAGCGCGAACAACACGCCGGCCAAGGCGGCCGCGCGCGGCGTCGACAATCGGTGCAGATGCTGCTGGATCACCGCGTCATACTGGCACGGCTCAGGGTTGGCCGGGCAGCAATCTGACCATCAGGCCGTTGGCCTCGGCGAGCAGATTGCCATCGGGGTCACGTAATTCGGCGTTGACGAATGCCTTGCGCCCCTCGGCCTCCCGGACCCAGCCGCGGGCGGTCAGGACCGTGTCGATCGGTGTCACCTTGCGGTAGTCGACATGCAGGAACGCGGTGCGGCTGATCGGTCGTCCGGCCGCGTGGATCACCATGCCGAACACCGAGTCGAACAACAGTGGCAGCACCCCGCCGTGCACGGCGTAGTTGCCGCCTACGTAGTAGCGGCCGAATTCGACCTGCAATTCGACGCCCTCGGGGTCGAACTTGCGGACCGTCCACGGCGGCATCAGCAGGCTGCCCGCACCTAGCAGCGACGGCACTCGATTGGCCGGGCCGACTCCCTCGGCCGCCTCATACGGCGCGAGCAACTTGACGAGTTCCTCGACCCGGTCGGCGGCCTCGTCCCAGACGTCACCGTCCGGGTTGGCCGACACCGCGAGATCCTGCGCGCGGCGCATCGCGGCTACGAACCGACCGAAGCCCGGTCCGGGGTCGGCGGGCGTGAATACCGGGAAACCGCCATGCTGTTCGACGTAGGGATTCGGCCCCGTCACTTCGCAGCCAGGATGTCGCGTCGCACGATCGTCTGGTCGCGGCCTGGGCCCACGCCGATGCACGAAACATGCGCGCCGGCAAGCTCTTCGAGCCGCAGCACGTAGTCCCGCGCCTTGGCGGGCAGGTCGGAGAACTCACGCGCGGTCGAGATGTCCTCCCACCAACCGGGCAACTCCTCGTAGATCGGCTCGGCGCGGTGAATGTCGCTCTGCGTCATCGGCATCTCGTCGGTGCGCTTGCCGTCGACCCTGTAGCCGACACACACCGGCACGGTCTCCAGGCTCGAGAGCACGTCGAGTTTGGTCAGGAAGTAGTCGGTGATGCCGTTGACCCGAGTGGCGTAGCGGGCGATGACGGCGTCGAACCAGCCGCAGCGCCGGGCCCGGCCGGTGGTGACCCCGACTTCACCGCCGGTCTTGGCGAGGTAGGCGCCGTGGTCGTCGAACAACTCGGTCGGGAACGGACCCGACCCGACGCGCGTCGTGTACGCCTTGAGGATTCCCAGCACGGTGGTGATGCGGGTGGGGCCGATGCCGGAGCCCACCGCGGCACCGCCGGAAGTCGGGTTCGACGACGTCACGAACGGATAGGTGCCGTGGTCCACGTCGAGCAAGGTGCCCTGCGAACCCTCCAGCAGCACGGTCTCACCACGCTCCAAGGCCTGGTTGAGCAGCAGGCGGGCATCGGCGACACGGTGCTTGAAACCTTCGGCCTGGGTAAGCAGGTTCTCGACCACCTCGGCCGGCTCGAGCGCCTTGCGATTGTAGATCTTGACCAGCACCTGGTTCTTGAATTCCAGTGCGGCCTCGATCTTTTCGGCCAGCAGTTTCTCGTCGAGCACGTCGGCGACCCGGATGCCGATGCGGGCGATCTTGTCCTGGTAGCAGGGACCGATCCCGCGGCCCGTGGTGCCGATCTTCTTGCTGCCCGCATACCGCTCGACGACCTTGTCGATCTCGACGTGATACGGCATCAGCAGGTGCGCGTCAGCCGAGATCAACAGCCCCGAAGTGTCCACCCCGCGGTCCTCAAGACCGGAGAGCTCGGCGAGCAGTACCCGTGGATCCACCACCACACCGTTGCCGATGACGTTGGTGACACCGGGTGTGAGGATGCCCGAGGGGATGAGGTGCAGGGCGAAGTTCTCCCCGGTGGGCAACACCACGGTGTGTCCCGCGTTGTTGCCGCCCTGGTATCGAACGACCCATTGCACGCGACCACCGAGTAGATCGGTGGCTTTACCTTTGCCCTCGTCGCCCCACTGGGCGCCGATAAGGACGATTGCCGGCATGGCGTAATCTCCCGCTATCTCCGCGTCTTAAGTGGCGCAGCCGGTAGGTCACCTTATCCCAGCACACGCGAGGAGCCCACATTTTGCCCAACCGGACGCGCGATATACCCGATGTCGCCGTCTTCGGCCGCACCGCGCTCCCTCCACTTCGCGGCCTGCCGACCATCGAACTCGACGCCGTGGCAGCCCAGCGCCGGATCATCGTCACAGGTACGAAAGCCGAGCTAGCGGCCGTGTTGACCGCGTTACTGCGGTCCGACCGGCTGGACGTCGAGGTCGCGTACACCACCGGTTACTGGTCGGCGCGACGCGCACTGCGCGCCCCGGCACGGCGGGTACCGCTGATCCGCGATGAGACCGGCTCGGTGATCGTGGCGGCGGCCCAATGGTGCGGCATCGACGGCCACGCGCTGCACGGCGAGGCCGTGGTGGACGATCATCTGCTGTTCGACGGCGAGGTCCCGGGGGTGCGCGTGGAACCTACCCTGACCATGCCGGGACTGCGCGCGGCCGTGCTCACCGAACGCGGGCGTCCGCAGACCTGGGTGACCGGGCGGGCCGCGCAGCTGGGCACCATGGGCGCGCAACTCACCCGCGACGGCGTGGTGGCGCCGCGCAAGGTCCGGCGTTCCACGTTCTACCGGCATACCGAGGGCTGGCTGAAGGTCGGCTGACCGGCACAGCAACCGGTAGCGTCGAATCGTGAACATCCGTCCGCTGCATCAGTCGGTGCGACCGAGCCCGGTTTTCCTGGCCGTCGTGGCCATCACCGTGGCAGGCGGGGTGATCGCCTGGCTCGCCGGCGACATCGTGCGGCCACTGTCTTACGCGGGCGTGTTCGTGCTGGTGGTGGCCGGCTGGCTGGTGTCGCTGTGCCTGCATGAATTCGGGCACGCCTTCACCGCGTGGCGGTTCGGCGACCACGACGTCGCGGTGCGCGGCTACCTGACCCTCAATCCGCTCAAGTATTCGCATCCCATGCTTTCGCTGGGGCTGCCGGTGCTGTTCATCGCGCTCGGCGGGATCGGGTTTCCCGGCGGGGCGGTCTACGTGCGGACGTCGTGGATGACGGCCCGCCAACGAACCTTGGTCAGCCTGGCCGGCCCGGCGGCCAACCTGGCGCTCGCGGTGCTGCTGCTCGGAGCCACCCGGTTGTTCTACGCCCCTGCCCACGGCGTGTTCTGGTCCGGGCTGGCGTTCCTGGGTTTTCTGCAGGTCACCGCACTCGTGCTGAATCTGCTGCCGATCCCGGGGCTCGACGGCTACAACGCCCTGGAACCCCACCTGAGCCCAGACACGCAACGCGCGCTGGAACCGGCCAAGCAGTGGAGTTTCTTCATCCTGCTGATCCTGCTCATCACACCGACGCTCAACCGGTGGTTCTTCGGCCTCGTCTTCTGGGCCTGCGAATTGTCCGGGGTGCCGAGATCCCTGATGCAGATCGGCGGGCAGCTAACCCGGTTCTGGTCGGCCTGGATGTAACGGACGACCGGCCTAGAGGTCTGCCAGGACACTGCGCAGCGCGATGGTGAGATCGTCGCGGTTCTCAGAATAAAACGGGCCGATACCGTCGCCCAGCAGCATGCGCAGCCGGGCAACACCGTGGGCGCGGACCGGCCGTGGCCCCTCCAAGCGCTGTCGCACTTCGTTGATCAGGTCGACGGCCGATATGACGCTGCTGCGGTGCATCGGTATCCGGGACGCGAAGAACACCGGCTCTGCGTGCACTTCCTTCAGCACACGGCGCAGCGTGGCCGCCAGCGCGCGACGGTGACCCTCGGAGGTCAGCCGCACGATGTGCATCGCCAGCGGACTGCCGGGTTCAACAGACACGCCGTCGATCAATTGCTGGTCGTAGCACCAGGCAAACAGGCGGGCGGTCAGGCGGACGATCACCGACCCGCCGAAGGCGTTGGCATAAGTCATAGCGACGAGGACAACGAGCCGCTGCCACCCACAATTCCGGAAACGCGGCAAAGGTGACTGACTCGCCACCCCTCGACGGACGTGACACTTGCGACATATGCGATTATGCGCATATATTGCTTTTATGGGAGCCGGTCACGATCACAGCCACTCACCGGACACCAAGATCAGCCGAATGGCCGCCGCCGCTGCTATCTTGTCGATCTTCTTCGTCGTCGAACTCGCCACCGCACTGACCATCAACTCCATTGCGCTGCTGGCAGACGCCGGACACATGCTGACCGACCTGGTCGCCATGTTCATGGGCCTGACGGCGGTATTGCTCGCCCGGAAGGGCAGCGCTTCGCCGGCCCGGACATACGGCTGGCACCGCGCCGAAGTGTTCACCGCCGTCGCCAACGCCGCACTACTGCTCGGCGTCGCGGGGTTCATTCTCTACGAAGCGTTCGAGCGGCTCGGTCACGCGCCCGAGGTTCCCGGCGTGCCGATGATCGTCGTCGCACTCGTCGGCCTGGTGGCCAACGCCGTCGTGGTGTTCATGCTCCGCTCGCACTCCAAGGACAGCCTCGCCGTCAAGGGCGCCTACATGGAGGTGGTGGCTGACACGGTTGGCAGCATCGGGGTACTGATCGCCGGGATTGTCACGGTCACCACCGGGTGGCCGTACGCCGACGTGGTGGTCGCAGTGCTGGTGGCGCTGTGGGTGCTGCCCCGGGCGATCTCGCTGGCCCGCGCGGCCTTGCGCATCCTGAGCGAGTCCTCTCCCCGCCACATCGACGTCGAAGAGCTGCGTCGCGCACTGGGCGGGGTCAACGGCGTCACCGGCGTGCACGACCTGCACGTGTGGACGCTGGTACCGGGCAAGGACATGGTCACCGCGCACCTGACCAGCACCGTCGATGCCGCAACGGTGCTCGACAAGGCGCGCGCAGTGTTGACCGCACGCGGTCTGGAACACGCCACGGTGCAGGTGGAAACACCGGACAGCGCCGGGGACTGCCCCTGCGAATCGACCTGGTGACGGCCTAGGCCAAACCGAGTTCGGCGCGGGCCGACGGATCGCAGTCGTCGAGCAAGTCCAGGCACCGCTGGAACTCGTCGGTCTCGCCGATATCGTCGGCAGCCCGCGCCAGCGCCGCGACACAGCGCAGAAACCCCTGGTTCTGCTCATGGCCGAACGGCACCGGGCCGAAACCCTTCCAGCCGTTGCGACGCAGCTGATCGAGCCCACGGTGATAACCGGTACGGGCATAGGCATAGGCGGTGACCGCCTTGTCGTCCTCGAGCGCGCCCTCGGCCAGTACGGCCCACGCGATGGACGCCGACGGATGCGCGGCTGCCACCACGGCGGGCTTCTCCCCCGCGGCGAGTTCGTCCTCGGCCTCCGGGTCGCCCGGGAGCAACACCGGTTCCGGTCCTAGCAGATCACCCATCCGCGTCATGGCCCTATTGTGCACCGCCGTTCCGCGCGCCGACCGATAAGCTCCACCGGTAGCGACGTACGGGAGGACCTCAGCAGGGATGTCGAATCCATCGGAGCCGGACGACGTCGGTACGCCGGGGCGCGCCGACGACCAGACCGAGCAGATGAGGGTGGACCCCGAATCCGAGCCGGCCACCGAGATCATCGGCTCGGCGACCGCCATGACAGAAGCAGTACAGCAACACGAAGAACGGCGGTTCACCGCACCGTCGGGCTTCGACGGCTCGACGCAGAAGATCGACACTCCGCCGGACCCCGAGACCGAGGTGTTCGCCCCGCCGACCGCAAAAGCCGCGGCGCCCCAGATGATTCCGCCACGCGAAGGAGCACCCCAGCCGACCTCAGCGCAGGCGCCGTCGCGGCGCAGCTGGGGCTGGGTGATCGCGGTGCTGCTGGTGATCGCCGCACTGGTGGCCATCGCGATCCTGGGCACCGTGCTGCTCACCCATAATTCCGCGTCGGCGCAAAACGACGAGGTACACACCTCCATCGAAAACGTCGACGCCGCCGGGTAGCCGGCTCCTGCCCAATTGCCGGCTCAGCCGGCGGTCACACTGCGGCCCGCGCTGTGCAGGTCGTTACAGGCGTCGATCACGCGGTCGGTCATGGAGGCCTCGGCCTTTTTGAGGTAGTTGCGCGGGTCGTAGGCCTTCTTGTTACCGACCTCACCATCGACTTTGAGAACACCGTCGTAATTGGTGAACATGTGCGCGGCGATCGGGCGGGTAAAGGCGTATTGCGTATCGGTGTCGACGTTCATCTTGACCACGCCGTACTTCAGCGAATCCTCGATCTCGGACTTGAGCGACCCCGAGCCACCGTGAAAGACGAAGTCGAAAGGCTTCGAGCCGATAGGCAACCCGAGCATTTCCGCGGCCACCCGCTGCCCCTCGGCCAGTACCTCCGGCTTGAGCACCACGTTGCCAGGCTTGTATACGCCGTGCACGTTGCCGAACGTCGCGGCCAGCAGGTACCTGCCCCGCTCACCAGCACCCAGCGCATCGATGGTCTTTTCGAAGTCCTCCGGGGTGGTGTACAGCTTGTCGTTGATCTCGGCTTCGACGCCGTCCTCCTCGCCGCCGACCACGCCGATCTCCACCTCGAGGATGATCTTGGCGGCCGCCGACAGTTTCAGCAGATCCTGCGCGATGGCCAGGTTCTCGTCGATCGGCACTGCCGAGCCGTCCCACATGTGCGACTGGAACAGCGGATTGAGCCCGGCGCCCACCCGCTCGGCCGAGATCGCCAGCAGCGGCCGCACATAGGTGTCCAGCTTGTCCTTCGGACAGTGATCGGTGTGCAACGCGACGGTGATCGGATACCTGTCGGCGATCACGTGGGCGAATTCGGCCAGCGCAACCGCGCCGGTGACCATGTCCTTGATGCCGAGGCCTGAGGCGAACTCGGCGCCACCGGTGGAGAACTGGATGATGCCGTCACTGCCCGCGTCCGCGAAACCCTTGATGGCCGCGTTGACGCTCTCCGACCCGACACAGTTGATCGCCGGGAACGCGAACGAGTGCTCCTTGGCCCGGCTCAGCATCTCTGCGTAGACCTCGGGAGTGGCGATGGGCATGGCGGTCCTTTCCAGTCCCATTGCTGTTGTTTACGGCGCGGGTTCTCGCAGGTGCGGGCCGGTAGCAGGACACAGGTACCCTTGGGACTCGTGATCGACACCGCCATCCCAGAGGTTACGACCAATCTGGCGCTGATGCCGAGCTTTATGGATCCGGTCAACCTCATCGGATTCTTCGGCACATGGGCGCTGGTGGGCATCCTGGTCGTGGTGTTCGTCGAGTCGGGCGTGCTGTTCCCGGTCCTGCCCGGCGACTCACTGTTGTTCGTCGCGGGCATGCTCGCGGCGGGTACGGCGGCCCGCGGAACCGACGTCGACGCCAACTTCCAGCTGTGGCAGCTGCTGGTGTTCATCCCGCTGGCGGCGATCCTCGGCGGCCAGGTCGGGTACTTCATCGGGCGCACCATCGGGACGTCGATGTTCAAGCCCAACGCCCGGGTACTCAAGCAGAAATACCTGGACGAGGCACACGCTTTCTTCGAGCAGCGTGGGCCATTCGCCATCGTGATCGCGCGTTTTGTGCCGATCGTGCGGACACTGGCCCCGATCACCGCCGGCGCGGCCAAGATGCGCTATTCGGTGTTCACGACGTTCAACGTTCTGGGTGCGGTGGTGTGGGGAATCGGCCTCGTCCTACTGGGCTACTGGTTGGGCCAGTTCCAGATCATCCAGAAGCTGCTGGAACCGATCTTCATCGTCATCGTGCTGGCCTCGGTCGCGCCGATGTTCTTCGAGTGGCTCAAGCGCCGCCGGGCGGCGCAGAACGCCACCGAGACCCCTTAAGTCCAACACGTGCGCGGACAGTGAGTCCCTACTCGTCCGCGTTGTCCGCGGCGTCCGCCAAGGTGTACGCGGCCTCCATCAGCATCCAGCCCGACACCTGCACCGACATGTCCCGCTCGGGAATCGCGGAGGCATTGACCGCACCTTCGACGAGCTCGGCTTCCTGACCCGCAGCCGTCGGGACTTCGGCGCTGCGGTCCCAGAACGGTCCGAACAACGGCAGACCGTCGACCGTCTGGCGGTAATCCCATGCCGATTCGGCAGATTTCAGAACCACTGACCGAGCGGTGTCGCGCGCAGCTGCATCATCGGCGGTCTCCCCCGGCAGCGTCGTCGCCACGAGCGCGAGATAACGCGCCAGGATGCCGTTGAACAGCCCACCGTCCCCGCCACCGGCGCCTTTGATGACACCGTCCTCGGTCATCTCTTTGGCGACCGCCGCGACCAGCCGGCGCACGCGCTCGGCGTGCCGGGTGTCTTGGGTGCGGGCCGCGAGCTCGACTTCAAGCCCGAGCACGACGCCCTGGCAGTAGGTGTACTGGGCCCGCACCAGCGAACCGGCCTTGATCCCGTCGAACACCAGATGGGTTTCCGGGTCGATCAGGGTGTCGTCAATCCAGTCCGCCATCTGTTGGGCCCGGCGCAACCGATCGTCGTAGCGGGCCAGGAAGATGCCGGCCGGGCCGTTGGCCGGGGCATTGAAGAACTGGTCCTGCTTGCGCCACGGGATCCCGCCGCCGTCCTCAGGCACCCACGCATTGACGAACTGCTCACATAGCTTCTTGAGCGCACCGGGTTGCTCGACCCCGGCCAGCCGTCCCGCTCGTTCCAAAGCCAGTGCCAGCCAAGCCATGTCGTCGTAGTAGTCGTTGGTCCACCCGGTGTTGCGCAGACGGTGCGACCGGATCTGCCGCTCGATCCTGACCTTGCGATCCGGCTGCGGATCGCGCACCTGAGCATCGACCAGGCAGTCCAGCAGATGGGCCTGCCACCAGTAATGCCAGATACCGAAATTCCGGTACTTCGGCGTCGACGGCCAGGCCACCACACCGAGTTGAGTCCCCGGCAGATACCACAGTTTGCTCAGATGCCGTTGGATGATCGCAGCTTCGGCGCTGCCCGCGCGGTTGGCCCATAGCTGATCCATGACCCAGATCCTGCCTTACCAGGCCGCCGACATGTCGGCGTGTCGAGTGATCCAGGCGTGCATGGCGATTCCGGCGGCGACCCCGGCATTGATGCTGCGGGTCGATCCGAACTGCGCGATGGACACCGTCAACGCCGCGCCGCCCTGCGCCTCCGGCGTGATGCCGGGGCCCTCCTGTCCGAACACAAGCAGGCAGTTGCGCGGTAGCTCGGTCTGTTCGAGCCGGGTCGCGCCCGGCACGTTGTCCACGGCAACGACGGTCAACCCCGCCTCGGCGGCGTAGGCGAGCAACTCCGCGGTGGTGTCGTGGTGACGCAACCGTTGATAGCGGTCGGTGACCATGGCGCCGCGCCGGTTCCACCGCCGCCGGCCGACGATGTGGACGGTGTCCACCGCGAACGCATTGGCGGTGCGCACCACCGCGCCGATGTTCGCGTCGTTGCCGAAGTTCTCGATCGCGATGTGCAGCGCATGCCTGCGGTTGTCGATGTCGGCGATGATGGCGTCGCGGGTCCAATACCGGTAGGCGTCAACAACATTGCGGGTGTCGCCGTCGCGCAGCAGTTCGGGGTCGTAGCGCGCGGCTTCATCTTCGGAGGGGGCCGGGCCCGGCCAGGGTCCGACCCCGGGTGTCTGCCCCCACTCGGTGGGGCCCAATGGCTCAGTCATGTTTCGTCCACAGCGCGGCGTGCGTACCGATGAGAACGACGGCCGGCACCGCCGCGATCAATGCCCGCACCGTGTCCCGGGTTGTGCCTCAGGTTCTGCCACGGCCGTTGCCTACCGCCTTTGTGATGACGCGCACCAGGTTTCGCGGAATCATTCGGCTGCCCGTGGTGAGCGCCTTGTAGAGCAGACCGGGCACGATGACGACCTTGCCCTTGGCGACGTCGGCCAGGCATTCGCGCACCACGTCCTCGACCTCCAGCCACATGAACGACGGCGTATTGGCCATGTCGATACCGGCTCTGGCATGGAACTCGGTACGGATGAAACCCGGGCACAGCGCGTGCACGCCCACCCCGGTTCCGGCAAGTCCGTTGGCCAGCCCTTCGCTGAAGGAGACCACCCACGCCTTGGACGCCGAATACGTCGACCCGCGGCCCGAGACTAGGCCGGCCACACTGGCCACGTTGATCACGGTCCCGCTGCCCGCCGCCACCATCGCCGGCAGGGCCGCATGCGTCAGCTGCATCACCGCGGTGACATTGACGTCCAATTGGGCCTGCAACCGGGAGAACTCGCTGGTCCAGAACTCACCGGAGGTGGCGAACCCGGCGTTGTTGACCAATACCTCTACGCCGGACCGGAGCCTGTCGGCGACCTTGGCACGGTCGGCAGCCACTGCCAGGTCGGCGGGCAGCACCTCGACTTCAGCACCCACGTCGTCGTGGAGTTCGGCGGCCAGCTGTTCGAGGCGTGCGGTGTCACGCGCGACGAGCACCAGGTCGTAGCCGTCACGCGCATACCTGCGGGCGAATCCCGATCCGAGCCCCGAAGTAGGTCCGGTGATCAAAGCAACGGGGCGGGCCATGTCCTAGAGAGTAGTCAACCGCCTGAGGTCAGTTACTCAGCGCTGGTAGTGCGGTGCGTATCGCCCGTTGCGCGCCGGAGGCGGTGTCCTGCGGATCGTATCCGAGCGGCTCGTCTCCGGACGCTGCTGCGTGTACTGGCTCACGTCGCCGTGTCCGGGCGGTGCGTCGGCCCGGCCCGGCGGCAGCTCACGCCGGCCTGCGGCGGTGGGCTGCAACGGGCGACTTGGCGCCCCGGCCCGGTGCACCAGTGCGGCCTGACTGGCCGGTGCGGCGGAGCCATTCTGTGGAACGGGTGGAAGCACCCGCAGCAGATCATTGAACTGCCGAACGGTGCGCAGCCCTTCGTCCCACTGGGCACGGGTGCTCGTGACCGGCATGCTCACCAGCGTCCAGTGCTGCTCGTTCCACATGATCTCGGCGCAGTCCGGGGCAGTGTGGGCGAACGTCACCATCCGGCGGTCACAGGCACGACGGGCGGCGTCGAGGTTGGTGGAATACACCATCCGCGGGCCGATCGCGCCGAGCAGCCAGATATCGCTCTCCCGGGGCTCCTTGATGCCTTTGAGTCGCAGGTCGACGACGACATTGGTGCCGACCTTGCGGTGCAGCGCGATCACCGTGGCGACTTCGTCGATGTCGAAGATGAATACCGCCTCGCCACGAATCTGGCCGAGCACGACATTCTTGGCCGTGACGTCGCCGACAGTCGACATCACCCCGCGCTTCCAGCGCTTGAGGATCTCGTCGGACTCGTGCTCGTAGTCGAAGCCATGCGACTTCGCCCACGACTTGCGGCGTCGCCCCAACCCACGTCGACGGTCGATGTCGACGTACAGCAGCACCGCCGCACCCACGAAACAAAGTGCAGACAGCGTGAACCAGAGCGGGACCATCGGGCATAGCCTACTTGTTGCGATGCCAGTTGCTCGAACGAAGTGAGGTCACAACCCGGTTACGTGCGGGTTTGTACACGCCGAGTGGCCACTTATCGCACATGCCTATCGATAAAGCGTGCGATAAGTGGCCACTCAAGCGCTCATCCCAGGACGAGGCTTTCGCCGTCCTCGCTGACGTTCACCGGCACCACGTCGCCGTCGTGCACCTCCCCGGCCAGCAGCTTCTTGGCGAGCTGATCGCCGATGGCCTGCTGCACCAGCCGGCGCAGCGGACGCGCGCCGTAGAGCGGGTCGAAACCACGGTCCCCCAGCCACTTCTTGGCATCCAACGACACATCGAGAGACAGCCGGCGCTGCGCCAGCCGCTTGTCGAGCTGCTGGAGCTGGATGTCGACGATCGAGACCAACTCTTCGGGCTTGAGCGGGTCGAAGATCAGCACGTCGTCGAGCCGGTTGATGAACTCCGGTTTGAACGCCGCCCGCACCGCCGCCATCACCTGCTCCGGGGTGCCACCGGCACCCAAGTTGGACGTCAGGATCAGGATCGTGTTGCGGAAGTCGACGGTGCGGCCCTGACCATCGGTCAACCGGCCCTCATCGAGCACCTGCAACAGCACGTCGAACACGTCCGGGTGGGCCTTCTCGATCTCGTCGAACAGCACCACCGTGTACGGACGTCTACGCACCGCCTCGGTCAGCTGACCGCCGGCGTCGTAGCCGACGTAGCCGGGAGGGGCGCCGACCAGCCGAGCCACCGAGTGCTTCTCGCCGTACTCGCTCATGTCGATACGGACCATGGCCCGCTCGTCGTCGAACAGGAACTCGGCCAGCGCCTTGGCCAGCTCGGTCTTACCCACACCGGTCGGGCCCAGGAACATGAACGAGCCCGTCGGCCGGTTGGGATCGGCCACTCCGGCGCGGCTGCGCCGCACCGCATCCGACACCGCGACCACCGCCTCGGCCTGTCCGATGACGCGTTTGCCCAGCTCCTGCTCCATGCGCAGCAGCTTGGCGGTCTCGCCCTCGAGCATCCGGCCGGCCGGAATACCGGTCCATGCCTCGACCACCTCGGCGATGTCGTCGGGGCCGACCTCTTCCTTGAGCATGACATTCTCGCGGGCTTCCGCGACCGGCAGCGCCGCGTCGAGCTTCTTCTCGACCTCGGGGATGCGGCCGTAGCGCAGCTCGGCAGCCTTGGCCAGGTCGCCGTCACGCTCGGCCCGGTCGGCCGCGCCACGCAGCGTGTCCAGCTGTTCCTTGAGTTCACGGACGACGTCGATGGCGCCCTTCTCGTTCTGCCAGCGGGTGGTCAGCTCGGACAACTTCTCCTTGTAGTCCGCCAGCTCGGAACGCAGCTTTTCCAGGCGCTCCTTGGAGGCGTCGTCCTCCTCCTTGGACAGCGCCATCTCCTCGATCTCGAGACGACGGACCAGTCGCTCGACCTCGTCGATCTCGACGGGCCGGGAGTCGATCTCCATACGCAACCGGGATGCGGCCTCGTCGACCAGGTCGATGGCCTTGTCAGGCAAGAACCGGCTGGTGATGTAGCGGTCGGACAGCGTCGCGGCCGCGACCAACGCGGAGTCGGTGATGCGCACACCGTGGTGCACCTCGTAGCGATCCTTGAGACCGCGCAGGATGCCGACGGTGTCCTCCACTGACGGCTCGCCGACCAGCACCTGCTGGAACCGGCGCTCCAGGGCCGCGTCCTTCTCGATGTACTTGCGGTACTCGTCGAGCGTGGTGGCTCCGACCAGCCGCAGCTCACCACGGGCCAGCATGGGCTTGATCATGTTGCCCGCGTCCATCGCGGATTCGCCGGTGGCACCGGCGCCGACGATGGTGTGCAGCTCGTCGATGAACGTGATGATCTGCCCGGCCGAGTTCTTGATGTCGTCGAGGACGGCCTTGAGGCGCTCCTCGAATTCACCGCGGTACTTGGCACCGGCCACCATGGACCCGAGATCCAGGCTGATGACGGTCTTGTCCCGCAGGCTCTCGGGCACGTCGCCTTCGACAATGCGCTGGGCCAGACCCTCGACGATCGCCGTCTTGCCTACGCCGGGTTCGCCGATGAGCACCGGGTTGTTCTTGGTACGCCGGCTCAACACCTGAACGACGCGGCGAATCTCGTTATCGCGCCCGATGACCGGGTCGAGCTTGCCTTCGCGGGCCCGCGCAGTCAGGTCGGTCGAGTACTTCTCCAGCGCCTGGTAACTGCCCTCGGGGTCGGGGCTGGTGACCCGCGCGCTGCCGCGGACCTTGGTGAACGCCTCCCGCAGGGCTTGCGGCGACGCGCCGTTGTTGGTGAGCAGCTTGGCGACCTCGGAATCACCCGTGGCCAGGCCGACCATCAGATGTTCGGTGGAGACGTATTCGTCGTCCATCTCGGTCGCGAGCTGCTGGGCCGTGGTGATCGCAGCGAGCGATTCACGGCTCAGCTGCGGTTGCGAGCTCGCGCCACTGGCGCTGGGCAGCTGATCGAGCAGCCGTTGCGCTCCGTCGCGAATCGTCGCGGGATCGACACCGACGGCCTCCAATAGAGGAGCGGCAATGCCATCGTTCTGGGTGAGCAGTGCCATCAATAAGTGGGCGGGCCGGATCTCCGGGTTGCCTGCGGAGCTGGCCGCCTGCAACGCTGAGGTCAGCGCCGCCTGAGTCTTGGTCGTCGGATTGAACGAGTCCACGACACCTCCCTTTTCTGTTAGAGAAAATGCTTGTCGTCTTGTCCAACGCAGTCAAGGTTGAGTCTGTTCCGCTCAAGTCTGAAAAATTTTTCGCGGGACCGCTTTCACGTGTTCACGGAAGGCCCACGACCCCGATTCTCGGTGACGGTCCTCACGACCCGAGGTAGAACGCGGCCGCGTTGTTCCAGAACACGTCGCCGACTCGCTCGGACGGCAGGACCTGCGCGATGTACTCGAAATCCTCGTCCTGGAACGGGCGGCGAGCGCGGGTGGAGGGCAGGTCTGTGCCCACCATGAGCGCAGTCGAATCGACGTCCATGATCGCCCGGATCACGGCTGCGGGATCGAGATCGACGCGTCCGAAGCCGGTGGCCTTGACCTTCACGCCCTGCTCGACGAGGCGCAGCAGATTCGGCAATCCGTCCTCGTGCATGCCGAGGTGATCGATGCTGACCGCTGGAAGCCCCGCGATCCGGCGCGAGAGCTCGTCGTCGATGGTCCGGGCGTCGATGTAGAGCTCGGCGTGCCACCCGGCGACGTCGTACACACGGCGAGCGAGTCGATCCATGTCCTCCAAATCGGCCGATCCGCCGCGGGCAACGTTGAACCGCACCGCACGCACGCCCGACTCGTGCAACTCGCGGATGCGGTCGTCACTGGTGTCGACGGGGATCTGTGTGACCCCGACGTAGCCCGGGCCGAGAGCCTTGAGCGCGTCGATCAGATAGCCCTGGTCGAAAGCCTGGAACGACCCGGAGACGACCGCGCCACCGGCGATTCCCAGCCCATCGATCCGTGCCCGGTAGTCGGCGACAGTGAACGGCTCGGGCATGTACCCGTTGTTCTCGACGAGCGGGTGGGCGGGGTCGACGATGTGCAGGTGTGTGTCGAAGATCGGCTGTATCACGGGCGGATTCCTTCTGTCTGACGGGCGAGTGGGGTTTCGAAATTCCGCAGTCCCGGTCTGAGGGTGTTCTTCACGAGTTCGCCTGGCGGGCCAGCGGCAGAGCCGATGCGGCGGCGATCATCGCCTCGACACTCCTGCGGACGTCCACGATCGCCGTCGTGTCGCCGGTGGTGATCACGCGCGCATTCGCGCCGTCGATCAGGAACATCAGCGTCGAGCCCCACCACTGGGGGTCGGGCAGACCGTCGGACGCGGCAAGATCCGCGAGCATCCCGCGCAGCCAGGTCTTGTAGGCGGCGATCACCACACGCGCCGGATGCTCCGGGTCCGGCAACTCCGCGGCCGCATTGGTGAACGGGCAGCCGCGGAAGCCGGGCTTCGCGTGCCCGACGGCGAACCAGTCGAACAGCGCCAGCACACGGCTCTCCGTCTCTGGCGGCAGTTGGTCGAGGTGGTTCGCGATCGTGCGTTCACGGTCCTCGCGACGACGGTCGAGCACCGCCGCGATCAGGCCTGCCTTCGACCCGAACTGCGCGTACAGCGTCGGCTTGGACACCCCGGACTCCTCGACCACGCGGTCGACCCCGATCGCTCCGATGCCTTCGGCGTAGAAGAGACGCGCCGCGACCGCGAGGATGCGCTCACCGCCAACTGTGTACTCCATTGCTACTTAACTTACAGGTCTGTTAAGTCCCCGGTAAACGACGCGATGATGAGCTTTCGAGCGGTCACCACATGGCGCGACCGGGCGGTGGCAAATCCGCGCTGTCCCCGCGCCGCCAAGCTAACGTCTACCCATGTCCGAATACGGTTTCGGCGACTTCGAATATGAGCGAAAGTTCTTCGTCCGCGAATTGCCGGCCGTTGCCGCGTCGGATCCCTCACCCGCCCTCATCGTGCAGGCATACGTGTTCGCCGCCGACGGCTACGCGGTCCGGATCCGGGTGCAGGGTCCCGCGCCGACCGAACTGGACACCACGCCCGGCGAGCTCGTACAGGCCTTGGGCGACGAGGCGATCGGAACCATGACGGCCAAAGGCCCCGCCGTGGGAGGCACCCGCTACGAGGCCGAGCGCGATCTCGATCCGCTGGTCGCAGGGCAGATCGTGCGGCGGGCCGAGCATGTGCTCGCGAAGGTGCGGTACTCGGTCTGGCTGGGTGAAGACGGCTGGATCATCGACCGGTTCCTCGGCGCGAACGCCCCCCTGATGCTCTCCGAGGTGGAACGTGGCGGGCCCGTGGTGGACCTCGCGATACCCGCGTTCTGCGTGACCGAAGTGTCCGAGGACGACCGGTTCCGCAACGAATACCTGGCGCACCAGCCGTTCGGCGGCTGGGCCGACACGTACCGACGCGAACTCGACGTCTCAGGCCCGAGATTCGTCGACACCCTGGGCCGCAACCAGTTCGAAGGCGCCTGAGGGTCACTCAAGCCATATCGTTGCCAACGTCTCCGACGAATCCTGCGAACGGGAGAGCACGCCATGTCCGAAAGCTGGGGATCGGTGCTCACCGAACTCATCCCGCTGGCACTCGTGGTGGCGCTGTCGCCACTGTCGATCATCCCGGCCGTGCTGGTACTGCACACGCCCCGCCCACGGCCCACCGGACTGGCGTTCCTAGGCGGCTGGCTCGTCGGACTCTTTGTGCTGACAGCAGTGTTCGTCGAAGTGTCCAGTCTGCTCGGCGGACTCGACAAGGCACCGAGATGGGCGTCGTGGCTGCGCATCGTGCTCGGCGTCGCCCTCATCGTGTTCGGCGTCTACCGCTGGCTCACCCGGGCCAAATCCGAACACACCCCGGGCTGGCTGAACAGCATGAGCAAGCTGAGCCCAGTGCGCGCGGCCGCCGCGGGTGCGGCGCTGACGGCGATCAACCCCAAGGTGCTGTTCATCTGTGCCGCAGCGGGTTTGACGATCGGCAGCGCCGGACTCGGCCAACACCGGGCGTGGCCCGCGGTCATCTACTATGCGATGATCGCCAGCTCGACAGTGGCACTGCCCATCCTGGCGTACGCGATATCGGGTGATCGCCTGGATCCGCTGCTGGCCCGTGTCAAGGAGTGGATGGAGCGCCAGCATGCGGTACTCATGGCGGGGATCCTCATTGTGATCGGACTTCTGGTGCTGTACAAGGGTATTCACGCGCTCTAGGGACAAGCGGGCCAGGCTGAGTTCGTTTCCAGTCGACCCTCAAGCCGTCGTGAATTTGGTGCGTCGAGGCCTACCGACGCGCTGTTAGCCTCATTTGCGACGAGAGGGGGCGTTGCCACATGGCACCGAGATTTCCACACAATCCGGGCGGGCACCAGCCGCGTCACCCCCGCCGGCACCACCCGGAATCTGGCGCCGCCGGCGGTCACCACGGCAGCGACATCTTCAGCAAGATCTCGGATGTCAAAGACATCACCGACACCGTGTCCGACATCGTCAGCGACGTAAAGGACATCCTCAGCGGAACATTCGGCGGCCTGGGCCACCTGATCGACATCGGCCGACAGTTCTTCTCCAACGCACCGGAGACGCCGATCATCGACGCGGGCCTCAAGGTCATCAACGGCATGACCGAGATGTGCGGCGACGGCAGCCCTGACACGGGTGAGGGCTTCACGCATGGCGCCGACGAGTTCTCCGATGTCGGCGAGTCGCTCCGCTCTGCAGCTCCCGACGACAGCTGGACGGGTGGCGGCGCGAGCGCCTACGCCAAGCAGAACGACAAGCAACAGAGTCGGATGCAAAGCGTCGCCGAGACCGACAGCAGCATTGCGCAGGTCCTGGCACAGGAAGCCGACCAGCTCGGTGTGACGGTGCAGCAACTCAACAGTGCCGCAACGACTCTCCAACTCGCCATCCTGCCCGCCTCGATCGCGATGGCCGACCCGCTCGGCGGCGAAGCAGCCTCGGTCGCCATCCAGATCGCCGCGGTGGCCAGCGGCATGGCGATCGCCACTCCGACGATGGCCGACATGGTCAGCAACTCCATGCAGAACGCCCAGGCGATCCAACAGGCCGCCAATTCCTACCGCAAGGTCGCGTCGGATGCGAAACTCGATGGCGCACCGTTCTTCTCGCCTTCCTGGGGCGGTAGTCAACCACGACCACAGGAGCAGGATTCGCCGGTCAACGGCAAGCCCGAGCCCGGTTCGCCACTCTGGACGCCCAACCACACTCCGTCGGGTGCCAACGCGACCCCAAGCACCGGCGGCGGTACGACCTCGGGTGGTAGCGGGGGCAACCCCGGCGCAGGCGCAGGAAGTTCCCGCACCGGCGGCGCCCCGGTCAACTCCGAATCCCGCACCGTGACCCCGGCCAGCATGCCGACGGGATCACCCGGCGGACTGCCGACCGGGCTGCCCGGCGGCGGCGCGTCGGGCGTTGGGCAGTCCAGCGGACTGCTCGGCGGCCTGGGCAGCGCGCTGGGTTCGCTGATCGGCCAGGCCGCCCAGCAGGGTGCGCAAGCCGCCCAGAACGCGCAGAACCAGAAGGCCCAGGATCCCGATGCCGTCGGCGAGGACGAATCTCACGACACACACGGTAGGGACCTGGAGAAAGAGGACGACGCCAACAAGGACGATCAGCCGGACCCCAAGCCCGAGGACGCTGAACTTGCAGGCGCACAGACCGGGCCGGGCGCTACGGGCGAACGCGCACCGATTCACTTCGAGTTCGACTTGGACCGCGAGCAGGTACCCGGGCCGGTCACCGTGACGTTGGATCCGGATCATCCGACGGCCGCACCCACCGTCTCCCATCACCCATCCAGCAGACCTGACCAGAAGGGATACCCATGGGAAATTTGAACGTCACCACCGCACACCTACGCGAGTTGGCGAGTCGACAGACAGAAGCAGCCGGCGCCATCACCGAAGCCGCCGCCGCGACAGAGGGCACCGCAACGAACATGTGGAGCTCGCACGGCATGGTCTGCTCCGCCACGAACATGGCGGTGATGGCTGCCGACGGCGCCCGCCGCTCCGCGTGCGCCGCTGTTGCGAAGGTCTCGTCGACATTGTCGGAGATGCTCGACACGGCCGCCTCTCAATACGATCAGACCGACTCCACACAGGCCTCCGCGCTCGGCACCACGATCTACACCTGATGGTGCGACAGCACTCACGCTGCGGCACTGTCCCTTCCGCGCCTCCAGGGGGTTGAGCAATGGCTGATCACGACCGGTTCGACGACGGGCTGAGCGCGTTCGACTTCTCCGGCCCGCAACCACCGGCCGACGACGAGTACGACTTGGACAGCGACCTTGCCGCCTTCCACGAACCAGCTCAGGCGGCAGGCGACGACGACGACGACGACGACGACGAACAAGAAACCATGTTCTCGCTGTTCGTCGTCACCAATCCGCCAGGCACGGTCAGTGTCAGCGCGGCGATCAGCGGTCAGCTGCAACAGATTCAGCTCTCGTCCCGGGCCAGCCGGATGACTGAGTCCGAGCTCGGTTACGAGATCCTGCGGACCGCGGCGATCGCCCTCAAGAAATCGCAGGCGGGCCTGAACTACTTCGTGTACAGCATGCTGGTCAAACAGGGCATGGACCACTCATCCGCCCGCAATTTCGTGGAATTCGGCATGTCCCTGCCGAGCATTCAACAGGCCAAGGAGGCCGAGGCCGATTTCGTCGCCCAATATCGGCGGCAGTGAGTTCAGCCCGCGCATCGGCACGTTTAGAATGCGACCGCGTGGGCCTCGATGACCGTGATGCGTTGCAGGTACTCCGCGATGCCGTCGACCCTGAACACGGTTCCGGCACCCTGATCCGTGATTTCTACACCCACTGGTTCGTCACCGACCTGACCACACGGGATCTTTTTCCGCCGGACATGGAGCGGCAACGCACAGTCTTCGCCCAGGCGATGACCTGGCTGTTCTCCGAACTCATCGCCCAACGCGCCGAAGAGCCGGTGGCATTCCTGGCCCAGTTGGGCCGAGACCACCGTAAATACGGTGTGACACAACAACATTACGATTCAATGCAGGACGCCCTACTCACCACGATGCGCACGCATCTAGGTGCCGGCTTCACCGACCGGATCGCCGAGGCCGCACACGACGCGGTCGGGCTGTTCATCGGGGTGATGCGCGGGGCAGCTGATGCCGAGCAGTCCCCGGCCTACTGCGACGGCACCGTCATCGAGCACCTTCGCGTCACGCGCGACGTCTCGGTGATCCGACTCCACCTCGACCAGCCGCTGTTCTACCACCCCGGCCAGTACGTGACAGTCCAGGTGCCGCAGTGGCCGCGGCGGTGGCGTTACCTCAGTCCCTCCATTCCCACAGACCGGTCAGGCGTCATCGAGTTCCACGTCCGCTCGGTCACCGGTGGCATGGTGAGCACCGCGATCGTCGCCGAAACCCACACCGGGGATCGGTGGCGGATATCCAGCCCACACGGCGCCATGCACGTCGACCGGGCCGGCGAGGATGTGCTCATGGTCGCGGGCAGCACCGGGCTAGCGCCGCTGCGGACTCTTCTCATGGACATGACCCAGCACGGGGTGAACCCGCGCGTGCACCTGTTCTTCGGAGGGCGCTACCCGTGCGACCTCTATGACCTGAACACGCTCTGGCAGATCGCATCGATGAACCCGTGGTTGTCGGTGACACCGGTCTCCGAATACAGCACCGATCCGCCTTGGGCCACAGACTATCCCGATGTTCAGCCGCCCCGCGGCCTGCATGTCCGCCAGACCGGACGCCTTCCCGACGTGGTGACGCGCTACGGCGGCTGGGGTGACCGGCAGATCCTGATCTGCGGCGGTCCCGGCATGGTGGAGGCGACGAAAGCCGCGTTGATCGCCCGCGGTGCGCCACCGGAACGCATCCAGCATGACCCGCTGACAGACTGACTGGTACCCGTGTGGCATCCCGGACCACGTGACAGACTGGCGCCATGGCCGACTTTCAGCCCGTTATCCTGCGCGACCCGTCGTCAGCTCTGACCGCCACCTATGTACCGGTCGCCGGCATGGTGTGCACATCGCTGGCCGATGACGGCGTCGAGTTTCTCGGCCAGCGACGCGGCTTGGAGGCCTACATCACCACCGGCAAGACGATGGGCATCCCGATCCTCTACCCGTGGGCAAATCGGTTGAGCGCCAGCAAATACGCCATCAACG
The DNA here is from genome assembly GCF_000373905.1 of Mycobacterium sp. 155. Taxonomy (NCBI): domain Bacteria; kingdom Bacillati; phylum Actinomycetota; class Actinomycetes; order Mycobacteriales; family Mycobacteriaceae; genus Mycobacterium; species Mycobacterium sp. 155. The sequence continues at coordinate 3,261,224 of NZ_KB892705.1, forward strand.
GCGCGGTCGTGACGCTCACACCCGGCGTGGCCGGGGTCCGCAGCGACCAACATGGTGTGCCCATCCATGGTGTACTGGCCGCCGACCCCGGTTGGTTGGTGATCGAACAAACCGACAACAAGCTGGTCGCGATCCTCGACTGGGGTGGTAAGCCGCGGCTACTGACGACCTTCCCATTCCCGCACATCCTGACGATGACGGTGACGCTGGCCGACCGCACGCTCACCGTGGCCACCACGGTGATGCCGTCGACCGCGGCGTCGGTACCTCTGTGTTACGGCTATCACCCGTATCTCAAGCTCCCCGACGTGCCCCGTGAGGAGTGGCAACTGCAGACGCCGACCATGCGGCATCTGCCGGTGGACAACTGGGGCATCCCAACCGGCGACACCGAGGAATGGGCTGGCGGCACCGAGCCGCTCAAGGACACCGAACTCGACCATGGGTTCGACCAGGTTCACGATGGTTCGGTATTCGCGATCTCGGGCGGCGGACGGCGCGTCGAGGTGACGTTCGTGCGCGGCTATCCGGCCGCGCAGCTCTTCGCGCCAAGCAACGACGATGTCATCGGGATCGAGCCGATGGCCGCGCCCACCGACGCGCTGCGCCGCGGAGACTACGCGATGGCCGTTCCGGGACAGCCCGAAACCAGTACGTTTTCGATCAAGGTCAGCTAAATGTCGAATGGCCGGTTATGACACGGTTTTTCGAAATTCGCGTGCGATAACTGGCCGCTCGGCAGCTAGCGGACGCCCCGTCGGGGCTGCCAGACAACCACGGCCTTGGAGGTCATCCCGACATCGTGGCGGGAGCCTGCGCTGAGCTGCTCCACCTGCTGGGTCAGCTCGGAGACCCTGGCGCGCAGGGCATCGACCTGATTGGTGAGTTCGATGATGCGCTTGATGCCGGCGAGGTTGACGCCTTCGTCCTGGGACAGGCGCTGCACCTCGCGCAGCAGATCGACGTCACGCTCCGAATACCGCCGTCCCCCACCGGAACTGCGTTGCGGGGTGACCAGGCCGAGCCGGTCGTATGTGCGCAGGGTCTGCGCGTGCATACCGGCCAGCTCGGCTGCCACCGAGATCAGAAACGTGCGTGCTTCCTCTTTACGCTTACTCATAGCAGTCGATTCCTCACCGTCTGCTCTTCGCGCACGCGCTCATCGCCGCGCCAGCGAGTCGTCATACGTTCCCCGCCCATCCGGCCCGCGGATCAAATCCACTGGCCCGCTCGGCTTTCGCGTATGCCTCCAGCGCCTCTGCCGCTTCGCCCTCGAGCTTCGGCGGTACCGCCACCTTCACGGTGACCAGCAGGTCGCCGTGACCACCGGACCGCTTGGGCACTCCGCGTCCACGAACCCGCAGGATCCGGCCGTCGGAGGTGCCCTTGGGCACCCGGACGCCGACCTTGCCGTCCAGCGTCGGCACGGAAAGTGTTGTGCCGAGCGCCAATTCGTGGAAACTCACCGGGACTGCGACGGTCAGGTCATCGCCGTCACGGCCGAACACCTTGTCCGGGCGCACATGCACGGTGACATAGAGGTCACCGGATGGTGCACCGCGCAATCCGGCCTCACCCTGTCCGGCCAGCCGGATGCGCTGACCGTCCTCGACGCCCGGAGGGATCCGGACGTTGATGGTGCGGGTCCGGGTGGTGACCCCGGTGCCTTTGCACTCATCACACGGGTGCTCGATGATCGAGCCGCTGCCCCGGCATTCGGTGCACGGCTCGGAGAACCCGAACGCGCCCTGGTTGCGGTTGACCACGCCAGAACCGTTGCAGTTCGGGCACACCTTCGGGCTGGTCCCCGGACGCGCACCGCTGCCGTGGCAGTTGGTGCACGGCGCCGGGCTGGTCAGCCGCAGCGGCATGGCCACGCCTTTGGTGGCTTCCAGGAACGACAGCTCGGTCTCGGTTTCCAGGTCATTGCCCCGCCGCGGCCGGCTCGGGCGCGGCTGCGCACCGCGCCCGAACAGTCCGCCGAAGAGATCACCGATGTTCGCGCCGCCGCTCTCTCCGGCCGCATCGAACAGGTCGCCGAGATTGAATTCAGCTCCGTCGGAACCGTATCCACCACCGAAGCCGCCGCCCCCACCGCTGCCGGTGTTGAACCGGCGGCCGAAGCCGCCGTCGGCGAACAGCCGCCGGGTTTCGTCATACTCCTTGCGCTTCGCGGGGTCCGACAGAACGCTGTTGGCTTCGGATACCGCCTTGAACCGCTCCGCGGCTCCCGCGTCGGGGTTCCGGTCGGGATGCAGCTCGGAGGCCAGTTTCCGGTAGGCCTTCTTGATCTGGTCGGCGCTGGCGTCAGAGGAGACGCCAAGCTCCTTGTAGAAGTCCTTCTCGACCCATTCACGCTGGGCCATACTGCGCCACCTCCTTACCTCGTCTCTTTAGTCGGTTTGTCTAGTTGTTTGATTTTGGGGCCTGGACAGCCGCGGCGTCCGGATTATCGGCACCGCCGGCGTCGGGCACGGTGTCGACGACACCGACCATGGCATGCCGCACCACCTGGTCACCGACCTTGTAACCGCGACGCATCACCATTCCGATCACCGGATGGGTTCCGTCGCCCTCGTGCTGCACGGCCTCGTGCAGCGACGGGTCGAATTCGTCGCCCTCTTGACCGAATGCGGAAAGGCCAAGCCCCTCAAGCGCGCCGACCAGCTTGTCGGCAACGGACTTGAGCGGTCCGGATTCCAGGTCACCGTGGCTGCGGGCCCGCTCGAGATCATCGAGCACGCCCAACAACTGGGTGACGACGGCGCCCTTGCTCCGCTCGGCGATGAGCTGCTGATCCCGCAGGGCGCGCTTGCGGTAGTTGTCGTACTCCGCCTTGACCCGCTGCAGGGTGGCCTTCAATTCGGCGATCTCATCGTTGGATGCGCCTGCGTCGGCGGCCGAACCCGAGGCGTCGGGCGCGGCGGACGCCGGCCCGCTGGGGGCCGACGCCTGCTCACGTACCTCGCCGGTGCTGGGATCGATGCGCCGTTTGTCGGTGATGGTCACCGGCTCGTGCGAATCGTTCTCACTCACTTGGTCTCCCTGTCATCGTCGACGACCTCGGCGTCAACCACGTCGTCATCGGAACTGGTGGAGCCTGAAGCACCGGCGGCCTGCTCGGCCTGAGTGGCCTCGTAGATGGCCTGACCCAGACCCTGGCTCTCCTCGCCCAGCTTCTCCATCGCGGACTTGATCGCGGCGATGTCGGTGCCTTCCAGCGCCTTCTTCGCGTCGGAGATCGCGGCGTCGACCTTGCTCAAGGTCTCCTCGGGCACCTTCGATCCGCCCTCGGCCTCGCGCTGCTCCTTGACGAACTTCTCCGTCTGGTAGACGAGCGACTCGGCCTGGTTGCGGACGTCGGCCTCTTCGCGACGCTTGCGGTCCTCGTCGGCGTGCGCCTCGGCGTCCTTGATCATCCGGTCGATCTCTTCCTTGGACAGGCCGGAGCCTTCCTGGATCTTGATCGTGTTTTCCTTGCCGGTGCCCTTGTCCTTGGCGGTGACGTGCACGATGCCGTTGGCGTCGATGTCGAAGGTGACCTCGATCTGCGGCACGCCGCGGGGGGCCGGCGGGATACCAGTCAGCTCGAAGGACCCGAGCAGCTTGTTGTGCGAAGCGATTTCACGCTCACCCTGGAAGACCTGGATCTGCACCGACGGCTGGTTGTCGTCAGCGGTGGTGAAGGTCTCCGACCGCTTGGTCGGGATGGTGGTGTTGCGCTCGATGAGCTTCGTCATCACGCCACCCTTGGTTTCGATACCCAGGGACAGCGGGGTGACGTCAAGCAGCAGAACGTCTTTCACCTCACCCTTGAGCACACCGGCCTGCAACGCGGCGCCCACGGCGACAACCTCGTCGGGGTTCACGCCCTTGTTGGGCTCCTTGCCGCCGGTCATCTCCTTGACCAGTTCGGTGACCGCGGGCATACGGGTGGAACCACCCACCAGCACCACGTGGTCGATGTCGCCCACGGCGATGCCGGCATCCTTGATCACCTGCTGGAACGGCTTGCGAGTGCGGTCCAGCAGATCTTGCGTGATGCGCTGGAACTCGGCACGGGTCAGCTGCTCGTCGAGGAACAGCGGGTTCTTGTCGGCGTCGACGGTGATGTAGGGCAGGTTGATCGAGGTGCTCTGCGAGCTCGAGAGTTCGATCTTGGCCTTCTCGGCGGCCTCACGCAGCCGTTGCATGGCCATCTTGTCCTTGGTCAGGTCGATGCCCGACGTGCCTTTGAACTTGTCGACCAGCCATTCCACGATGCGGTCGTCCCAGTCGTCGCCACCGAGGTGGTTGTCACCGGAAGTCGCGCGGACCTCGACGACGCCGTCGCCGATTTCCAGCAGCGAGACGTCGAAGGTGCCGCCACCGAGGTCGAAGACCAGGATGGTCTGTTCCTTCTCGCCCTTGTCCAAGCCGTAGGCCAAGGCGGCCGCGGTCGGCTCGTTGACGATGCGCAGCACGTTGAGGCCGGCGATCTGGCCGGCTTCCTTGGTGGCCTGACGCTGGGCGTCGTTGAAGTACGCGGGCACGGTGATGACGGCGTCTGCGATGTCCTCACCGAGGTAGGCCTCGGCGTCCCGCTTGAGTTTCATGAGCACACGCGCGCTGATCTCCTGCGCGGTGTAGTGCTTGCCGTCGATCTCCACGGACCAATCGGTGCCCATGTGGCGCTTGACCGAACGAATGGTCCGGTCGACGTTGGTCACCGCCTGGTTCTTGGCGGGCTGACCGACCAACACCTCGCCGTTGCGCGCGAACGCGACGACCGACGGGGTGGTGCGGGAGCCCTCGGAGTTGGCGACGACGACGGGGTCGCCACCTTCCAGAACCGCGACGACGGAGTTGGTGGTCCCGAGGTCGATACCGACCGCACGAGCCATAGTGTTGCCTCCTGTTAGACATGTAGGGGTCTGAGCGGACTGCGCTCAAGTCTGCTCCAACCGACTATCGATTGTCAACCCAGACTTGAGTCTGTTTCACTCAACTTGTTGTCGAACTGGTCAACGTGGGCTTCCCTGGATTTGTTCCCAACCTCGTAACTGTCGGAATCCGTCTGCCTTGTCGGACCGTCATCAAAGCTGTCGGATGCGTGTCGGAACGTCGGTAGCGCCGGCACGGGTAGTGCGGAGGTTTCCCGTCCGTGTTCCGGTGTCGCGGGCAGGGTGCGCGGTTAGGACGGCCCGCAGATGACGAGCTGGTTCCGTTTGTTCTGGTGGTGATAGCTTCTCGTCCCATGGCCGCTGCCCCGATCTCCGCTGTCGACTATCACACCGGTGGTGAGCCTTTCCGCATCGTGGCGGACGTCCCGGAGTTGGCCGGCGGTACGGTCGCGGCCAAGCGCGTCACCGCCATCACCGACCCGGCGGTGGACGGTCTACGGCAGCTGCTGTGTTTTGAGCCGCGCGGTCACGCCGACATGTACGGCGGGTTCCTGGTCCCGCCCGACGACGACGGCGCCGACCTCGGCGTGCTCTTCTGGCACAAGGACGGCTTCTCCACGGCGTGCGGGCACGGCACCATCGCACTGGGCGCATGGGCGCTGCACACCGGGAAAGTGGCCGAGGATCCTTCCGGTGTCACCGACGTCGTGATCGACGTTCCGTCCGGCCGAGTCACCGCGCGGGTGCACTCGGAAGGTGGCCGAGTGACCGGCGTCGAGTTCGTGAATGTGCCGAGCTACGTGCTCCATCGCGACGTCTCGGTGGAAACCTCACGCGGCACGATCAAGGCCGACGTGACGTTCGGCGGCGCGATCTACGCGCAGGTCGACGTCGCTGACGTGGGACTGGACGTCGCGCCCGCGGACCTCCCCGAACTGATTGCCCTCGGGCGCGAGGTGAAGGCCGCATTGTCGGGCACCGAGTACGCACGGCATCCCGAAGATGATCGCCTCAGCGGGATCTACGGCACCATCTTCTTCGCCGACGACGGAACCGACCAGCAAGGCAACCCGCGCCAGCGCAACGTCACCATCTTCGCCGACGGTCAAGTGGATCGCTCACCCTGCGGTTCGGGTACCAGCGCTCGCGTTGCGACGCTGGCCGCGCGCGGGCTTCTCGACGCCGAGCACGAACTGATCCACGGTTCCATCGTCGGGTCCGAGTTCCGCGCCCGCATCCGCGACACCGCAATCACCCTCGGGTACCCGAGCGTCGTTCCCGTGGTCACCGGGACGGCGTTCCGCACCGGCGAGCACCTCTTCAGCGTCGACCCCGACGACACCCTCATTCCAGGATTCGTCCTGCGTTAGCCAGATGGCCTCCAGTGCCATTGCACCGCTGCTCGCTGCGGTGTCGCTACCTCCGAATAGCTCTACCGCGGACTTCTGACTCAGCAATTTGCTACCGGCTGGTAAGCCCATTCCCCGGCTATGTGCGGGCCCACACTGTGTCGCACCGGTTCGACCGCGAGCGAAAAGAGACCACATGACCGCTGCGTCCGAGAGTCCCGCCGCATCCGATGCCGGCCAGGTTTTTCACGATCCGCGCAAGAGTGCCTACCTGAACCCCGACGGCGCGGACAAGCCGCTGATCAGCACCATCGGCGACGACGTCCTCGACCGCGCCCGGCGCTATCGGCTGGGACGCATCCGCGATCAAATCACCCAGCACGGTTACGCCGGGATGCTGCTCTACGACCCGGTCAACATCCGCTACGCGCTGGATTCGTCGAACATGGCGATCTGGACTATGCACGATCCGGTTCGTTATGCACTCATCGTCGCCGACGGTCCGGTGATCATGTTCGAAAGCGACGGCGCGCTGCACGTCAGCGAAGGCCTACCGACGGTCGACGACGTGCGGCTTGCGACGACGTGGATGTTCTTGACCGCCGGAAACGCCGCCAAGCGCAACGTCGAGACCTGGGCCGTAGAGATCCGCGAAGCCCTCGGCACCGGGCGCTGCACGCTAGCCGTCGATCGGCTCGAGCATCCGGGCGTGCAAGCACTCGCAAACCTGGGCGTCGGCGTCGTGGACGCGGGACCGCTCACCGAGCGCGCCCGCGCGATCAAAAGTGCGGACGAGCTCGAGCTGATGCGCTGGACCATCCGGGTCTGCGAGGCCGGGATGGCACGGGTTTACGAGGTGTCTGAACCGGGCCGCACCGAGCAGGAGATCTGGGCCGAACTGCACTACGAGAACGCCCGCTCGGGCGGCGAGTACATCGAGACGAAGCTGCTCACGGCCGGTCCCAACACCAATCCCTGGTTCAAGGAGTGCTCGTCGCGCAAGGTGCAGCGCGGGGAGATCATCGCGTTCGACACCGACATGGTCGGTCCGTACGGCTATCTCGCCGACCTCTCACGATCCTGGACCTGCGGACACGTGCCCATGACGCCGAAGCAACGTGAGCTCTACGCCGACGCACGCGAGCAGATCGACCACAACATGGCGCTGCTGCGGCCGGGCCTGGAGTTCACCGAGTTCAACGCACGCTCGTGGCAGATCCCGGAGAAGTACATTCCCTATCGGTACACCTGCGCCGTTCACGGTTCCGGTATGGCCGACGAGTGGCCCTTCATCGGCCTGCACCCTGACTTCGATCCCTCCTACGGCGGATGCTTCGAGGAGAACATGGTGATCAACGTGGAAAGCCTGATCGCCGAAAAGGGCAGCGAATCGATCAAGCTCGAAACCCAAGTCCTGCTCACCGCAAACGGAGCCGAGCGCCTGGACACGTTCCCGTGGGAGGACTGACGCCGTGACCGAGGGCTCGACTGACGTCTTCCACGATCCGCGCAAGCTGGCCTATCTCAATCCGGACGGTGCCGACAAACCTCTGATCAGCACGATCAGCGACGACGTCCTGGACCGCGCCCGCAGGTACCGACTGAGCCGGCTCCGCGGACAGCTGGCCCTGCACGACTGCGCGGCCATCCTGCTGTACGACCCGGTCAATATCCGGTACACGCTCGACTCGTCGAACATGATGATCTGGACCATGCACGACCCGTGCCGTTACGCGCTGATCGTCGCCGACGGGCCGGCGATCATGTTCGAGTTCGAGGGTGCGCTGCACGTCAACGACGGGCTCCCCGGAATCGACGAGGTGCGGTTGGCGACGTCGTGGATGTACCTCACCAAAGGCGATGCCACGGACCGCAACGTTGCATCGTGGGCCGCGGAGATCCGGGGGGCGCTCGGCGGCGGGCACTGCCGAATCGCCGTCGACCGGATTGATCCGCTCGGCGTCGACGCCCTCGCCAAACTCGGGGTGGACGTGATCGACGGCGGTCGGCTCACCGAACAGGCCCGCGCCATCAAGAGCCCCGACGAACTGGAGTTGATGCGCTGGACCATTCGGGTCTGCGAGGCCGGGATGGCTCGGGTCTACGAAGCCTCCGAGCCCGGCCGCACCGAGAACGAGATGTGGGCCGAACTGCACCATGAGAACGCCCGCTCGGGCGGCCAATATATCGAGACCAAGCTCCTGCTGTCCGGCCCGCGCACCAACCCTTGGTACTCGGAGTGCTCGGACCGGCGGGTGCAGCGCGGCGAAATCATCGCCTTCGATACCGATATGGTCGGTCCGTACAGCTATCTCGCGGACCTCTCCCGCTCCTGGACCTGCGGACATGTGCCCATGACGCCAAAACAACGCGAGCTCTACGCCGCCGCCCGCGAGCAGATCGACCACAACATGGCGCTACTGCGCCCCGGACTGTCCTTCGCAGAGTTCAACGCGAAGTCATGGCGGATTCCGGAGAAATACCAGCCCTACCGCTATACCTGCGCCGTTCACGGCAGTGGCATGGCCGACGAGTGGCCCTTCCTCCCGCTACACCCGGACTTCGATCCGGACTACAGCGGCGGCGGCTTCGAAGAGAACATGGTGATCAACGTGGAAAGCCTCATCGCGGAGCAGGGCAGCGAGTCGATCAAGCTCGAAACCCAGGTACTGGTCACCGCGAACGGCCCCGAGCGCCTGGACACGTTCCCATGGGAGGACTAGGCGGTTCAGCGCGCACGGAATCCGCCGTCAACGACTAGTTCCGCACCGGTCATAAACCGCGAGTCCTCCGAGGCGAGAAAAGCAACCGCCGCGGCGAGTTCAACCGGGTCAGCCCGACGACCCAGTGGCGTTTCCGGGACCACGCCGGTGCCCGGTTCGTTCGCGTTGAGCGGCGTCGACACCCCGCCCGGGACCAACGCGTTGACGCGGATTCCCTCCGCCGCCCATTCCAACGCGGTGGTACGGGTCAAACCGAGCATCCCCGCCTTACTCGTCAGAGCACAGAAGGCGGTGAAGGCCGTCTCGTCGCCGACCGGGAGCGCACCGCCGAGGTCGTCGAACAGCGCGTCGACCCACGGATGCGACGGGAAAACGACTGTGACGCAGTCGCGTTCACGCACCTCCTGTAGCGGCATGGCCCGGATGATCGGCGCCTGGGTCCCCAGCATGTCGCGCAGCTGTTCCGCACCGATCGAGACCATCACATTCACGACGACCTTGTCGGGCGGAATGCTCACGTCTGCGAGGGCGTTAGCGCACTGTTCGGTGCGCAGCGCGATGAACACCAGCTCGGAGCCGTCGACAACGTCATGATTGCTCGCACAGACCGCCACCGTGCCGAATCGTTCGGCGAGTTCGGCGGAAACTGCCGCGCTGCGCGGGGACAGCAGCACCTCGGGAGGATCGTCAGAGGCGCAGAGCCCTTCGACGATTGCGCGAGTGATACTGCCGACGCCGATGAATCCAATTCGCATTCAGTCGATTTCGCTAGGGATGCTCAATCTGCAAGTCCGACTTCGGGGTCGAGCAGCAGATCAGGATCTTGCCCTCGCGGATCTCCCGCGGACGGATGCCGCCGTTGTGGTTCATGTCGACGTCGCCGCACAGCAGCGACGACTTGCAGGTGCCGCACATGCCTTCGCCACATGCCGAGGCCACCCGAACACCAGCCTTGAGCGCGGCGTCCAGGATGGTCTGGTCCGGCGCGCACACCACGGTCTGACCGGACTTGGTGAATTCGATCGTGAACCCGACAGCCGGCTCACCGTTCGCGCCGCCGGCAGCACCGTCATCGGCGGGTTCGGAAGCGGTCGGCGCGGCCGGGAAGACGAAGCTCTCCTCGTGGTAGTTGGCCATGTCGTAGCCGAGGCCGGTCAGGATCTCCCGGACCGCCGCCATGTACGGGCCCGGGCCGCAGGTGAAGACGGTGCGCTCGCGGAAGTCCGGAACCAGCGCCGCGAGCAGTTCCGGGGTGAGACGGCCGCGCGGGCCCGTCCACACTTCGGACACGTGGTCGTCCTCGCACACGTGGCTGACCGTCAGCCCGGGAAGCAGGGCGGCGTGCGCGGCGAGTTCGTGCCGGAAGACGATGTCGGCCGGAGTGCGCGCGCTGTGCACGAAGGCCACGTCGGCGTCGGCCCCGAGGTCGGCGAGCGTGCGCGTCATCGACATGAGCGGCGTGATCCCGCTGCCCGCGGAAAGGAAGAGGTATTTCCCTTCCGCGGGGGGCGTGAGGGTAAAGGCCCCGCCGGGCGCGGCCACGGTCAGTTCGGTGCCGGGAACCATATTGTCGTGGAGCCAGTTGGACACCGGTCCTCCCGGCACGCGCTTGACCGTGATGGACATCCGATGGGGCCGGGTGGGCGGCGACGAAATGGTGTAGCACCGACTGATCGGCATGCCGTCGATCTCGAGCAACAGGGTGATGAACTGGCCCGGCTCGAAGTGGAAGATCCCCGCCCGCTGCCCCGGGGCGACGACCGGCTCGAAAACGAACGACCTGATGTCATGCGTCACCCGCAGCGCCGCGACGCACCGCAGCGTCGCGCGGTCGGTGATCTCCCAGACTTCCGGCGCCCCCGGACCGGCGTGCAGAGCTGGGGCGTCGTCGATGTCCGCGGGTTCGAGCACCGAGGTCACTTCGCCAGCTCGGCGCCGAGGCGCTTGATGTACCAGGTGACAAAGGCGTCGACATCGTCCTCGACCACACCGTAGGGGCCGGGCAGGTAGCCGGGATCGGTGACACCGCGCTGGGTGCGCTCGACCAGGCTGCAGTCCTCGGCGTTGGTCCGTTCCCAGACGAAGGTCAGCTTGTCGGTGTCGTAGTCCGTGCCCTCGACCGCATCCGGGTGGACCAGCCAGGTGGTGCGCACCAGAGTCTTGTCCGGGGCGACCGGAAGCGCCGAGAACACGACGGCGCAGTCGCCGAGCATGTGAAACCAGCCGTTGGGCTGCGTGTGGATGTGGAAGTCGCCGAAGACCGGGTCGACGATGGCGCCCATCAGCTTGGTGGAGAGCTGTGCACCATCGTCGCCGTAGGACGCGCCATCACCCTGCAGCGGCATGTGGTCGACCATGAACGCGGTCACCCGGGTGTCCAGTTCACGGATGTGCTTGGACGGGAAGCCGATGGCATCACGAGCGGCGGCGAGCGCCGCGTTGGCCGCCTGGTAGCGCTCGAAGACCGGCTTCTGCCGCGCGGGGATTCTCGACTCGTCGAAGCGATGGAACGGGAAGTAGGCGCCGAGCAGCTCCGGGTGGTTGGCTTCGCAGTGGTGGCACTCGCGATTGTTCTCCATCGTGAGCTTCCAGTTGCCGTCCTCAATGATCGAGGTCTGGTGGGCGACCTTCGCGCCGCGCAGGTCGAACGGCGTCAGGTATGGCTCGACCGCGGCGGCAAAGTCTTCGATGTCGGCCGGAGCGTCTTCGGCCAGGCAGATGAAGACCAGGCCGGCGATCGCCCGCACGTGCACGGGGCGCAGCCCGAACTTCGCCTTGTCGAAGCATTCGCTCTGGTTCTCGGCGAATCGCAGCGCGCCGTCGGTGCCATAGGTCCACTGGTGGTAGGGGCAGACGATGTTGCCCACCGCGCCGCAGCGGCCGTCGAGCAGACGCGCGCCGCGGTGCCGGCAGACGTTGCGGAAGGCGTTCACATTCATGTCGTCGTCCCGCACGATGATGACCGACTCGTCGCCGATATCGACGGTCACGTAGTCACCCTCCTCCGGAATTTCGGCCTCGGCGGCGACGAAAATCCAGTGCCGCCCGAAGATCAGCTCGACGTCCAGGTCGAAGATCTCCTGACTGGCATAGAAGGGCGTTTCCAGGGTGTATCCCGCTACTCGCCTGGCGACGAGTTCGGCTGCGCGTTCACGGGCAGTCTGAGGTGCGACGGGGGCATCGAGGATATCGGTCATGGACGTCGGCTCCGCTTCGTGGGCTGTTTCGTAGTACGGAACTACACCGTTATACGAAACAGTGTCCGGCGACGACCAGACCGGTGTCAATCGTTACCGACGAGTAGCTTGTAGCAGGTCAGCCCGGAAGCGGATAACCGTTGCGCGCAGAGATCGCAGCCGCCGCCGCGAGTACACGATCGGCCAGTTCCGGCGCCGTGTCCCGATTGACCCGGAACGACGGCCCGGAGATGGCCACCACCGCTTCGACGTCGCCACGCAGCGACCGGATCGGCGCACCCAACGCGGCGAGGCCGATCTCGAGTTCGTCGCCGGTATAAGCCCAGCCCGCCTCGCGCACCCGCTCCACTTCCGCGCGCAGCAGCGCCGGGTCGACGATGGTGTGCTCGGTGAACGCGGGCAGCTTGCGGGTCAGGTAGCGGTCCAGTTCGGCTTCGCTCATCGCGGCGAGGAAGACCTTGCCACCCGCAGTCACGTGCAACGGCTGACGCTGCCCGGTCCAGTTGACTGTGGTGATCGCCGACGCGCCCACCACCTGGTCGAGGGTGAGCAGTTCGTCGCCTTCGAGAATCGAAATGTTGACCGTCTCCCCCGCCTCGGCCGCCAGCTGCTGGCAGACGGTGCGGCTGAGCACGGAGATGTCGTGTCGCTGGGTGACTCCGGCGGCGAGCTGCACCACGCCGTCGCCGAGCCGATACTCACCGCGGCTGGCGTTCTGCTCCACCATCCCGCGCGCCTCCAGGGTTGCGAGCAGCCGAAAGACCGTGGATTTGGAGATGCCCAGTTCCTCGGCGATACGGCTCACGCCGGTCGGACCGGTGCGCACGAGCACCTGGAGAATCGAGAGCGCCCGATGGACCGATCGGACGCCCGAATCCCCGTTGGTGCTCACCCAGCGAGGTTAGCCCGAGGCCGGTTCACCTCCGCGACTTCCCATACCCGGATACAGCGAACCGCCCCAGCGAACTGGTTTCGACTGCTGCCGAAAAGCGGCAACCGAACTCCTGCTCCGCATCGAAGCCGAACCTGGGCGGTGGCCGTAGCGTCGGCGCCGTGGACCCTGCCGACTTCCGCCCCGCCCCGGCGCGGGACTACACCCGCGGCACCGCCGCGCGCACCTTGCTCGACAACGAACTGACCGCCCTGCGCAGTGCCTCCTTCGACATCCCGGTGGTCGTCGGTGATCGGGAGATCCGGACCGGCCGGACCCGCGAAATCCGCCTCCCCCACGATCATTCGGTCAGCCTCGGCGTCTTCCACGAAGCCGGACCCGCCGAGGTTGCCGCCGCCATCGACGCCGCCGACGTGGCGGGGCGTTCGTGGGGCACCACTACGACGGCGGAGCGCATAGCGACCTTCCTGCGCGCAGCCGACCTGATCGACCACAGCCCGTGGCGCGAGCGCTTGGTCGCCGCAACCATTCTGGAACTGTCCAAGACCCCGAGCCAGGCCGACGGCGACGTCGCCGAAGCCGCCGACTTCCTGCGGGCGAATGCGGCCAACCTCGCGGCGATCGAAGCCAACCAGCCGTTCTCTCCGCTCGGGGTGGCCAATCATGTCGAGTACCGGCCGCTCGAGGGCTTCGTGTTCGCGGTCTCGCCGTTCAACTTCACATCGATGAACAATCTGGCGTTCGGCCCGGCGCTGCTGGGCAACACGGTTCTGTGGAAGCCCGCGGAGGCCGCGACGCTGGTGGCGCATCTGTCGCTGCAACTGCTGCGCGAAGCCGGGTTGCCCGATGGCGTGATCTCGTTCCTGCCGGGAGACGGCCGCGAGATCGGTGCCGTGGCGCTGACCGACCGCCGGCTGTCCGCGGTGCACTTCACCGGTTCGAGCGCCACACTGCGGCACATCTGGCGCACCGTCGGCGAGAACATCGAACGTTATCGGGACTATCCGCGGATCATCGGCGAGGCCGGCGGCAAGGACTACATCCTGGCGCACCCGTCCGCTGACCTCGACGCCCTCACCGTGGCCTGCGTGCGCGGTGCATTCGACTATCAGGGCCAGAAGTGCGCCGCCGCCTCCCGCCTGTATGTCCCGCGCGCCATGTGGCCCGAGCTTCGTTCCCGCATCGTGGCCGCCATGGAGCAGATCGTCGTCGGCGATCCGGCCCGGCCGGGTACCCACCTGGGCGCCGTCATCAACGGGACGCAGTTCGCCAAGCACGCCGCCACGCTGGTTCGTGCCCGCGACGCGGACCTGGTCATCGCCGGCGGTCAGGTCGACGACGCGGTCGGCTGGTTCGTTCAGCCCACTCTGCTGGAAGTCGCCGATCCGGACTCGGAATTTCTGGTCGACGAGTTCTTCGCACCGATCCTCGCGACTCACGTCTACGACGATTGGGCCACTGCCCTGCTCCTCGCCGAAGGATCCAGCGAGTACGGCCTGACCGGCGCGGTCTTTGCCGACGACGAGACGGTCCTGGCCGAGGCCTCACAGACGCTGCGCTACTCAGCCGGCAACTTCTACCTGAACGACCGGCCGACCGGCGCCATAGTGGGGCAGCAGCCGTTCGGCGGCGCACGAGCCTCCGGCACCAACGACAAAGCGGGCACCGAGTGGAACCTGATTCGTTTCCTGAGCCCGCGGTCGATCAAACGGACCTACGATCCCGAACGTGACCCGCGGTTCCCCACGCTCGACTAGCGCAGCGGTTCAGGCCATGGTCGACCGGCTGGCGCAGGAACTCGGCCAGTCGGTTCTGATCGAGAACGCGCAGCAGAAGCCGGTCTGGTGGAGCACCGTCGGACCGGTCGACCGCACTCGCCTGCGTACCGTCCTGCACCGCAGCGTCGACCCGGAAGCAGCCGAGGTCGTCGGAAGGTTCGATCTCGCCGCCGCGAGGGAGCCGCGGCACCTTCCGGCGATTCCGGAAGCCGGAATGTGGGCCCGGTGGTGTGTGCCGGTCCGGCAGGGCGAGAACCGACTCGGCCTGCTCTGGATTCTCGACCCTGACGGCGCCATCGACTCCGCCCGGCTGGGCCCGGCCGTGGCCTGCGCGCAAGAAGCCGCGTCGGCACTCCTCGATCTGCAGCAGACCGAAGCCGAGCAGACCCGCACGCGGGATGCGCTCCTCGCTCAGTTGCTCGAGCGAGGAGACCCGACGATCGCCGAGGACCTCATCCGGCACGAAGGGTTGCCCGCCGACGCCGTGGTGACTGTGCAGTGCCCCGGCGAAGGCGGCTGGCCGCTGCCGGGCGGATCCAGTGCGCACGTGAGCGCTCCCGAGTCGGCTCGGCCGGCCACCAGTGGCGACCCGCTGCCGCTGGCCGATCTCGCCGAAGCCGTTCGTCGCGCCGTCGCCACCCGTCGCGTCGTGGACGCCGGTGCCCGGCTGCCCGCCGATCGCTGGTCGGCGCTCGGCGCGTGGCTCCTGGTGGTGCATGCACCGGAGTGGATCAGCCCGGCCGATCTGCATCCCGGAGCCGCGGTGCTGCTCGACCCCGCTCACGAGCGACTCGCCGAGACGGCGCGCGCCGTCCTGGAACTCGGCGGCGATGTCGCGGCCGCGGCCGAGGCACAGGGCCTCCATCGCACCACGCTGTATTACCGGCTCGGCCGGATCACCGAGCTGACCGGTGTCGATCTACGCACCGATGCCGACCGCAGCGCCCTTCAGTTCGCACTGCGACTGGCGGCCTACCGGGCCACGCCTGACCCCGGTACCAGCTGATTTCGACAGCAGTCGGAAGCGACTGCCAGCACTTCTGTTTCGCGCGCAAGGGCCTCTCGTAAACCGGTCGTACCGTGCGGACCATGCGGACCAACATCGCCATCCTCGGCGGCGGCGCCATGGGCCTCGCGACTGCCTATTTCCTCAAACACACTGATCCAGGTCTCGACGTGACCGTCGTCGAGCGCGACCCCACCTATGAGCTGGCGTCTACACCGAGAGCCTCGGGCGGCATCCGCCGGCAGTTCTCGCTGCCGGAGAACATCGAACTGTCGAACTTCTCGATCCCGTTCTTCGACGACTTCGCCGAGACCATGTCGGTCGACGGTGAGCGAGCCGAGATGGGCCTCCGCAAGAACGGCTACATCTTCATCGTCCCGCCCGCAGACCGAGGGGTGCTCGCCGCGAACTATCGCGCCCAGATCGACCACGGCTGCCACGTGATCTGGCTGGAGCCGGACGAGATCAAGGCACGTTTCCCCTCGATGCGGGTCGACGATCTGGGCGCGGCGGTTCTCTCCCCCGATGACGGCTGGCTCGATCCGCACAGCATGCTGAGCGGGTTCCGGCGTAAGGCCGCATCACTCGACGTGCGGCTGATCACGGACGAGGTGACCGGGTTCGAGCGCACTTCCGCCGTTGTTCGGTCTGCCCAACTCGCTTCGGGGACCACGCTGCAGGCCGACCACTACGTCAACGCCGCGGGCGCCTGGGCCAAGGACCTCTGCGAGATGCTCGGATTCCGCGTTCCGATCGAGCCCCTGCGCCGCTACGAGCACTATTTCGAGTCTCAGGACCCGATCGAGCCGCTGCCCTACCTCAAGGATCCGCAGCGGCTGGCCTTCCGCCCGGAGGGCGCGGGTTACTCAGGCGGCGTGCCCACCCTCGAAGAGCCGCGCGGCTACAACTTCGCCGCCGACCTCAAGTACTTCGAGAAGTCGGTGTGGCCGTTGCTCGCGCACCGCTTCCCGCAGTTCGAACGGACCCGCTGCCTGTCCACCCTGCCCGGCCTGTACGACCAGAACGAACTCGACGGCAACGCCATCATCGGCCCCGGCGCGGACGGACTCGGCAACTTCCACATGCTCGCCGGCTTCTCCGGCCACGGTTTGATGCATGCTCCCGGCTGTGGGCGCGCGATCGCCGAACTGATCAGCACCGGCAGTTACCAGACCATCGACCTGACTCGGTTCGGGTGGCAGCGCGTCGTCGACGGTGCGCCGCTCCCGGAGCAGGGCATCATCTGAAAGGCCGGACGTGAATACGACCTACGACTACATCGTCGTCGGCGCTGGATCAGCCGGCTGCATCCTCGCCACTCGCCTCTCCGAAGACGCGCAAGTCAATGTCCTGCTGATCGAGGCGGGCGGTTCTGACCGAAATCTGTTCATCGCCATGCCGGGCGGCCTGCCGTTCGTCTACCAGGACAAGAAGATCGGCTGGGGCTACCAGTCCGGACCCGAACCGACGCTGGACGGCAAGACCATCGACGAGAAGGCCGGCAAGGTGGTCGGCGGCGGATCGTCGATCAACGCGATGATCTACAACCGCGGAAACCCGCTGGACTACGACGGCTGGGCCGACGACGGCCTGACGGACTGGAGCTACGCGCACTGCCTGCCGTACTTCCGCAAGATGGAGACCTTCGCCGACGGCGCCGACGACTGGCGTGGCGACAGCGGCCCGCTGCACATCACCCGCGCTGCCGCCAAACACCGCCTGTACGAGCGCTTTCTGACCAGCGGCACGGCGGCTGGATTCGAACTCACTCCCGATCACAACGGCTACCGGCAGGAAGGTCTGCACATCGCGCAGTCGTTCATCGACGACGGCGTTCGCTGGAGCGCACCCCGAGCGTACTTGCGCGGCGCGCTGCGGCGGCCGAACCTGCACCTGCTCACCAAGTCCGAGGTTGCGCGCATCGTCGTCGAAAACGACGCAGCAGTCGGCGTCGAGCTACGCGGGCCCGAGCGGACCGAGATCCACTGCCGGCGCGAAGTGATCCTTGCCGCCGGCGCGATGAACACGCCGCGCTTGCTGCTGCTCTCCGGAATCGGCCCGGCGGACGAGCTTCGCGACCTCGGGGTGCCGGTGCTCGCCGACGTCCCAGGGGTCGGCCGGAACCTTCAGAACCACCCAGGCGTAGACCTTCAGTTCGCTACCGACGACGCTGATTCGCTCACCTCGCAGCTCGGGTTGGTCGGCCGCGCCAAGCTCAGTGCCGAGTGGCTTCTGCGTCGAAAAGGGTTGGGCGCCAACAACTTCTTCGAAGCCGGGGCGTTCCTGGCGACTCGCGACGACGTGGCCTTTCCCAATATGCAGTGGGAGTTCTTGCCGCTCACCCGAAAACTGCAGGGCCACAAGCTGATTCCGATTCCCGGCTTCCAGTTCTGGATGGACCTGTCTCGGCCGGAAAGCCGCGGCAGTGTCACGTTGAAGTCCGCCGACCCGTCGGTGCCGCCGAGCATCGTGTTCAACCACTACTCGTCGCGGCAGGACCTCCGGGACATGGTCGACGGTATCCGGCTGACGAGGCGGATCGTGGCCCAGTCGGGTCTCGGCGACGTCGTGCGCGGCGAGCTCACTCCGGGACCGGACCTGACCTCCGATCGCGACCTCGAGGTATTCGTGCGAAAAGCCACCAACACCTCCTACCACCCGTCCGGCACCTGCCGGATGGGCTCGGACGCCGATGCCGTCGTCGACGGCGACGGGCGGGTCCAAGCGCTGGCCAGTCTGCGCGTCGTGGACGCGTCGATCATGCCGAAGGTGGTGACGGCCAACCTCAATGCGCCGGTGATGATGATGGCGGAGAAGATCGCTGACAAGGTTCGCGGCCGCACGCCGCTGCCACCGTCGACGGCGGACTACTACGTGTCGCGCTGACCGGCCGGCGCAGGCAAAGGATTCAGCGATGCGGAGTCGCCATTCCGCTGCGACAGACGCCTCTTTGAACGCATCGCCGCCGAAATGCACGCCTGAAAGACTGGCTCTTACCTGTCTCGCTCTTGCCGGCTCTGTTTTGTGGGCCTGGTTGCGGGCGACCCGGTCTTCCTCGAGTTCGCCCCCGGTTGGCCGCGTTTGACCAGTTCGGCACCGGAGTTCATGTGCGCGACGCGTCCCATGCGACGCTGCACGTCGGCGACCTCTTTGATCGTCTGTTCGATCGTGCTGCGGTCTATCCCCGAGAGTTCGTCGAGGTTGATGATGTCGTCGGGGTGCTGGCCCGCCTCGATCTGGCGCAACTGGTGTTCCAGCCGGAGTAGTTGGAGCGCGTCGAACGCTTCGATCAATCGGCTGGCGGAGCGGTCGGTGAGCACCTCCGACCCCGCCGCAACCCGCAGCCGCTCGGTGGTGTGCAGCTCCGGCGAACCGACGCTGAGCGAGGCCCACCGGGCGATGTTGACGATCGGCAGCAGTCCGCGGCCTTTGATGTCGAACCTGTCGTCGCGCCCGATGATCCGGTCGCGCACCGAGAGCAGCCGCGCGCGGCGCGAGAGCGAATCCTGCAGCAGCAGTTCGACCGTCGCCGGATGCCGGTTGAAATCGCGAAAGACGCGCGCGGGTTCCGGCAGCGCCGGGTCGCCGAAGATCGGCCGAGCGTCCACCAGGAGTGAGGCCATGATGGTGCCCTGGTTCTGCTGGGGCTTGGTCAGCCAGCCTTGTGCCGCCTCCCGCCACTGCGAGTCGGTTCGAGAGAACCCCGGGTGCGACGGGAATGCGTGGTGAGTGTCGACACCGATGCCGCAGAGCTGGAGCACGTCCCCCACGACGCTGAATGCTTCGCGGTAGTGCGGGATCTGGTCCTCGTACGAATCCGCGAAGGTCACCGCGGCATCGACGTCGGACGAGGGAACCGCTTCCCGACGACCGGTGCTGCCGAGCGAGAGCCAGGTGAAGGCATCGATTGATAGGTCGTCAAACTCCTCGTGATCAAAGACCAAGAAGATCGCGCGCCGGGTGATCGAGGCGATCAGCGCCGAATAGACCGCAATCACCCGATCCGCCGTCAGGCCGCGCGCCAGAATGTCGGCCAGCATCGCCGGAACCCGACCCGCGTAGGTGGCCAGATCATCGATACTGCGCGCCTGCCTGATCCGTACGTTCAAGCTGACACCGGCAGTGGTTGGCGCGAGCATGAAGTCACGCTCACCTACCGCGCCTTTGAGACGCCCGTCATCGCCGGTCACGAGTAAGAAAGAGACGCCGTAGTCGAGCAGCGTGATCAGGGCGTCAGCCGATGACGTGCTCGCCGAAGCGGTGATCGCGGGGTAGTCCATCACCGCACTCGCGGGGGATTCCCGGGGCAGGCCTTCCCCGATTACCTTCCGGCGCAAGGCTTCATCGGTCACCAGGCCGAACTGGCCGTCGCCGGTGTGGACGGCGGCGTACGGGAGGCCCAGCTCGGTCATGCGCTGCGCCAGCGCAGTCACCGATTCGTCGGCACGCACGACGAGCGGCTCTCGGTAGACCAAGTCGGACAGCAGCGTGTACCGGGGTGTCGACGCAGTCAGTCCGCGCACGTGCGAGATATGGTCGGCCAGATAACGCGCACCGCTGCGTGACGCGAACGCCGGGACGACGCTCTCGGCCGGCAAGCGAGCGATGGTCGCCTTCGTCTTCGCAACGATCCGCGGGCCCACCGGTCGCCCAGACAGCACCGCCGTGAACCCGAGCGGCGCTCCTCGGGTGAACTTGTCGGCCGGACCCTCATCGATCCGTTCCGGATCGAACCAGAGGTTGACCTCCCCCGATATCACCACACAGATTTCGGTCGGCGTCGTCGCGAAGGCGTCCAGAATCAGGTCGCCCGGCTCGTACTCCGCGATCTTGGCCGCGGCCACCGCGCCGGCGAGATCGGCTGGGCTCAGCGAATCGAACGGCTGGCATTGCGCCAGCAGTTCGGCAAGTTCGGCCGCACTCTCAGTGGGCATGCGCGGTCCTCTCAGGGGGTCGCTCATGCGAGCGTGGGTCGGGAGTCGGTCGTGACGACGAAGGCGCCCCACCTAGGGGTCGCTTCGGCGAGGTGTCCGGGGTCGATGCCGATCAGACGACCGCCGGCCAGGCGGGTTTCCTCGTGATGAAGCTCAGGATCGTAGGTTGTCGTTGGATGGTCGCACTCGCCGTGCGAGCCACTGTGCCCGTGCACCTGACTGAATGGGAGCGTCGTGCCTTCCCACCCAGGAACCAGCTCGTCATTACGGCTGGCCCAGATCGGGCCCACCATCGGATTCGGCGCGCCGAGCATGGCACCGCCGCCGTAGAGCGTCTCGCATCCGGTGCGGGCAAGGCTGTTGATTCGGCGCGCGGCCTCCGACGCGGTACGGGGAGCATGGAGGTGCTCGCGCCAAAACTTCTCGGTGACACCGGCGTGCGTCACCAAGAACTCCTCGTCGTCGGTCTCGACGGCAACCGCCGCATGAAGCTTCTCCTCACGCCACCACTTCTTCAGGATGCGCTGCTCCAGGTAGCCGATCCGGTCCCACCACACAAAGGTATTCGGCCGCAGGTAGTAGACCTCGTGGTTACCGAGGAGCTGGATCCACTGGTCCGGGTAGGTGTTCAGGTAATAGTCGACGAGGCGGATGACACCGTCGGAGTCGGGACCGCGGTGCACGAGGTCGCCCACCTGAATCACGACGAGGTCGTCGGGAAGCACGCCGGTAGCCGACGTGCCCAGCGAACGCAGCTCCCGACGCAACTCCTCAACGTGCCCACCGACGTCACCGATCACGGCCACCCGGATGGTCATGAACTTCAGTGTCTCCTTTGCCGTCTTCCAACCCAAACCGAAGACGGCGTTCGCTTCACTCGTTGTGCCGTACCGCCCGGCGCTCAGTGGCTGATATCACCAGCCAATTCACTCAGCGACTTACCGCTGGTCTCCGGGGCCAGGATCTGCGACACGATCGCACCGACGAAGGCGACAACGCCCGCGAAGACCATCGTCCACGTGAAACCAAAGTGCTCCATCGAGAGCGGGATCAGGAACAGACCAGCAGCCGCACCGAGGCGGCTGACCGCCGCCGCGAACCCGGTGCCGATCGCCCGGACCTCGGTCGGGAAGATCTCCGCCGGGTAGATCGTCGTCATCACGTTGTACATCGCGTTGACGAACGAGTACGCCAGGAAGAGGATCAGCATGATCATCGACAAGACGCCGACCTGGTCCACGGGAAGCACGAAGCTACCCATGATCGCGATGAGGACCAGTAGCGCACCAGCGAGCCATTGCGTCGGAACCGTCATGGTGCGCCGCTTCCACCGGTCGATCATCAACATCGTGAAGATGACGCCAAACCAGGCGAACACCGCCAGGATCACACCGCGCATCAGGCCCTCCATGCCGATATCGCCCAGCAGGCCGTCGGCGAAGGTCGCGATAGCGAAGTACGGGGTGACCGCACAGGCCCAGAAGATCGACATGAAGACCGTCGCCCGCCACACGGCCGGCGAGAACAGCATCTTGAAGCTGCCCTTCGGACCGCCGCTGGCGGCCTTCATCATGTCCGTCTGGTATTCGGTGTCGAGGTACTCGAAGACGAGCCCGTGTGCCTCCTCTGTTCTGCCCTGAGACCACAACCATCGGGGCGACTCGGGCAATCCGATGCGGCCGAGGAGCAGCCCGCCTGCGATGAACGTGCTGGTGCCCAGCGTGATCCGCCAGTCGATGCCGGCCTGGTCCATGAAGTAGCCGATGATGAACGCGATCATGAAGCCGCCGTACCAGGCGACCAGCGTCAGGCTCATCAGCTTGCCGCGCAGCCGGTTCGGCACGAACTCCGCGAGCATTGGCCAGCCGACCGCGTATTCGATACCGACGGCCAGACCCATCAACAGACGGACGATGAACAGTTGCGCCGGTCCGTCGACGAAGAACTGCATTGCCGAGAAGACGGTGAACATCGCGAGGTCCCAGAACAGAATCGGCTTGCGACCCACCTTGTCGGCCAGCCAGCCGCCGAGCGGGGAGCCGACGAGGATGCCGATCATCGCCGAGGCCGCCTCGAGGCCAATCCAGGCGGTGGTGAACCGGGCGTCTTGCTCAATGGTGTGAGCGACCGGGCCGATGATGCCGAGGATGTAGCCGTCGATGAACATACCGCCGACCAGCACGATGACCATCCGCTGCATGAACCGTCGCTTACGCGCCAGAACCGCCGGGTCGTCGGAGAATTCCGTAAGGGCGTCGTCGTTCACAGACATGGGACGTGCTCCTCGGGAATCGGTGTGTAGGACATCACTGCTCCTTTTGATTGATTGATTGACGGGTTCTGCTTCGGGGAAGTCGTCGGGCTAGATCGCGCTGCACAGCCTCAGTGAGTCGAAAATCGCGGCGGGAATGTTGCGGCTGGCTACGGCGTCGCCCACCCGGTACAGCGCGTACTTACCGTTGGGATTGGCGTCCGCAGGCTGCGAGTTGCGCGCGAGCAACTCCGGGATGGAGATCAGCCCGAGATTCACGGAGTTGTCTCGCAGCGCTGCGTACAACTCAGGGTCGGGCTCGGTTCCGTGCTCGATGATCACCGTGTCCACCACACGTTCGTGCAGCGTCTTGGCATCGTCGGTTTCGAGCCGAACCACCAGACGGCCGTCCCGACGCTCGATATCGACCAATCGCTGCAGCACCGTGGTCGACACATCGTGGTCGGCCATCATGGCGAAGTAGCCGACCGCGGGTGACGCGCCCACGTCCGGCGAGGCGCTGCGTTCCGGTGTCACGTACTGCACCGATCCCGCGGTGCGGGTGAGCGCGTCGATGGCGTCCAGCGCTTGGTGCCCGCCGTGGTCGTCGTACACCAGCACATCGCCGCCTACCTTGCGGCCGCCGGCGATCACGTCCCAGCTGTCGATCGCGTATTCGTCGCCCGGCACTCCGACGCGTCCGGAGGGAGTTCCACCGTTGGCGAGGATCACGACGTGGGCGCCGTCAAAGGTGGAACCGAGATCGTCGGCGTCGACGTAATGGTTGCGCACCAGCTTCACGCCGAGTCGTTTGCATTCGGCTACTCGCCAATCGATGATCCCGATCAGATCGCGGCGGCGTTCGCTGATCGCTGCGAGCGCCACCTGCCCGCCGAACCGGTCGCTCGCCTCGTAGAGGGTCACGTCGTGCCCGCGCTCGGCGAGGACGCGGGCGGCCTCGAGTCCGGCGGGCCCACCGCCGACGACGATGCACTTCTTGCGGTCGGCAGCCGGCGAGATCCGCTGCGGCAGTTGCTCTTCCCGCCCGGTGGCCGGGTTGTGGACGCAGTTCGCCTGTCCGGAGGTGTAGATCGAGTCGATGCACAGGCTTGCCCCGACGCACGGGCGGATCTCGTCCGCGCGGCCGGATTGCGCTTTGATCGGAAGGTCCGGGTCGGCCATCAGGGGGCGGACCATGCCGACCATGTCGAGCAGACCCTCGGCGATGGCGAAGCGCGCGGTCGCCACGTCGGTGATCCGGCCGGCGTGCATCACCGGTTTGGTGAGCTGCTTTTTCACCCAGCCGGCGAACTCCAGATGGGGCGCCGACGGCGTGTACATCGGGGGGATCATCTTGGTCAGTGCGGCATCGGTATCGACGTTGCCGCGAACGACCGAGAAGAAGTCGATGCCGGCGATCTCGAAGGCCTTGCACATCTCGATTCCCTCTTCGGGAACGATGCCCTGGCGTCCTTTGCGCAGTTCGTCCAGCGACATGCGAATGCCGACGATGAAGTCGTCCCCCACCGCCGCACGAATCGCGGCGAGTACCTCGAGCGGGAAGCGGAGGCGATTCTCCAGGCTCCCGCCGTACTCGTCGTCGCGGGTGTTGTGGAACGGCGAGAGAAACTCGTCGAGCAGGTGGCTGCTGTACGCGGCGATTTCGATCCCGTCCAGACCGGCCGCCTGGCAGCGCTGTGCGGTCTCGGCGAATTCGCGCGCGATGCGGCGCAGGTCGCCTTCCTCGGCGATGCGGGAGAACGCCCGGTGCATAGGTTCGCGGGTACCGGAGGAGGACACCGCGGGGATCCACTCGCCGGTGTAGTCCAGAATTCGGTGCCCCATGTGAGTCAACTGGGTCATCACCGCGGCGCCTTGCTCGTGGACGTCGTCGGCAAGTGCTTGCAGGAGCGGGACCGCCTCGTCGCGGTACAGCTCGAGGTTCCCGAAGGGGGGCGCACAGTCCGGGCTGACCAGCGCACTCCCGCCGATCATGGTCAGCGCGACCCCGCCGCGGGCTTTCTCCCGGTGGTACGCGCGGTAGCGATCCTTGGGGAGCCCGTCCTCGCTATATGCCGGTTCATGCGAGGTGCTCACAATGCGATTACGCAGGGTGAGGTTCTTCAGCGTGAACGGCGAAAACAGCGGGTCGCCCATCCTGTCCTCCTAACTCCTCCTCGAAGTGGTGTAGACAGGGTGACGCGTTGCGTGACACACATCACCCTTTTCTCGGACGCCGCTTACACTGAGTCAAAAGAAGGTGTGGGGTGACAGACGGGAAGTAAATGGTTGAGGGGCTTCGAACACTCACCCCCGCTGAGCGCGACGCCCTAACCCGCACCGCGACCTCGCGGAGCGAGGCGCACGGTCTGGTTACCCGCGCCCAGATCGTTCTCGACTGCGCATCGGGCGGCGTCGCCGAAGCCGCTCGTCGCAGTTCGGTCAGTCCGACGACCGCCACGAAATGGTGGCGCCGCTTCACCGAGCACGGGCTCGCGGGGTTGCACGACGCCCCGCGCACCGGTCGCCCATCGAGCGACGAAATCGACACGGTGCTGGAATATGCACTCTTTTCGCCACCGGAAGGCAGCAAACGGTGGTCCACGCGTGCCATCGCCCAGGACGCCGGATTGAGCCAGGCGACGGTCAGCCGCATCCGGCGCCGCGTATTCGAACATCCAGACGCCGGCCATCAACTCGTGGTCAGCAACGCGGCGGGAATCCTGAGCTATGTCGAGGTAGGCCCACGTGGATGTGTTCTCGGCTTCTCCCATGGAACCGGAACTCGGCCCACCTCCGCCCCCAGTGCGGCCTTGGTAGATGCCGTCGAAACCATTTTCTGCGCCGCGCTACTGACGCACCCGTTCGTCGGCCATCCGCCGCAACCGTCTGCGGCACAAGCTCCAGCGCGGCAAGGACTTTCGATGAGCCTCTCGGCCCTGCTGGAAAGGGCCGCGGGGGCACTGTTCACCGGGGTGTCGCCAACATTGTTGGTTGACACCGAGTTGGATTCGGGTGCGGGGCGCTGGCTGCGCCGCCATCCTGAGTTCACCGTGCGCGTCCTCACCGGGGACGCATGGTTCGCCGCGGTTCATCGGATTGCCGATGAACTCGATCCCCGGCAAACCGCCGAACTGCAGGTCGTCCAGCAGCGAATACGCGCGGCACGCGCGAAGGACGCCGACAGCTTCAGCTGGGTCCGATCCGCAGACCACGGACCCAGCACGAGTGCCGTACCCATCCCGACCGCGCCCGCGGACCCGGTATCCGGCGACCTGGGACTCGCCATGGTCGCACTGTGCACTGCGATAAGCGGGGGCGAGTTGCGTCCCGGGGACGAGATTCCTCCGCGCACCATCTCGCGTCGCACCGGGCTTACGCCGACCCGGGTCAGCGAGACGCTCAGCTGGTTCGCTTCCGAGGCGCAGCTCGACCGCCGCAACGGCCGGTACTGGATTCCCATGCCGAGCGCACGCGACATCATCGAGACCTATACCGCGCGCGGCCTTCTCGGCACCGCAATCGCACGGCGTCTCGCTGACCCCGCGACCGTCTTGCCCCCAGCGCTCGACGCCTACCTGGATCGTCTGCGGGTCTGCCACGAAATGCACCTGACGCACGACGCCTACATGATCGACTTGGATTTCCAGAACGAACTGGCACGCTGCGCGAATATGCCCCGGATCGGTTCGATGTTCGTCCAGCTCTCACTTCAGCTCCGACTGTTTGTCACCATCATCGGATTGGACTACCAGTACCCCACCGACGAGATCGTCACCGACGGTCGCCGCTTGGTACTCGCATGCCAGAAAAACGATGCCGAGGCGGCGGTCGCCGCGTGGCGGCAGAAGACCGACAACTGCGTGCGCCACATGCTCCGCTTCCTCGACGCGATGGCCAGCCGGACCAAATAGGCGGCCGCTACCCCATCACGGTGCCGGTCGAATCCGGGTTCAACGGGCGCTTCCTGGAGAATGCGCCGAGATCGATGTCAAGGCCGGTGTGCTCGCCGACATGATGGACCGGGTCGTTGTCGTGATCGGTGCCGTTCTCGACCGCGGCGATGAGTGTCGTCATCAAGCGCCCAACCAGCGGAGCGTTCTTGAACTGATTGCCGCTGGTGGCCATCGCGACGTAGAAGCCCGGCTGATCGGTCTTGTCGTAGATCGGCGCCCAGTCGGAGGAGACGTCGTAGACACCGGCGATCCCACGGGGCTGACTGGGAACAGTGAGTTCGGGCAGGCGACGCGCGGCCCGGGTGACATGGCGTTCGAACTGCGCTGCCGTCCGGTTGAGGTTTGCCGAATCGGGATCGTCGATCCATTCGAGCGGGTCACACTCGGGTTCGGTACCGCCCACGAGGAGACCACCACCAGGCTCGGGCCGCATATAGACCCCGAGATCGAGGTCGCCGATCGCCGATCCGAGACCGCCTTCCGGGTTGTATCCAGGAGGCGCACTGACGTGCGCTACCTCCTGGCGCAGCGGCTTCACCGTCACGGTGAAGTCACCGCCGATACCCGCCAGTTCATTGAACGCACCAGACCACGGGCCGGCCGCGTTCACGACGATCGGCGTCTCGATGGTCTCGCCGCGGTCGGTCTCGATCTTCCACACGTCACCGCCGCGCGTAGCTGCGACAACCTCTGTCCGGTACGAGAACCGCGCTCCGAACGCGACAGCAGCGTCGGCCATGTTTGCCGCCGCGAGGCGTGGGTCGTCGACAAAACCGCCGTCCGGGGTGAACAGCGCACCGACCGAACCCTGAGCGTCGTCGAAGAAATGCTCGTCTTCGATGGCCTTCGGCGGGTAATACTGGCCGACATCCATCGTGGGCATGCGAGCGGCGAGTGCCTCGGCGTCGAGGTACTCGTACGGCACTCCACACGCGTCGAAGAGCTTCATCGACCTTTCCGCTGGCGCCATCTCGGTGTCGAGGAAGGTCCACCCACACCGGTAGAAGCGGGCGAGCGGCTCGTCCACCTTTCCGCCCAGGTGATCGGACCATTCCCGCCAGCACTGCGCCGCCTCCCATGCGGTGGCCACGCCGGTCTCCGTCGAATAGTTGAATCGAACGATTGCACTCGAGGCGCTGGTCGAGCCGTGTCCCGCGCCCGGGCCTTTGTCGAGGACACGTACCGAGTACCCGGCGCGAGCCAGTTCCAGTGCGATCGAACTCCCGATCACACCTGCACCGACGATGAGGGCATCATTGCTGCTGGTCATGGGCAGTCCCTTCGTTGATGTGACGATCACCCATCAGGGACGTCATGCGTGTGCAATGTTGTCATTCTCCGAGGTGCTCCCGGATGCGCTGGATGTACCAGTTGACGAACGCGTCGACCTGATACTCAGACGGCGCATACGGGCCGGGCACGTACGCGGGACTCAGGATCCCCTGGTGTGCGCGCGTGACGAAGGTGCCGTCCTGCTGGTTGGTGGCGCTCCAGGCCCAGGTCAGTTCATCGAGGTGGTAATCGACACCCTCGACGGCATCCGGATGGACAAGCCAGGTGGTGCGCAGGAGGGTCTGGTCCGGCGCTATCGGGACCACCGAGAAGGTGATCGCGTGGTCGGCCATGAAGTGGCACCAAAAATTCGGCTGCACGTGCATCGAGTTCCGCCCCAGCCGCGCGACCGGGAAGTCGGCCATCAGCTTGCTGACTGCCGCAGTACCGTCCGGGGTGAAGGATTCGCCGGCCTTCTCCAGCGGCTCACGCATGATGCGGAATCCGGTGGGCCGGGTGTCGAGTTCCTCGATCTCCGCAAAGGGCAGCGACAACTCGTTACAGGTGTCCTCAAGATCCTTGATCGCGGCGAGATACCGGTCGCGCGCCGGGATGAGGCGAGCGGGGATGTCGTCGAGGTCGAATCCGTAGACGGGGAAGTACGACTCCAACAGTTCCGGGTGGCCGCCGGCGCAGTGGTAGCACTCCCGGTTGTTCTCCATGGTGAGCTTCCAGTTGCCGTGCTCGATCAGGTCCATCTGCTTGGCGACCTTGGCCTCACCGAGCCGATGAGGGGCAAGGTACGGCTCGACGATCCCGACGACCTCGTCGAAATCAGCGGGCGTCTCGTCGCTGACACAGATGAAGATCAACCCGGCGACAGAGCGAACGTTGACCGTCCGCAGCCCGAAGCAACTCGGATCGAAGTCGTCGGCCTGCGAGTCCGCGAAGACCAGAGAGCCATCCATGTCGTACGTCCACTGGTGGTAGCCGCACACGATCCGGCCGATCGAACCGCACGCGTCGTTGAGGATGCGGGCGCCCCGATGGCGGCAGACATTGTGGTAGGCCACCACGTTCTCATCGTCATCACGCGCGACGATGATGGAGTATCGGCCCATGTCGATGACCACGTAATCGCCCGCCTCTGGAATCTCGGCTTCGTTCGCCACGAAGATCCACGACTTGGCGAAGATCGCATCGATGTCAAGGTCGAACCATGTCTGCGAGATGTAGAACGGCGCCTCCAGGCTCATTCCCGGCACTCGTCGGGAAGCAAGCACACGCGGGTCGACTGCCGCTTCGGCATGGGCGGTGTCGGGGTTGAAAGCGGGCATCTGCGCGGGAGCATTCATGGTCGTCTTCTTGGTCTGGGGATGGCGCGTTGAACTGCTCGAGGCAGCGGTCGCTGTGGCTGGATATCTCGGATCAAGACCGGCAGAATTCTCCCTGAGATGTTCCGCATCGTGGTACTTAACCGCAATACGGATCAATGATTATCTGACGTCGGTGCGGTGTCAAGCACGTTCTCGAAACCATCCGCTCTACGTCGCACCGCACACGGTGGGTGTCGCCCTTCGTAGGATGCGATCCATGACTAGCCCCGATGGCGGCCGCAGCGGCGTCGTGCAGTCGGTTGATCGCGCAATCTCGATCCTCGAGGTCATTGCACGCACGCGATCGATCGGCGTGACGGCAATCGCGACCGAACTCGGACTGAGCAAGACCACCGTGTCCCGACTCCTCGCGACTCTCGAAGGCCGCGGCCTCGTCGAACAGAACGAAACACGCGGCGAGTACACGCTCGGCTACACCGCTTGGATGCTCTCGAGCAGCCCCAAACGCAGGCCTGACCTCGTCGCCACGTGCCGCCCGTTCGCTGTCGACCTCGCTCGCCGCATCGGCGAGACCGTCAATATCGCCGTGCTAGACAACGGCGAGGTGATGACCGTCGACCAGATCGCCGGCGATTCGGCTATCGGCAGCATCGACTGGGTGGGCCGCCGCACGCCGATCCACGCCACAGCCGCGGGCAAGATCCTCCTCGCCTGCCTGCCTGTAGACGAACGCGCCAACTTGGTGCCCGATCCCCTGCCTCGCTTCACTGAGCACACCATCACCGAACGCGCTCGCCTCGACCGCGAACTCGACGAGGCCACAGCGACCGGCGTCGCATACACCTACGAAGAGAACGAGATCGGCGAAGTCGCAGTCGGCGCGCCGATCCGAGACTTCGACGGTCGGGCCTTTGCTTCGGTGACCCTCGCCGGACCGGCGTTCCGTGTCACCGATAGGTTGCCGGCGATGAGTCGCGAGGTTGCGAAGACGGCCGCCGAGATCTCCTGGCGATTCGGCTGGCAGAAGTCGAGCTGAGATCAGTTTCAGCCGAGCAGTGCCCGTACGGACGGTGCAGACGCCGGTCCCGCATGGCACCTCGCCTTCGTCAGCGGGTCGCCCAGCGGCCGCGCGTCTGGCTGATGTGCTCCCGCATCAAACGGTCGACGAGAGCGGGGTCGCGGGCTTCGAGAGCGTTGACGATCACGTGGTGTTCACGCGCCGAGTCGGCCAGCAAACCGAGTTCCACGAGGGTGGCCAGGCCGTAGAGGCGAGTATTCGCGCGCAGGTCGGAGATGATCGTCGTCGCGCGGCTGTTGCCGCTGTAGCCGAGGATCTTCAGATGGAAGGCGCGGTCGGCCTCGGTGTAAGAGACCAGATCGCCCTCGGCGGCGCAGGAGACGATGTCATCGGCCAGTGACCGCAGTTCGGCGAAGTCCTCCGTCGGGATCAGCTCGGCCGCCTGGGCGGTGAGCGCCGGTTCGATCAGCATGCGCAGTTCGGTGATGTCATCGAGGTCGGCGTCGTCGAGCACCGTGACCCGGTAGCCTTTGTTCGGCACCGTCTCGACCAGGTTCTCCCGAATCAAGTCGAGCATGGCCTCCCGG
Source organism: Mycobacterium sp. 155 (assembly GCF_000373905.1). Lineage (NCBI taxonomy): Bacteria > Bacillati > Actinomycetota > Actinomycetes > Mycobacteriales > Mycobacteriaceae > Mycobacterium > Mycobacterium sp. 155. The sequence goes on from NZ_KB892705.1 coordinate 3,292,407, forward strand.
ACCGGGGTGGCCGAGACGCCGAAGCGCTCGCCGAGCGCCGGGGCCGAATACACCTCGTCCGCCACGAGTTCGCCGGAGATGATCGCGGCGCGCAGGGCCCGGGTCACCTGCTCGCGCAGGCTCATCTTGTCGAACTGCCGCAGGTTGGTGATGTTCACCCGAACCTCCTCCCGCATGCTCGTCACGGCTGCGCCCGATCGTATTCGTCGGCCAACTCACCCAGTGTGATCGGCGCGGCGATGGTGCGCTTGGCGCCTGCGACAAGGTCGGCGACGTTGGGCACTCCGGATGGGGCGGTCAGGCAGGCGGTGGCGAAACCGCACACCCTGCCCTGGCACCAGCCCATGCCTGGTCGGGCGACCAGTTTTGCGGTGCGCGCGTCTTCGGCACCCAGCTCGTCGCGCGCGCGGGACAGCTCCGCGTAGCTGACCTCTTCGCAACGGCAAACAGTGGTGTCGGGCTGCAGCCAGTCCGCCCAGCGCGCCGGCACCGGATGCGCCTGATGCATCGCGCTCGCAAAACGGCGTCCCCGGGTGATCACCCCGATGAGCTTGCTGCGCCGCCGCGTGAGCGACGCCATCGCTCCCAGGTCCTGGGCTGCCGTCAACCCGGCCAGTTCACCTTCGGCCAGCGCGAGAACCGCGCCACCAACACCGGTCGCTTCTCCCGCGATGTAGACGCCGGGCACGTCTGAGCGCTGCGCGTCGTCTACCACGGCAACCAATGAGCCGTCGACGTCGACCCGGGTCTGTGCGCCGGTCGCGGTGACCAACTCGAGCGACGGGGTGAAACCCCAACCGAAGGCGACCAGATCCGCCTCGTGGCGCTGCTGGGTTTCGGGCCGAATGCGTCCGTCACGATCGAGGCGCGCGGTGGTGACGCCGGTGACGCAATCGGCGCCCTCGATCGCGGTGACGACGGTGCGGGTGCGATAGCGAATCCGGTGTCGCGCCATCGCATACGCGTATTCGGCACCCTCGATTGCCTTGCTCGGGACCGATGCGGCGGCAATCGGATGACGACCCCAGCCGCGGACGAGTTGGCTTGCCTCGCACAAAGCCACCACGTGGGCACCCGCTTCCGCGAGGCCGGTCGCGACCGGAAGCAGGAACGGGCCGGTGCCTGCAACCACCGCCTTCTTCCCGGCCACGCTGCGGTTGGCCTTCAGAAGTGCCTGCACGCCACCGGCTGACATGACGCCGGGGAGATCCCAGCCGGGTACCGGTAGCTGACGGTCGTAGCCGCCCGGGCACAGGATGAGCGTGCGTGCATCGATCCGGTTGGTTTCCGGCGGCGGGCCGGCGAGTGCGGTGAGGTGCAGCGCATAGCGCGGTTCGCCGCCGGCGTCCTCGATGGGTTCGAGGAACCACACCTGTCGCGAGAAGTGGAGCACGATCCGGCCGGGCGCTGCGGCCGCCGAGGTGTGCTCGTGCAGCCGCGAGCGCAGATCGGTGAAACGCCGCCACAGGTGCTGCCCGCGGCCTTCGTCTGGAGCGTCGAATCGTTCGTCGGGGTGGCGCCAGAACTGTCCGCCGGGTTGCGCAGCCGAATCCACCAGCGCCACCGACAGATTCGACTCGGCCGCGGCCACCGCAGCCGCCAGCCCCGCCGGACCGGCGCCGACAACTGCGACGTCATACCGTGCCTGCACCTGCCCTTCTGAATCAGCCACGCGAGTCCACCCCCGTAACTCCGCCGCTCCCGCATGCCAGTCCGTCACGCACCGGGACCAGGCAGGCGCGTTGATTCGGGCGTCCGTCGATGGTCAAGAGGCAGTCGAAGCACACCCCGATCCCGCAGAACAGCCCGCGTAGGCGATGGTCGAAACGTGTGGTGCGCCAGCTCTTGATACCGGCGTCGGTGAGCGCCCCGCCGACCGTTTGTCCGGCGCGCGCGGGAATCGCCTCGCCGTCGAAGGTGAAAAGCACCTCGGTGCTCTCGGGCTGGTTCTCAGGCAACGGTGACCTCCTGCAGGCTGGGCCTATCCGGTGCGAACGGCGTCAGCTCCAAGTCAGTCGTCTGCCCGGTCATGGCCTGCACCAACAGTTTCGCGGTTCCCACCGACAAGCCGATGCCGGCGCCCTCGTGCCCGGCCGCGTGCCACAGGCCGGGCGCGCGCGGATCGGTGCCGATCACCGGCAGATGGTCGGTGCAGTACGGGCGGAAGCCCAGGTAGGACCGCATCACCGAAACGTCGCGCAGGCAAGGGTAGAGCCGCAGCGCTCTGGCGGCGATCTCCCGGATCGCGGCCAGCGACGGCGTTGCGTCGAAGCCGACCCGCTCGCGGGAGGAGCCGATCAGCACGGTGCCGCCGCGGGTTCCCTCGATCACCGTCGAGGTCTGCAGGCCGCTATCCGAGCTTTGTGTGCTCGCGACGTACTCCCCGGCGTACACCTTGTGGAAGACCGTCGGCGGCAGCGGCTCGGTGACCAGCACGAAACCACGGCGCGGCAGCACCGGCATGGAGATGCCCAGCAGCGCTGCCACGTCACCGGACCAGGCGCCCGCGGCGTTGACAACCATCGGCGCGGAGATGTTCCCGGCGCTGGTCCGCACCCCGGTCACCCGTCCCGCCTCGGTGAGAAACCCGGTGACGGTGGTGTCGGTGTACACCACCGCGCCGCCCTCACGCGCCATCCGCAGCAGATGCGCCGCCAGCAGCACGGGCTGCACCTGGCAGTCCTGCGGGTAGTACGCAGCTCCGGTGATGTCCGGGGTGAGGTGCGGCTCAAGCGCGGGCACCTCGTCGAGTGGTACGTCGTCGACGTGAACGCCGGCCGCACGCTGGCGTTCCATCAGTTCCACCAGGCCGGCGTATCCGGCGGCGGTGGAGGCCACCACCAACCCGCCCTTGAAGTCGAACTCCCAGAGGTCGGCGTATTGGACGAGTTCGCCTGCCCATACATCGTGCGAGTAGAGCGCGAGGTCGAGTTCGGGTCCGGCTTCCTTGTCGGAGACCAGCAGGTTGCCCTCGCACGCGCTGCTGCTGCCGGACACGATGCTCCCGCGCTCGACCACGGCGACCGTCAGGCCGGCACGCGTGGCGTACCAACTGATCGCCGAGCCGACGGCCCCAGCGCCGATGACGACGACGTCACAAGACTTGATCACAGCTCGAATCCGATGGGGAACGGATCATCGGGGTCGATCATGTACTGCGCGGTGCCGGTGATCCAGGCGCGTCCGGTGATGGTGGGAATCACCGCCTCGATCCCGCCGACGGTAGTGGTGTCGACCAGGCGCCCGGTGAACTGGCTGCCGATGAACGATTCGTTGAGGAAGTCGGTGTGCAGCGGAAGTTCGCCCCGGGCGTGCAGCTGCGCCATCCGCGCGCTGGTCCCGGTGCCGCACGGCGAACGGTCGAACCAGCCCGGGTGGATCGCCATCGCGTGCCGCGAATGCTGTGCGGTCGAGCCGGGCGCCTTGAGGTACACGTGGTGGCAGCCGGCGATGTCCGGGCGCTCCGGGTGCACCGGACGGTTCTGCTCGTTGATGGCGTCCATGATCACCAGGCCGGCGTCCAGCAGCTGCTGCTTGGCCTTGCGGTCGAACGGCAACCCCAGGTCCTCGAGTTCGACGATGGCGTAGAAATTGCCGCCGAAGGCGATGTCGTAGCGCACCCGACCGAATCCGGGCACTTCCACGGTTTGATCGAGCCCGTAGCTGAAGGACGGCACGTTACGAATGGTGACGGACTTGGCCTGACCGTCGGAGACGGCGACCTCGGCGATGACCAAGCCCGCCGGGGTGTCCAGCCGCAGGGTGGTGACCGGCTCGGTCACCGCAACCATGCCGGTTTCCACCAGCACCGTGGCGGTACCGATGGTGCCGTGACCGCACATCGGCAGCAGCCCCGAGACCTCGATGAACAGGACGCCGAAGTCGGCGTCGGGGCGCGTCGGCGGCTGCAGAATCGAGCCGCTCATCGACGCGTGCCCGCGCGGCTCGCGCATGAGCAGCTTGCGCAGATCGTCGTTGTTCTCCATGAACCATTGACGCCGCTCCGCCATGGTGTCGCCCGGGAAGACGGGCACTCCGCCCACGATCACGCGGGTGGGCATGCCTTCGGTGTGTGAGTCGACCGCGTGATAGACGTGGGTGGTCTTCACCGGTTGTCTCCGATCTCCAGAACGCCGTCGACGCGGCGGGGTGCGGGCACGGTTTGGTCGTCGCGGAGTTCACCGGGCAGCAACCCCTGCGGGAAACCCTGCCACGCGACCGGCCGGACGAAACGGTTCAGCGCCGCGGTGCCCACCGACGTGGTGCCGGAGGCGGTACTCGCCGGGTAGGGGCCGCCGTGCTGCTGCGCGTAGGTCACCGAGACTCCGGTCGGCCACTGATTCCACAGAATGCGGCCGGCCTTGCGGGTCAGGATGTTCGCGAGCGGCCCGACGATCGCGTCGTCCTCCTCGGCGGCCAGCGTGGCGGTCAGTTGACCGTCCAGCGCCCGCGCGACGTTGAGCAGGTCATCGTCGCTGGTGTAGGTCACCACCATGGCGGTGGGTCCGAAGCACTCGACGAAGATCTCGTCGAACTTCGCCAGCAGGGTGGCCGCGTCCGTGGCCAACAGCGTGGCCGCGGGCGGGTCGACCTCTCCCCCTCCGCCGGCAAGCAGCTCCACGTCGTCGCGGGCTTGCAGACCCTCGCGGGTTTCGTGGTGCCCGGCCGCGATGCCGGTGTTGAGCAGCTTGTGACCGTCGGGCAGCGGGGCCGCGCCGAGCAGTTCGGTCAGCCCCGAGTCGGCCGGGACCATCAGCAGGCCGGGTTTGGTGCAGAACTGGCCCTGGCCCATCGTGAACGAGCCGACGAAGCCGTCGACGATCTCTTGGCCGCGCTTGGCGGCGGCGGCCGCCGTGACGAAGACCGGGTTGACGCTGCCGAGTTCGCCGTAGAACGGGATCGGCTCGGGGCGCGACTGGGCCAGGTCGAACAGGGCACGACCGCCGGGGATACCGCCGGTGAAGGCGCCCGCCTTGACGTCCGGGTGGCTCAGTGCGGCGCGGCCCTCGTCCTGGGTGTGAATAACGCTGAACAGGCCGTCCGGTGCACCCGCTTCCCTGAGCGCGCTGATGACGATCGCGGCGGTCGCATCGGAAAGTTTCGGGTGGCCGCGGTGCGCCTTGTAGATCACCGGGCAACCGGCCGCGAGCGCTGCGGCGGTGTCGCCGCCCGCGACGCTGAACGCGAACGGGAAGTTCGAGGCGCCCCACACGACCACCGGGCCGAGCGGCACCGAGGTACGACGAAGGTCTGGACGCGGAGCACCCATCGGCCAGTCGGCGTCGGCGTGGTCGACGCGGACATCGAGGTGCTCTCCCGCGGCGGCGACGTCGGCCAGGATGCGCAGCTGAAAGGTGGTGCGCTTGAGCTCGCCGCGCAGCCGCGCCTCGGGCAGGTTGGTTTCGGCCTGGGCGATCGGGACAAGGCGGTCGGCGTCGGCGTCCAGCGCATCGGCCACGGCGTACAAGATCTTGGCGCGCTCCGCTGCATCCGTCGCGGCCCAGGTGTCACCGGCCGCGACGGCCGCGGCCACCAGTTCGTCGACGTGCGGGGAAGTTTCAGTCATGTCCGGCTCCTTGGCGTGGGCTTGGCGTTGGTCTATCAGGTTCGGGTGTGCGACTTGCGGTACTTCTCGTAGATGGCGGCGGCGACCACGAGGTCTTCCCATGCCATCCCCACCCCGGAGAAGACAGCAGGAACGCCCGCGCGGCGACTGAACCGTCCAGTCACGAGGTCGGCCAGGTTGGCAATCGGATGGTCGGCCCACTCTGCCACGGTGCGGGCGCCAAGCAGGTTTCCGGCTTCGCGCATTGCCGAAGCCCGGCCCTCCACCACGACGTCGGCGCGACGGATGAGTTCAGGGGGAAGCTCGGCGTTCTGCGGACCGTGTGCGCCCATCGCCGCGACCACAGTGTCGGGTGCGACAAGAGCGTCGTCCAACACCGGGGTCGAGGAGCTGGTGGCGGTCAGCACCACCGCCGCCGAAGGCACGTCGTCGGCGGTCCCCGGCCGCACCCGCAGCCCGGCCGAGCTACCTTGCTCCACCAGGCGTGCCACCGCTTCCGGGCGCCGCCCGATCACCGCGGCGTCGATCGGACCGACCACGTCGTCGAGCACTTCCATGTGACGTAAGGCCTGCGGGCCGGTGCCGTAGACGACGACTTTCAGTGGTCCTTCCGGGCGCCGTGACCCCAGCCGGAGCAACTCACGGATCGCGAGAATGCTCACCGCGGGGGTCCGGAGCAGGGTGAGCTCCGGACCGTCCATCAGTACGCGGGGAGTGAGGTCGTCGCTCCCCACCAAGACGTACACACCCTGGATCTTGGGCTTGCCGCGGCGCGGGTTCTCCGGCGCCACGGTGATCACTTTGACGCCCGAGTATTCGGTCCCGCAACCCGGCATGAGGAGGAACTCACCGCCGGGTGCGGGAGAGAACAGTCGTGGGGCGTCGGATTCGGGGTCGACGACGCCGGACTTCAAAGCGTCGTAGAGGAAGTCGACCGCTTCCGCCTCGTTTGCGAGAGCTTTCAGCTCGTCCGCAGGGAGAAAGTCCAGCGTGGCCATGACTCAGTTGTATCTAGTTGTATCCGCGGGAGATGGCGTACTCGGTCGCCTTGGTCACCCGCGCTGCCATCTCGGGCGAAAGCGGGGTGCGCGGCGGGCGGCAGATTCCGCCCTTACGGCCGACCATGTCCATCGACAGCTTGATGGCCTGGACGAACTCGGTCTTGGAGTCCCAGCGCAGCAGCGGGTGCAGATCGCGGTAGAGCTTCAGGCCCTCTGCCAGATCGGCAACATTGCCGGAGGTGGCGAGGTCGTAGAGCTTCTTGCAGGCGTTCGGGAAGGCGTTGGTGTAGCCGGAGACCCAGCCCACCGCGCCGGCCACACCGACCTCGAGCAGGACATCGTCGGTTCCAATCAGCACGTCGAGGTCGGGCGCGAGCTCCTCGATCTCGTAGATCCGGCGGACGTCACCGGTGAACTCCTTGACGCCCTTGATGTAGCCCAGGCCGTGCAGTTCGGCGAGCAGGTCGGGCTTCATGTCGACCTTGGTGTCCAGCGGGTTGTTGTAGGCGACGATCGGCAGGCCGACGGCGGCGACGCGGCGGTAGTGGTCGATGACGGCCTCACGCTCGGCGCGGTAGGTGTTGGGCGGCAGCAGCATGATGGACTGCGCGCCCGCCTCGGCGGCCTGCTCGGCGGCGCGGACGGACTCGAGCGCGCCGTAGGCGCCGCAGCCGGCCATCACGCGGAAGCCCTCGGGAGCGACCTCGGCGGCGATGGAGACGACCTTGTAGCGCTCCTCCGGGGTCAGCGTCTGGTACTCACCCAGCGAGCCGTTCGGGGTGACGCCGTCCATGCCGTTCGCGGCGAGCCAGGTCACCTCGTCGGCCCAGGCGTCCCAGTCGATGGAGAGGTCGTCGTTGAAGGGAAGGGCGGTTGCGACGTGGATTCCGCGCCAGGGCTTGTCGGTCATCGAGCTGGTCTCCTCAGGTATCTAGCGACTCTGCGTTGATCACCATGTGACATTTCACATGATTTGAGCTGGCTTTTCTTACTCAACACGAAGGACAGTATCAGTGCCATTGCACTGGTACAAGGGGGCCGGACTTTGTTCTTCGCGGTTGGTTATTCTGAGTCAGAATTCCATGGCGAGGAGCCTGTTGAGCGAGAAGCTCGCCGGCGCAACTTCGACGCCAGCTCGCCAACGTCCGCAGCCGCGGCTACGCCGTCTGTCGCCAAGAACGCGAGGTGGGACTGTGCTCACTGGCGGTGCCGCGGCGCACGAAATCGAACTCCGCATCGGCGGTACCCGGCCACGAGGGGACACAACATGACGCACCCGCCCGACATCGCTACCCGGGGCGCCGCGGGGGGCCGGATCAGACTCGTCGTGACTGACGTCGACGGCACCCTCCTCGACAACAACCACCGGGTCCCGGCCGAGAACGTCGCCGCCATCGCGCACGCACAGCAGGCGGGCCTGAAGGTCATGCTCGCCACCTCTCGGGGGCCGGGCGCCCTCACGTCGGTGCTCGCTGCGCTGCCAGCCCTCGCCGATGCGGTCTTCATCTGCTCCCAAGGCGCACTTACCGCGCGCGTCGGTGACGACGGCACGCTGGACGTCGTCACCGAATGGAACATGCGGGTGGACGCCGCGCACCGCACGGTCGCGGTGGCGCGCGAACGCGGCATCGCGGTGGGCTGGTACTACCGGGAGCACTGGTACGTATCCGATCTCGACCACACGATCACCGATGAAGCCGCCATCACGGAGACCGCCCCTACCGTCTGTGACCTGGACGAACTCACCGAGGGACCGGATAAACTCATGCTCATCGCACCGGATGGACGGCCGGAGACCCTGGACCCGGTGATTGCCGCGATGCCCGAGGGACTACGGGCGCAGATCTCCAACCCGACCTACCTGGAGATCACCCGGGCCGACGTCGACAAAGCCCACGCGCTCGCGGAGTACTGTCGGGCCGCGGGCATCGATCCGGGCGAAGTGCTCGCCGTAGGCGACGGTCCCAACGATCTCGGTATGCTCCGCTTCGCGGGGGTCGGTGTCGCACCGGCGAACGCGCGCCCGGCAGTTCTCGACGCCGCGGACTACTCCACCAGCGCTAACTGCGACGCCGGAGTCGGCCACGTGCTGCGCTCGATCCTTGAGGTTCTGGCCTGCTGAGTAGACGGTCTGGGTTGCTCACGGGCTCACGGCCCAACTGACGGCCTCGTGCTACCCGCGCACTTCCCGCTCGTTGGCGTCTGACATACGGGAATTGCGCGAGTTGGTCACGCTCTCCGCGAACTGGTCCATGGTCCGCATGTTGGCGATGTCCGAGAGTGTTTCCCTCTCGTGGTGGTGGCGCTTGTTCTTGTTCCGGTAGCGCGAGTACTGGTACATGAAGAACGCCGGACCGGTGAGGAGGAAGAGGAAGGGAATCCACTCGCCGCTACCCGACGAGGACGATGACGACGCGAGAAGGTGACTCGACGCAACAACGACGTCGACCGCCGCCGACAACATCGTGATGTCCACGTTCGCCCCCTACCGCCAGAACACCAGGGCAGACAGGATTGTCGCTGCGAGCCCGCACAATTCGGCCACACCCGATGCGACCCACAGGCGCGTCGTGTTGATTGGCACCGAGCCCATCGTCTCGCCTGTGCGGCCGTTCACCGCGATGTAGTGCAGCAGTTCTTTCCCGCCGCTCTTGCGCTCGTAGTAGCTGTACAACCACACGGGCAGATACGCAGACACCCACCGCTCTCCGTGGACGTCGATGCGCTGCTGGTCCCAACGCACGCCGCGATCGTAGAACTCCAAGGTCTCGGCGGCGCGATACCGGCCGATGTCCTGGGCTTGCAGGCGCGCGGGGTCGAACATGGCGTCGACGTCGAGATCGCGCCGCTGCGAGGTGAATCCCGAGAGATAGTTGGGGTCGTAGCGCACGACGTTCTTGGTGTCGAACGGCGTGATCGAGTTGATGATGTTGTTGGTGTTGCGATCGGTGTGGAAGTCGCGTTTGTCGGCAGCCGATTCGATCGTGAGGTCATCGATGTAGAGATCGAATTTACGAGCCACCCGATACGCATCGAAGTCATACCGAGTCTCGGAATTGTCGTCGTCGATGCGCACGGTGTAACTACGGGTGGTGTGCTCACCGATGCCCACGAACTCGACCGAGCTGTTGAAGTCGATGATCAAGTAGGGCAGGTAGACACCCATGACGTTCTCGGGCGCAAACTCCGCGGTGAACCGCCGGCTCGCGAAAAACTTACGCGCCAAGACGAATTCGGAGATGCGCGCGACGGCCTCGGCTTTGGGTAGCGAGAACGGCAGCACGACGTCGGGGACCGCACCGTTTTGGATTTGCTCGTTGACCGAGAGCTTGTTACGGCACCAGTGACAGCGCCTGTACGGCATGGGCAGTGTCGATCGACACCTCGGCACCACACGCGCTGCATTTGAAGCTCACGACCTGGTTGACCCCGGGCACGAGATTTCCTGAACCCGAACAGATCCGACGTCCGCGCAGTTGGCTGATCGGCGAGTTGAGGTCGAACACCTCGGCGGCGTTCTTCTCACTCCACGCGAATCGGCAATAGTGGCAGACCAATTGGCCGCCCTTGATATCGAAGCCGATGTCGGTGGCTCCGCAGCGCGGACACTTGTTGAGCCCGTCGGATCGGTCGGTTGACGTCTGGATGACCTGCGGCCCGTCGTGCTGGTCGTAAGTCACCACGGGTGCTTCGCCGGGGCCGTAGCCCGCGTTGCGTTCGGCCTCACGCGCACGGTTCACGTCGTCCCACGTGGCATTGCTGAACTGGCCGGGCGGCGTCACCTCGACGGCCTGGTCGCGCGGGATCGCACCGTCCGGCTGCGCGGATCCATATGGCTGCGGCGGGGGTTGGCCGCGGTCTGGCGGATATCCGCCAGACCGGTTACCCCGGCTGTAGGGGTCAGTCATGGCCTAGAGTCCGAGCGCCTTGGCCTTGGCAGCGTCGTAGTCGGCCTGGGTGATAAGGCCCTGGTCAAGCATGCTCTTGAACTGGGCGAGTTTTGCTACCGGGTCATCGCCGGCGGGTGCCTGCTGATACGCCGCCGGGCCCGGAGGTTGTTGCAGGCCACCCATCGCGCCGCCCGCGGCATTCATACCCATGCCCATCATCGCGATTCCGGCAGCTCCCCCACCATTCTCGCCCGCGGCCTGCATCCCGCGCGCGACCGACTGCTGGAGGAATGAGTTGCCACGCGAGCCGCTCAGGGCATCCGCCTTCTTGACGTCCGAGAGCAACCGTCGGGTGTCCTCGTCGTACTCGATCGATGCGATCGCGACGTTGACGATCGTGATGCCGCGCCCCGTGCTCCAGCGGTAGGCACTGTCGACCGCGGCCGAGAGCGACTGAGCGAAACCGATGGAGTCGCCTTGGATGCGCGCCATCCGATTGCCCTTGCTCGGGTCGTTCGTATAGTGCGAGAACGCCGGTGCGAGCGACGACACCACCTCGTTGAAGAGTTGAGTGGCCGCGTCATTGTCGAAGTCAGTGAAATCGAACACCTGGCCGCCGGCCTGCAAGTACGTCAACGGCACGAACTGGGTGGCGAACAGGACCGGGTCAATGATGCGTATGGTGTACGTACCGCGCGTGATCGCACCCACCTGAGCGCCGAGATACGCGTCATCCCAATAGATCTCCGACTGCGTACCGAACCGGTTATTGGGTAGCTCACGGAGGTTCACATAGAACACGAGCTGCTGGCTGCCGGGCTGACCGCCGAACTTGAAGCGCTCAAACGATTGTTTGACGACCGAGCTCACTCTGGAGTCGTCGGCGAAGATCGACTGCGAGTAAGAGTCATCGGAATGCCAGATGTAGCCGCCCGGCTGGGCAATGAAGCCCGTGATCTTGCCATCCTGAAACGTCATCAGGCCGGTGCCCTCGGGAACGAGGATCTTTGAGCCGTTGCTGATGATGTTCTGCGAGGCACGGGTGTTGGAACCGCGGCCCGCGTTCTGTCCGACCGGAACGCCCGGGAAGATCACTGCGGTCGGGGCGACCTGCGGCGGAACGACAAAGTCTTTCCACTGGTCAGCGAGGGTGCCGCCGAACGCGCCTGCGAAAGCCTGGTTGGCAGCCACAGCGTACCCGTGCGAACCCTTCGAGCACGGCGGCCTATGGGGCAAACCCTTTGCCCTACAGGGCATATTCTTCGGGGATTTCTTACCGCGTTGGCCATCCAGGAGGAGGCCAACCGGCTGGATTTCACGACACCTCCGCTACGGCCAGGGCCTGCTTCGCGATGGCAGACAATCCATGCAGCCGTTCGAATTCCATCGCCGATATTCGAATGTCTAACGTCGCCGCGACGCGTGAAGCGAGCTCGACCGACGACAACGAATCGAGACCGAACTCCGCCAGGGGGGTGTGATGATCGATGGTGTCGGTGGGAATGCCAAGGACGGCAGCGACCTGTTCTGCCAGCATCGCGGTGAGCACTTCGAGCCGTTGGTCAACAGGCAGAGCGAACAGTTCGGCACGGAAGTTAAGGGCGCCATCGCCCAGGGCCGCGGCAAAGTCGGCAAACCTCGTGGAGGACTTCAATGCCGGCTGGCCCGACAGCAGCGTCTGCCAATCTATGTTGGCGATTACGACATTGGACAATGTGTCGGAGAAAGCCAGCATCGTTGCCAACAGCGCGGGGAGGTGGCCCACCAGAATGTCCCGCTGCCCGAGCACCTCGAGATAGCGGCGCACCTCTGGAGAGGAGTCCGCCATACCGCCCCCGCGCAGCGCTCCCCAGTTCACCGATAGTCCTGCCTTACCGCGTGCCTGGCGGAGTTGAGCCAACGCATCTAGGCCGGCGTTTGCGGCGGCATAGGCAATCTGCAGCGGTATGCCAATCATCGCCGACGTCGACGAGAACAGCACAAAGGCCTCCAGGTCGATCCCGGCGGATTCCGTCGCATGGTGCAGGTTCCATGCACCGTCGAGCTTGGGCGCGATCACTCGGCGCAGGGATTCGGGTGTGGCCCTTCCGTATGCGCTGTCCTCTGCCACACCGGCGGCATGAAATACGCCGCGCAGCAGAGGCATCTGCTCGGCGACTCGGGCTATCAGGCGCGAGACGGCGAGTGCATCGCCGACGTCGACGGCTTCCTCCCGGATGTCCGCGCCGGTAGCGCGCCACGCCTGGAGTCGCCGTTTGGCTCGTCCGCCACGGGGGCCGCTCCTGCTGACGACGACTAGGTGCCGTGCTCCCTGAGAGACCAGCCAATCGACCATTGCCAGGCCGACGGCACCGAAGGCGCCGGTCACCAGGTAAGTCCCGTCGGCGCGGACGGGGAATGAAGGGATCGCGGGCCGAATCGGCGGGTTACCGCGCAGATTCACCACGACGCGGCCCTGCTGGGCGCCTCGCGCGACAACACTGAAGGCCTCCGTCAACGCATCGGCGTCATACGTCGTCGCGGGCAGCGGGGTGTAGGTTCCGTCGTTCAGCCGCCCGATGACCTCGGCGGCGAGCTGGTCTGTGAAAGCACGCCGGTGGTTGAACATCCGGTCGACATCGACGGCGAAATATTGCAGGTTGCGGTCGAACGGCCCGAGCTCGATGGCCCCGTTGCTGTAGATGTCGGCTTTGCCGATGTCGACGATGCGGCCGAATTCCGCTGCGGCCTTGAGATTTTGCCGAAGCGCCTCGCCGGGTAGCGAGGTATATATCACGTCCGCGCCGTGACCGTCGGTGAGCCGCATGACGTCGTCAACGAAGTTGGCCGTGCGGGAGTTCACGGTGTGATGCGCGCCGGCGGCGCGCGCAAAGGCTCGCCGTTCCTCGTTGCCGGCGCTGCCGATCACGCGGGCACCGAGATGACGTGCGACGTGAACCGCCGCTAACCCGGTGCCGCCAGCCGCCCCGTGCACGAGGATGGTCTCGTCCGCGCCTAGCCTCGCCGCATATACCAGGCCATAATGTGCGGTCAAATATGGAATGAAACTCGCTGCCAGGCCGGGTGTCACATCGCGAGTGAGACGTTTGACCACGGCATCGGCCGGATCAAGCGTGAGATACCGGCTGAACATATTCGGAACTGACACCAGAACGACGTCGCCGATTCCGAAGTGGCTCAGGGGACCTGTGCGAGTGACGACACCAATACCCTCCATACCCACCGCTGTCCCGAAGCACGTTCCGCGCAGATTCTGCGGTGTCAGCACGCCAAGAAGCTTCATTGCATCCTTGTAGTTCAGCCCGATCGCGTCGATACATACCTCAATTTGGCCGGCTACCGGCGTAATTCGTGGTACCGCGCGCAGAGCGAGATCCTCGAGCAGCCGTGTTTTCGGCGGCTCGAGGACGAACGATGCCTCCGGATCGACATGCGGAGTCACTTCCGAATACCCATCGAGTCGATCGGCAAGGCCGCGGCGATAGTAGGGCGCGAGCGGAAGTCCATCGCGTAGTGCCATCTCATCGACAAGCTGTTCGCCATTGTGGATCTCGGTCAACATCGCCGTGTCCAGACCGCGGTGATCATCACCGGGCTGCAGATCGATATGCCGCCAGCGCACTGACAGTTGTTCGTTCTGTAACACCCGACGTGCCCCTGCTAGCGCTGCGTGCAGCACATTCGGCTCATGGTGGTCCCCCGGCAAGCGGAAAGCCCCCATGGTCAACAGAACCGCGTCGATCCGAACGTCGGGGGCGGACTCAATCACCGAATCGAATTGCTGTGCCACTTCAACGAGTTCAGCAGTCAGGCTGATCTGGTCGTCGTCACCGGCGACGACCAGAACCGTCACGTTAGCTCCACCAAGCTGACGGATGGTCTGTGCCAGACACATCGGTCGGATCGGTACATCGGTGCCACAGTCCCGGTGATCTACCCATCGCCGCAATGGGTTACCCAGGCCGACCGTAATCACCGGCTGCTCGGCACGACCATCGATGGCAGCCGGATCTACCGGGCGCCAGTCGATCTCGTAAAGCAGTGGTCTCAATTCGGCGATCGGCGACGGTGCAGGGGCCAATTCGGCGAATCGCACCCCGAGAAGCTCGAAGAACGCGGTGCCATCGGGACCACACATCGCGATGTCGACGTATATATCGGGTCCGCTGGCGCGGCGTATCACCGCCGTCACGGGAGCCGTCGGCGTCGGCCCGTGCCTACGCACAGTTTCGACAGCAACCGGCACCATCGTTCCCAGCGCCAGATCGTCGAATGCGGCAACGCCCTGCAGCGCGGCATCGATCAGGGCCGGGTGCGCGAGATGCCTTGTGTCGGCCGATACCGGATCAATTGTCGTGACAATGACATCGGAGCCGACCCTTGCCTCGACGACCCGTCGGAACGCTGGACCGTATTGGAAACCACGGCTTTGCAGCAGCTCATAGAACTCTTCATGGCTCAAGGTGTCACCGTCGATGCACGGCACCTCCACCTGCGGTGCTTCTACTGCCGCGTCGACTATTCGTGCTGTGCTGTGGACAATCCGATTGTCGGTGTCGTCGTATGAGGAAAAGCTCAACCGCATCGTTGCGGGTTCCGCGGCGACGGTGACAGTCGGCACCGCGTGGTCTTCTATGACGAGTAGGCGGGAGAACCGCACGGATTCGACTGTGAGACTTACATGTTTTGTGCATTCGGCGGCTGCACACAAGAATGCGTCGAGGTACGCGGCACCCGGTAATACCACCATCCCGTCGACGACGTGGTCTGGCAGCCAAGGTACTCGGGTAACCGACAGCTCAGTCGACCATGCCATAGGGTGTCGGGTAGCTCGGGTGCCGAGCAGTGGACGGTCATCGTCACCACCGTTCCGCTCCAACTCCGCCTGACGGGATTCAGCGAACAGCACCTTGTGTTGCCAGGGATAACTGGGGAGATCCGCGTGTGGTGCGAGCGTGGACTGACCCGGCACAGTTCGGCCGAGGCAGCCCGCGCGGTAGAGCTCCGCGACGGCACCGAGCAGACGGTCGTGGTCACTCTCGTTGCGCTTGAGCGTGGCGATGGCAGCACCTGACGCCGCCTTGTCGGCCAATATCGCTCGAATGTTGCCCGACAGCACGGGATGCGGCCCCACCTCGAGGAACACCCGGTGGCCCGCATCGATCAGGGCTTCGATGCTGTCGCCGAATCGCACAGGCCGGCGGACGTTGGCACACCAGTACTCGGCACCCAATTCCGGCAGGGTGACCTGCTGGGCGGTGACCGTCGAATACAGATGCCGTTGTGGCCGGAGTGGCTGGATGTCGGCAAGCACCGTTGCTAGATCGTCGAGGATCGGATCCATCAGCGGGCTGTGGTAGGGCACCGTCACCTGTAGGCGGCGGACGAAGACGTCCGCGGACAGGTCACGGTACAGATGTTCGACCGCAGCGAGCGGACCGGCCAGCGTCACAGAATCGGGGCTATTGACCGCCGCGATGACCACGTCGACACCGCCTGCTTCGGAAAGTCGCTGCGTCACCTTGCTTTCCGACAAACCGACCGCCAGCATCCCCCCGGTGCCTTCTGTACTGGCCTGCAGACGAGCCCGGTGATAGCTCACCAAGAGCGCGTCGCGAAGGGTGAGTGCACCGCTGACAAACGCCGCGCTTACCTCGCCGACGCTGTGCCCGACAATCGCAGCGGGCTCGACACCCAGCGCCGCGAGTTCGGCGACGAGCCCAACCTGTACAAGAAAGTTGGCCGGCTGAGCGTATTCGGTGCGCTGAATGCGGCTTTCAGATTCCGGTTTGAGCAGTTCGTCAAGAATCGACCAGCCAGCGATCTCAACGAACAACGAATCGATCTCGGCCGCTGTGCGCGCGAAAGGCCCGTCCATGGCGAGAAGTTCGCGTCCCATGCCCCACCATTGAGGTCCTATGCCACTGAAGACGAACACCGGTTTGGTCCCAGTCGGCACGGTAGCGCGGCTGATCGTCCCTGTTCCAGCAGCGACAGCGTCGAGATGTCGCACCAGTTCGTCTTTGTCGGAACAGGGCAGTACGGTCCGGAACGAGTGATGCGCTCGGCGGCTCCATGCGGCTGAACAGAGATCGTCGATCGACGACGCGCAACCCACGGTGCTGCGGACGGCGGCGGCGACAGCACGGACAGAATCCTTGCTGGCGGCGGAGATTGGGAAGAGCGCGATCGAAGGCCGTTCTGTGGCGGGCGTGGGCATGCCCGGGGCCTGGGCCAGGATGACATGGCCATTGGTCCCGCCGTAGCCGAAGCCGTTGACGGCGGCAAAGGCTCGACCTGACGGAGTGGGGAACGCTTTCGCCTGGGTGACAACCTCGATGTTGAGATCGCTGAACGGAATCGCCGGGTTGAGGTTTTCCAACCATGCTTGCGGCGGAATAGTGCGGTGCCGTATCGCCAGCGCGGCCTTGATCACACCCGCAACCCCGGCTGCGGCCTCCAGATGCCCGATCGATGGCTTCACCGAGCCCACAAGCAACGGACCGGTCCGCAGCTCGGCCAGGCCATATGCCTCGCCTAACGCGGTGACCTCGATGGGGTCTCCGACCGGTGTGCCTGTTCCGTGGGCTTCGACATACCCGATCTCGTGCGGGGCGAGATTCGCCTTTTCGCAGACAGCTAGTGCGAGATCACGTTGCGCGGCCCCGTTGGGGACGGTGATCCCCATGGTGTGACCATCCTGGTTCGCCCCGCTACCGGCGATTACGGCGTAGATGCGGTCCCGGTCGCGCAATGCTGCGTCAATGCTCTTCAGTACAAGCATGCCCGCGCCCTCACCGCGGCCGTATCCGTCCGCGGCGGCGTCAAACGATTTGCTCCGCCCGTCGCGGGCAAGAAACTTGCCCTTGCACATCGATACGAACAACTCCGGATGGATCATGACGTTCACTCCGCCCGCGAGGGCGATTTCGCACTCGCCGCGGGAGATAGCCTGCGTCGCCTCGTGAATCGCGACCATAGACGACGAGCACGCCGTGTCGATGGTCATGCTCGGCCCACGCAGATCCAACGCATGAGAGAGGCGGTTGGACAGCATGGCCTGCGATGCGCCGGTGGCGGTGAAGTGGCTGATGGCGCGGCGCGCGGAGGACATGCACCGGCGAATCTGGTTGTCGCTCATGAACCCGCCGATATAGACACCGGCGTCGCTTCCGGGAGCCACGCCCGCCAATCCCGCGTCGTCCAGCGCCTCCCACGCAACCTCGAGCACCCAGCGCTGCTGAGGATCCATCACCTCGGCTTCTCGTGGGGAAATACCGAAGAACTCAGCGTCGAAATCCCACGGCGAGCGGGTCACGAATCCGCCGTGGCGTGTATAGGCTCGGCCGGGCGCAGCCGGGTCAGGGTCGTAGTAGAGGTCGGTGTTCCATCGCTCCCCGGGCACCTCGACAATGCCGTCCCCGCGCCGCATCATGAAGTCCCAATACTGGTCCGGCGTGAATACGCCGCCCGGGAACCAACACCCGATCCCCACGATCGCAACGCCTTGGCCAATGTCCATGCGCGTTATCACCTTTCGATCGACGATTACGCCCTGTTCACGGCCCTCACTTGAGCCACAGCCCGAGGAGCTGTGGCCACCGCATCGATCGAGATCCGCTATCGGAATCGTCGCTCGCCTTCGGCGGGACGATTTCAGTAGTGCGCCACTGCAAATCGTCCCGAGAGTCGGCGCGGCAGTACTTAGCCTCGATCCGCGGATAGCGACTAAGTAGTGCCGCCCCAAAACTGGGCGAGACTGCAGTGGTGCGCTACTGCGCTTGACCCGCTCACTGCGAGCGACGATTTCCCTCGTCTGGGTGAGGGGTTTGTCCAGTCGCATCGATCGTCAATCTCACACCGCGTCAACGAGGGACGCGGCGTAAGAAAGGTTCATGGTCATGAGCGCGTACATCACGGCCACGGGCAGCTTTTTGCCGGGCAACCCAGTGCCCAACGATGAAATCGAAGACTACCTGGGGACTGTGGGCCACGCGACAAGTGATGTGCGGGATCTGACCCTGGAGAACTGCGGTATCAAGACCCGCTATTACGCCATAGACAAGGATCAGCAAACCGTCATTTCAAATGCGGCGATGGCCGCAAATGCGGTGCGCAAGGCCGCCGCGCGCGCCGGCCTCGGCCCGAACGACGTCGAGCTGCTGACCGCGGCGACGACGGGGCCGGATATGTTGGCGCCCGGGCATGCAAGCATGGTGCACGGAGAATTGGGCTACGGGCCCATGGAGATTTCTACTGCCGTCGGAGTCTGCAGTTCCGGAATGATGGCACTGAAGAACGCCTACCTGCAAGTGGCGATCGGTGAGAAGCGCAACGCGATCAGCGTCGCCAGCGAGTTGGCCTCCCGCATTTTCAAAAGCACCAGGTACGACGAGATGGGTCTGCTCGCCCAAGACGGATCGCTGCCGCTAGAAGCCGCGTTCCTGCGTTACATGCTCTCTGACGGCGCTGGTGCGGCGGTCATCGAGAATGCACCCGCGGCATCGGGAATCAGCCTTCGCATCGACTGGATTTCGTTGACGTCCTTCGCCAATACCGAGAAGACATGCATGTACGGCGGCAGCAACTCCAACGCGGCCGCGAAGACCTGGATGGACTATCCGACCTCCGCAGCAGCTGAAGCCGACGGTGCACTCGTGCTGCGCCAGGACCTCTCGCTGCTGCCGCACCTGGTCAGCGTCGGAGCCGACGAGTGGGAACGACTGCGCAAATTGGGCAAGTTCGACCCGGACACGCTCACCTGGATCCCCGCGCACTACTCGAGCGAGCGGATGAAGCAGATCGTCTTCAAAGAGTTCGCCCGACGCGGGATTAACGCCGGCCGAACAGAGAAGTGGTACAGCAACCTGACATCCGTCGGCAACATAGGCTGCGCAGCCATTTTCGTCATCCTCGACGAGATGATGACCGAGGGCCTGATCAAACAGGGCGACACGTTACTGTGCATGGTCCCGGAGTCCGGCCGGTTCGTGATCTCTTTCATGCATCTGACAGCGGTGTCGGGAGCCGCGCCGGATCCTCGGCCATGAACCGCCGGGCGGTCGTGTACCTCTACACCCAGACCGGACAGCTGCGTGAAGTCGCCGAGGCGTTCGTCGCACCACTGGAAGCCGATGGGTGGCGCATTCGCTGGGTCGACGTCCAACCGCGCGTCGCGTTCCCGTTTCCGTGGTCGATCCGCCAGTTCTTCGGAGTTTTCCCTCGTGCGGTGGACCCCGACGCATTGGTGCAACTCGTCGAGCCGCCAGGCGGCTTCGGGACAGGCCAGGACGAGGAAGAAGTTGTCCTGCTGGCGTACCAGGTGTGGTATCTGTCGCCGTCGCTGCCCATCCGGTCACTGGTGGCCGGGCATCCCGAGGCCTTCCGGAACCGCAGGGTCATCTCGCTGATCGCCTGCCGCAACATGTGGTACTCCGCTGCGATCGAGGTTGCCGGTCTGCTGCGAAACGCAGGCGCGCGGCGCGTCGAGGTGGTCGCCGCGACCGACACCCGGCACCAGGCGACCTCCCTGGTGACCACGCTGCACTGGCTGCTGACCGGCAAGCGCGAACCGTTCCTGTGGTTCGGGCGGTCCGGAGTCGGCGACGCCGAACTGGCGCGAGTGACTACCGTCGGGCGCAGCGTTGCCGAGCAGGGGAACTGCCCGGCCGACGCGGCGCCTGTCGTGCCGACTCTGGCAGTGGCGGATCTCTTTGCCGGGCAACTGTTCCGGAAATGGGGCGTGACGGTGCGGTGGGCCGCACGATTCGGCGCAGCAGCGCATGCCGCGAGCCTGGTGATATTCGTGGTGGGCTTGGCGATCGGTATCGTGGCCGGTCTCCCGCTGATCGGAGGTGCGGCACTGGCCGGCGGCGCGCGGTTCGAGATATGGATCAGCGGTGTCGTACATCGCGGGATCTCGTTCGGCGAGTTGGCGATTCCCGAAGCCGCGAAGCGTGATCGAGCGCTCCGATGAGCGCTCTCGCGCCGGGACACGACGAACTTATCGATTGGCTGACCGTGAAGGTCGCCGGCTACCTCGGCCTACGGCCGGACGAGATCGACACAGACATCCCGTTGGCCGACTGTGGGATCGACTCCATCTCCGGCATGGCGTTGTGCGCAGACTTGAATTACGAGAAAGGATTCGACGTCGAGACCACCATAGTGTGGGACTGCGCGACCATCGATGAGATTGCCGCCTACCTCACCGGGCAGCGAGGGACATCGTGATACCGATCGCGGTGATCGGTATCGATTGCCGCTTCGCCGGGGCACCAGACAAAGACGCATTCTGGCGGCTGATGATGGACGCAGTAGTCACTGACACCGAAGTGCCCACTCAGCGTTGGGATGTCGACGACTTCTACCGGCCCGACGGCGCACCCGGGTCGATGAACACCCGGCGCGGCCACTTCATCGACAACGTGGATGCCTTCGACAACGACTTCTTCGGTATAGCGCCCGTCGAGGCGGCGGCACTCGACCCTCAGCAGCGGCTGCTGTTGCAGTCGTCGTGGCGCGCGCTCGAAGATGCCGGGATCGACCCGCGCTCGCTGGCGGGAACGCCGACCGGGGTTTTCGTCGGCGTGATGTCCAGCGAATGGAGTAGCCTTCAACTTCTCGATTTTGCCGGCGCCGGAGCCTTCCTCGGCACCGGCAGCGGCTACTTCATGACGGCAAATCGTGTCTCCTACCACCTCGGCCTCACGGGACCGAGTGTGGCGATCGATTCGGCCTGCTCGTCGTCACTGACCGCGATACATCAGGGGTGCGCCGCGCTGCGCTCCGGTGAAGCCGACACCGTAATCGCTGCGGGTGTGAATCTCATTCTGACTCCGGCACTTTCGATCTTCTACACGCAGGCTGGGCTATCCGCTCCCGACGGGCGCTGCAAACCGTTCCGGCGAGACGCCAACGGCATCGGCAGGGGTGAGGGCATCGCGGCAGTCGTGTTGCGCCGACTCGACGACGCGCTAGCCGATCGACAGCCGATCTATGCCGTCGTGAGAAGTTCCGTCACCAACCACGATGGGCGCAGCAACGGGATCACCGCTCCGAATCGACGCTCGCAGGTGGCGCTGATGCGTCGGGCGCTTGGCCTCGCCGAGGTTGACGCCCGCCAGATCGCTTTCGTCGAAGCCCACGGCACCGGCACGGTGCTGGGAGACATGATCGAGGCCAGCGCCCTCGGCGATGTGCATAAGACCCGAAGCTGCGCACCATGTTTACTCGGCTCGGTCAAGGGAAACATCGGGCACACCGAGGGCAGCGCGGGCATCGCGGCGTTCATCAAGACCTGCCTGGCCCTGCACCTGGGCGTCCTACCGCCGACGGTGATCGGCGACGGGCCCAACCCTGGCCTGCGGCTCGACGAGAACGGGCTGAAGCTGGCCGCTGCTGCGCAAGTGCTGCCGACGCACGGTGTGCTGGGCGCGGTGAGTTCGTTCGGGCTTGGCGGCGGTAACGCACACGCCATCTTGGAATCCGCGCCTGCCGCTGCGTCGCCCAGCCCGTGCCGACGGGGAGTCGTGATGATCTCGGCGCCATCCACGCATGCTTTGAGGAGCAACGCTGCGGCAATGGGCCGCGCGCTGCGAGCCGTCGACGTTGACCGGGTCGGCGCGTGGTGTCGGTCGACGAATATCGTCAAGCGATCCCATCGGCACCGCGTTGTGCTCGAAGGTGACCGCGACGCTCTGGCTGACGGCCTCGAGCAGGTCGCCGCCGGCGCACGCCCCGACCTCACCTCCGCCGGGCGCCCCCATCGGCTGCCGGCGACCGTCGGATTGCTGTTTTCGGGTCAGGGTACGCAGTATTCGGGCATGACGCGCCCGCTTTACCGCGCGAACCCCGTTTACCGAAAGGCCCTCGATACCGTCTGTGCCGCGTTGCGCCCTCACCTGGGCGCGGACCTGCTGACGACGATACTTGGTGACGATACCGGGCTCGATCACACCAGCTTGACGCAGCCGGCGTTGTTCGCCGTGTCGTATGCGTTGGGAAAGACATTGTTGCAGAGCGGTATCCGGGCGAGATTCGGCATCGGCCACAGCCTCGGGGAGATCAGCGCGGCCTGCCTCTCGAGCGTCCTCACGGTCGGGGACGCCGCCCGGCTCGTCGTGGCCAGAGGGCGGTTGATGGGTTCGTTGCCGCCCAATGGGGCAATGATCGCGATCGACCTGAGCGTGGAACAGGCAGAGGAGCTTGTCGCCGACGTGCCCGGCTGCGTTGTCGCGGCCGTCAACGGCCCACGTTCACTGACGATTTCCGGGACAACTGACGCGGTGGCACGGCTACAGACAGTCGTCCAGCAACATGGCGGCAGGGCGACGGGCCTGGCGGTGTCACATGCCTTTCACTCGCCGCTGATGGAGCCGATCGTGACGGACTTCCGCGACGAGTTGGACGGGCTCGAGCCGCATCCCGCCGAGTTCCCGTTGTTCTCAACGGTGCTCGGCAGACAAATCGACGGCAGCGAGATGACCGCCGCCTACTGGGCCCAGCAGATATGCGCGCCGGTGCAGTTCTATGGCGCCGTTCGAGCCGCCGTGAAGGCAGTTGGCGCTGACTATCTTGCCGAGGCCGGTCCGAGATCTGGGCTGCTCATGCTTGCCAGGCAGGCGGGACTGCCGGCGCGGACACCTTCGCTTGTCCTATGTAGCGGTCCGGATTCCGACGGAAGTGAACTGCTCAGTGTTGCAGCGACTTTGCTGCGTGACGGTTATTCACCGGACCTCACCCCGCTGTACGGCGAGCCAGCCGGCCCGTTGCAGCGACTTCCGGCCTACGTCTTCGACGACACCAGCCGGTTCTGGTTTGACGGTCCTATCGCCTACCCGCACCAACAGGTGCGACTCGACCAGACCGAGACGACAGCACCCGCCGTCGAGGACGCCGACACGGAGCAGGTGCACGACCGCACCGAGGATGAGGTTCTGGCACTGATCGCCGATGTGGGCAACTATTCGGTCACCGAACTGACGCGATCCAAGCGGTTGGCGGACGACTTGGGATATGACTCGCTGCTTCAGCTTCGGCTGCTGGATCGACTGCGCAAGGAATATCCGCAGCTGCAACACGTCAGCGTTGCCGATTTACTACCGCGAATCCACAACGTCGGCGACCTCGTCGACTTCGTGGTTTTTCAAGGGAGCGGAATCCGTTGAGCGTCTTCACCCGCGAGCTTCTCGCCACTGCGGCATCGTCACCACGGCACTTGACCGGAGGCACCTTCGCTGATCCGGTACGGCTCAGCTGGCAGGATGTCCACGAGCAGGCGAAGCAGATAGGTGGTGGCCTGGCCGCGAGGGGAGTCGGTCGTGGTGGCTCCGTCGCCGTGCTGGCCACCGATGCCGCCGATGTCGCGCCGCTGGCGCAGGCGGCGTGGCTGCGGGGTGCCGCACTGACAATGCTGCAGCAACCGACACCGCGCACTGATCCGGCTGTCTGGCTGGCTGACACAGTGCGAGCAATCGGGTTGATCAAAGCTGACGTGGTTGTCGTCGGCGGTCAGTTCCTGGCTGCACTGGATCATCTCTCCGCGCAGCAACTTTCCGTCTGCCCTGTCGAGTCGTTGCGTACCGCCGAACCAGCCGAGTTCGATGCCGAAACCGACGACACGGATATCGCGTTGCGGCAGTTGACATCGGGATCAACCGGCGCACCCAAGGCCGTCGAGATCAGCCACGGCAATCTCGCGGCGAGCGCCATCGCGCTGCGCGATGGACTGGACCTGGATATCAGCACTGACGTCTTCGCCAGCTGGCTGCCGCTCTCCCATGACATGGGCATGATCGCCTTTTTGTGCCTGCCAATGCAATTGGGTCTTGAAGTCGCCGTCATCCCTCCCGACGAGTTTCTCAGGCGTCCGATCATCTGGGCAGAGTTGATCAGCCGGCACCGCGGAACCGTCACGGCAGGACCCAACTTCGCTTACTCGGTGCTTGCCCGGATGTTGCACTGTCGCACCGATCCCGGCAATATCGACCTGTCGTCGCTTCGGGTGGCGGTCAACGGAGCCGAACCGATCGATCACCGCGATATCGCCGAATTTACCACCGTCGGCACGCGTTTTGGTATGAAGGCAACCGCCGCGATGCCCGGCTATGGGCTCGCCGAAGCCACCTTGGTCGTGTCGTTGGGCGCGCCACACCACGCTGCGGTGATCGACACGGTCTCGCGCCAGGCCGTCGTGGAGGCGCACCGCGCGCTGCCCATCTGTGACGCCTCTGAGCACCCGCAGCACGTCGTGTGCGTCGGGGTGCCCGTGACGGGCATGGAGGTGCGCATCGGTCGGGGTGGACAAGTATTGGCGCACAGAGAAATTGGCGCGATCGAATTGCGCGGTCCTACTGTCGCCGAGAACTATCTCACGTCGGCCGGTGTCGTGCCGTTGGCCCGGGATGACGGTTGGTTCGACACCGGGGATCTGGGATATCTCGACGAGCACGGGCGACTTTACGTCTGTGGCCGCCGCAAGGATCTCATCGTGGTCGCTGGCATGAACCTGTACCCACACGATATCGAGCGAGCCGCCGAGACTGTGGACGGTGTGCGAAAAGGCTGTGTGATCGCCGTGCGCGTTGACGGCGATCCGGAGGGCTTCGCAGTGCTCGCCGAAGTGCACAACGCAGACGACGAGGACGTGCGGCGGCGGATCAGCCGGGCCATCACCACTCGGGTCAGCCGTCACATCGGACACCTTCCGCGCCATGTTCTGTTGTTGCCCGCGGGCAGCCTGCCCAAGACCGCGTCCGGCAAGCTGCGCCGTAGTAGCGCGCGCGAACTGCTGCCGTCATCGACAGCGATATCCGATGTGTGGCAGGTGAGTTGACACGGGGATTCTCGCCGCGCGACGGGTTACCGCGGCAACCCGCGACAAACCCCTCATGCGGGCGGGGCTCGGCTAGATGGCTTCGGCCTCCACGAGGCTCAAAGGCGAAGCGGTAGGCACCACACGCGTCACCCGGAACCCGGCGCGCGCGAGCAGAGCTCGGTACTCCGCAGCCGTGCGGTCGCGGCCGGCCTGGGTCACCAGCATTTCCAGATCGGTCCAGTGCCCAATGTATTCACGCTTGTGAACCGGGATCACAAACTCGATCAGCAGTAGTACTGTGCCGACTTTGGCCGCCGCGTGCACATTTCGCAGAATCTCGACGGCCTGATCGTCGGGCCAGTCATGAATCACGTTCTTCAGAACGTAAATGTCGGCGCCGCCGGGCACACTGTCGAAGAATGATCCCTCCACCACCCTGACACGCTCCGCGATTCCATGCTGGCGCAACAGCTGTTGAGCTGCGACGACGGCATGGGGCAGGTCGTAAAGGATCCCCCGCGCAGTCGGCGTAGCCGCCAAGATTGCTGCTAACAATTGGCCTACCCCACCGCCGACATCTGCAACGGTTGGGTACGGGTCGAATGAATAGGCGGCCATCAGCGAGGCCACCGCCATCTCAGTGGTTTCGGCCATGGCCCTGTTGAAGGCTTCGGCGAGTTCGGGCTCCCGACTGAGGTAATCGAAGGCGTCTGTACCGTTCACGGCCGGGATGACCGCCGCACCGGTTCGTATTGCGTCGGCGAGATAGCTCCAATGCTCGCGGTGCTGGTGTGAGCCGACCATCCTGGCCAGTCCCGCAGCCGACAACGGCGCGCTGAACCGTAATGTGTTCGCGAGTGGGTTCACCTCGTAACGACCGTCACGGCGTTGACGGAACACGCCGCGGCCGATCAATGCCCGCAGCAGTCGGCGCAGCGCGTCGGGGTCCGCGTTGACCCGCGACGCCAGCTCTTCCACTCGCATCGGCCCATGGGCGAGGGCGTCGGCGATGCCGAGGTCTACTGCTGCGGTAATCGCCTGTGCCGTCCACGCATTCATAATCATCTCCATCATCGCCGCGTGGGGCGGGACGGTTCGCTGATGAACTCGTAAGAGATAATGACGCACGCGCTCAACGAGTCTCACCAACTTCGGGGGTGGAACCGTAGCGGACCTCATCACTGATACCTTCGCTGCAAGCACACCTGCGCCGGCATTACGGCGTTTCATCGACATGGTGCCCATCGGTCTGCTGTGTCCTTTCGGTCGGCGACATGTGTCGTCACTGTCGTGGCGAATGACCACCAACTGGTCTTCCACGGCTGATGTCTGCCAGCACGGCGCCGACGTACAACTCTTCGGGCAGCACGTCCGCTTCTGCGGTGAAGTGGGCAGGCGGCGAAGGCAGGTACAGGGCCACGTCGGTGCCGTTGGGATCGCGCACCCAGAGCGCTATTGCGCCCGGCTCGCGGGTGGCTCGCTGAGGGACAGAGCCCAATCGCGCCAACCGGTCCAGTACTCGTTGCACCACGGGTATGTCGCCGAGGACCAACTTGACGGCAGTGACACCGCTGGCTTCGGGCTGATAGGCGAGGGCGATCTGCGAACGTTCGATCACCACCCGCAGCGAATCACCAGTGATTGCGGTCATCCGGGAGTTCAGCGATTGCGGTCGGCCGCCGAGCAGTGCGGCCCACCACGCCACCATTTCTTTTGGACGGTAGCTAAGTAGCCGCAATTCGACGCTCGGCGCCGCAATATCATTCATGCGCTAGACCTTCGCAGCGGATTGGTGCGCCGACGACCGCCTGTGCTCGCCGCAACGCTGCGACGCCGTCTCGTTCGGAGTGCAGTGCAGCGACGACGTGGCCGTCTGGGCGCACGACGAGGGCGTCGGGATCGGTCCCCGCGATTCCGGTGTGGAACACGCCGAGCTCACCGTGACCGAGCTGAGCGACCGACATCGAAACTTCCTCGGCGGCATGAGACCACGCGGTGTGTCCCTCGGCTGATACCAGAAGCGTGAGTCGATCGCGACTGACCAGGTCCAGCGTGGACACCCGTCCCTCGCGGGACTCGACCCAGCTGTGGGGCAGCCGGCCTCCCGCACGCACGTGCGGCGAGTAAAACTGCGGGTCATTGCTTGGTGGAGGCAGCCCGTCGTCCATCACGGCACCGCACCGGTAACGCACCCCCAGGTCGCGCCCCCAGCTGCGGTAGTGCGGGCCCTGTCCGGCGATGGCCGCTGCGGCACGGCGTCGGACTCGCCGGCCCACTCTGCCCGATGACTTGGCCAGACGAAGCCGCTGATACGCCAGCGTGGTGAGCCCGCGGATGAGCACGCGTACTGGGCGCCGCGGTAGCCATTCCGGGACGGCGGCGACGGCTCGAGGCAGCAGACGTACAGCTCGGCGCGGGATACCCAGTGCGGCAGCGACTTCGAACAGCCCCTCGAAGTTCGCCACTGAATCGGCGGTCGCGGCGACGGCGACCGGACGGCGTTCCCGCTCATACGTGTCCAGCAGAGCCTCGCCGGCGCGGCCGAAGACGACCCAGGCCAGTTTCCAGGCCAGATTGTGGACATCGGCGACTCCTGTGTTGAGTCCGAGTCCGCCAGTGGGCGGGAACCGATGCGCGGCGTCGCCGGCCAGGAAGACTCGGCCCACGCGAAAGCTGCCGGCCACCTGGGCGTGCATCGTCCACGACTGAATCGACTTGATCTCAATGTCGACGTCAGCGTCACCGACGGCGTCGAGGATGTGCCTGCGGCACACTGCGGCTGGGAAGTCGTCCAACGACTCGAATGGCGGGAAATAGGGGATCTGAAATACCAAGTCCCGTGGTGGCCGGTGCACGATGACGGCGCCCAGCCCCTTGGCGGTGTGGGTCCAGATCACCGGGCCCCGGCGATGGTGGCGAAAACGCTCAAGATCCGCGGAAAAATGCACGCTGATCATGTGCTGGAGGACCGGGCCGGCCATCGTTACCCGTAGTGCTCGCCGAACGGTGCTGGCCGAGCCATCCGCGGCGATGACATAGCGGGCGGCCAGTTTTCGGGACGCCCCGGTAGTGACGTCGGTGATGGTTACTGAAACGCCGTCTGCGCCGTCGGTGTGCGAGCCGTACTGCCATCCAGTGCGGAGGTCGATGCGCGCATTGTCGCGCAGGGTCTGCCACAACAACGGTTCGAAGGCATTCTGCGGCAGGTGCGCACTGCGGGTAGGGCTGACCGATTCGATGGCATCGATCTGCGCGTGAGGTAAGTCGGCGAGCGGCACCCGTCCGAGTTCGGGACCCGCCAAGCTGGTGCAGTACAAGACGCTCCGCAACTCGTACAGCGGCGCGCTGAGCCGGCGAATGTCGCGTTCTAGACCGATCTCACGCCAAATCTCCATCGACCGTGTCGAGAGCACGTGCGCAGCGGGGTGGCTCTGTGGCCCTCGGCGTGCCTCGACCACAATGCATTTGAGGCCGTAGTCGGCGAGAAGCAATGCGGCCGTGGCGCCCACCGGACCGGCTCCTACGACTATGACATCGCACGCGTCGCCCATCATGAGAGCCCGATCTTGCCCATGTTCTGCTCTCCGTTCTGGACCGGCCCTTCCGCGATAAGGCCGCGAAACGGCGGTCGCCGAATCCGGTGTCCCGCTCTGTAAGTGGAATCGTCGCGCCGACGCGGTGTGACGAACGCAGTAGTGCACCACTGCAACCCCACGCGGGCCCCGGCACGGTACTACTTAGATCGCGCTCGCTCTTCGCCATGACGGCTCCGGTCCCCCGCGGACGGACTCGACGCCGTCATGTGTAGTTCAGTTCCGCGGCCGAACGCGGGCCGGGACCGGGGCGCCGGCGACCATGGTGAATGGCACGGCCACGGGAAAGTTGTCGTTGAGAGACCGAATTTCGGTGTGCCGGATGACGGCCGCCAGACCGAGGGTCGCTTCGAGCATCGCAAAGTGATCGCCGATGCACGACCGCGGTCCGCCGCCAAACGGCAGGTACTGCCAGCGATCCCGGTCCTTGGATTTGGACCGGCTGAATCGATCGGGGTCGAACTTCAACGGAAGGTCCCATAAGGCCGGGTCGCGATGGATGGCGTAGATCCCCACTACCAGCCAGCTGCCCGCTTCGACCCGGTAGCCGTCGACGTCGAAATCCTTCGTCGCCGTTCTGGTCACCGCGGCCCCCGGCGGGCACAAGCGCAGCGCCTCGTGCAGCACCTGAACGGTGTAGCCCAGCCGGGGGACGTCGTCGGCCGTCAATGACCGGTCGCCCACCGCGGCAACCTCCGCGGCAACCCGGTCCTGCACCTCGGGATGGCGGCCCAATGCCCATAACGCGTACGTCAGGGTGGTCGCCGTCGTGTCCTGTCCAGCCCCCAGGAAGGAGACCAGTTCGTAGCGGATGTCCTTGTCGGACAGCGGCCGTCCCGTCTCCGGGTCAGCGACGTCGATCAGCGCGCGAACCAGTGGCGCGTCGCGAGACGGGTCAGCCCGGCAGGCCTGGAGAATGTCATCGGCGAGTCTGTGAAACGTCGCACTGGCACCGCGTGCGCGCTGGCGGGCGGGGGTCGGCAGCCACCACGGAGCGCGGACGGGCCTTACGGCGCGATCGGTGATGTAGGTCGCGGCGGTTCGAAGCGGCACTCCCAGCAGCTCATCGGCCCGTGCGTCGAGATCCAGACCGAGCACCGATCGAGCCAACACCTGCAGCGTCAGTCGACGGCACTCGTAATCGAGGTCGAGTTCCGCACCGTCGCCCCACCCACGGGAAAGCTTCTCGGCGCCCTCGGTCATGTGCCCGGCGAACTGCGTCACCTGCTGCTTGGCGAACAGTGGCTGCAGTGCGCGGCGGCGGGGCAACCACGCGTCGTGTTTCAAGTTGAACAGCGAGCCACCCACAAGTCGCCGGTGTTCGTCGAAGACAGGCTGCGTCCTTTCGACGAATGGGTAGCTACGGCTGAGAACGTCTCGGGCACCCACCGGTGACGTGGTGACCACGACGGGCGGCAGCATCGATGTGAGGGCCAAACGTGTCACCGGTCCTCCCGCGTCGCGCAGTGCTTCACAACCGGTGTGAAAAGCCCTGATAGCCCGTATCTGTTGCAATCGGGGCAGCGGATTCTTCGGTGCTAACGGCAACGCCGCCACGTCGACCGTCTCGACCATGGTGATACCTCTCCGGCATGAAGCGCGGTTTTGATGACATTGAGCCAGGCAACGTGTGAGTTGGACCGCTCAGCCCTCGATGTTCAATCACCAGGCCAGAATGGTGATGTCATGCATGTCTCCCGTCGCCGAACCTGCGCAATTCAGCGTCACACCCCCGGAGCACGGCGGTGTGCGTAGTGGACTACTGAAGTTTTTCGCGGATTCCGCACCGGCCACCTAAGTTTCGGCTCCCGGGATCATTTCGCCGTAAGCAGCAGACCTCGGCGCAGTCGCTTACATGTGAGGGTGGTCGACGTTGAGCTGGCCGAGCATGTACCGCACGCAGTTGTCCACCTTGGTCCGCCAGGCCTCCACGGCCCGCGCAGGGTCCTCGCTCCGGATCTCGTCGATGATCCGCTGATCGTCGGCGATGATTTCCGCGGTCGGATACCGGTAGTCCAGCCCCAGGATCGCGATGAACAATCGCACCTGCGCGGTGAGCTGCACGAACATCCAGCTGATCCGCGGCATCCCGGCGGCCAGTGCCAGCTGGTCCTGCAGATCCATGTCCAGGGCGTATGTCTCGGCGTCGAGATGGTGCTTGGCGCATACCGAGATCCGGGCCAGCGTGGTGTCCACGTAGGCCGGTGGCGAGATCCGCTGGGCGGCCATGGTCCGCACCAGCACCGTGCCCAGCACTCCGCGCGCCGTGTACGTCTCGATCACGTCGCGCGGAGTGGGGGCGGGTAGCCGCAGGTGACCCGCCCGGCGATCGAGGATCGCCTGTTCGGCCAGGTAGTTCAGCACCTCAGTGGTGCGCGGGCGGGACAGTCCCGAGAGTCCAGAGATCAGACGCACCGAGATCGCCTCGCCGGTGCTCAGCCCGCAGTCGGCGATCGCCGAGCACAGCGCGGCCACGGTATCCGAGATGTCCTGGACCGAGGCCTGTGCGGCCGGCACCGGCTCGGGCGGCGGAGCGGTGCGGGGCAGGCCCCGGCTCCAAGTGAACGTCCACGGGCGGTCGGCGCTCGCCATGGCGGCCGCGGCGCGGATCCGGTCCTGCAGCGCCCGCAGCTCCCGCAGCTGGGTGGGTGCGATGCGCGCGGCGAGCCGGTGCAGCTGTGCCGGCCATTCGGGCCCGGGGCGGGCGAGCACCGTCACCGTCGGATGCCGGGTGAGCCAGCGCCGGGCAGGCGAATCCAGTGGCACATCCACCACGAGCGTCACCGGAGCCTCGGGGAGCCATTCGCGTTCGGCGCGCCGGAGCAGGGCCAGTGCGTCGCCGCCGAGTGCGCTCTCGGCGGGCGGACGACGCAACAGCGCGGCGCACAGCACCGTCTCGACGGCATCGGTCAGTGCCGCCGAAGGTGCCGCGCCCGTCGACTCGCCCGCCTCGCGTTCGAAGCCGAGTGCGCAACCTGCGGCGCCGACGTCGACATAGCTCAGGATCAGCGTCTTCTCGCCCACATCGAGGTCCGTCGAGGGAGGGAAGTGTTGGCGCCGGATCCGGCTCACTGTCGCCTGACTGACCC
This sequence comes from Mycobacterium sp. 155, assembly GCF_000373905.1. NCBI lineage: Bacteria > Bacillati > Actinomycetota > Actinomycetes > Mycobacteriales > Mycobacteriaceae > Mycobacterium > Mycobacterium sp. 155. The sequence goes on from NZ_KB892705.1 coordinate 3,324,364, forward strand.
CGGTCGCCTCGGCCACGGAGCGAGTGGTCCACCGATCCCGACCGTCCGGTGGCGCGGTGAGCGAACAACCGAGCACCGCGCGCATCATCTCTTCGGTCACCGTCGGGCGGCCCTGCGGCGAGGTTACGGCCAGCAGCGCCTCCACACCGCCGTGCCGATAGGTGCGCCACCACCGACTCACCGAAGTGGTGCTGACCGATGCGCGCCGCGCGGCCTCGGCGACCCCCATCTCCGCGCAGTCGAGCACCACCCGAGCCCGCACCCCCTGACCATGGGAAACCTGGCGTGATCGGGTGATTCGCAGTAGTTCCGCCCGGTCTTCTACGGGAAGGCGATTCGCGTCGTCCGCCATGCTGGAACCGCAACTTTCCTGTGAATCAATCTGGATTGGATCCCTCACACAGACTAGTCCGAGGTGATTTGCATCACGCATCGTACTTCCAAGTGGTTCCGCGAGTACCGCGGCGAAGGGAGTCCGAAATATATGAGTGACCCGCTGTTCACTCCGTTCACGCTGAAGAATCTGGTGCTACGCAACCGGATCGTGAGCACGTCGCACGAACCGGCCTACAGCGAGGACGGTCTTCCGAAAGAGCGCTACCGGGTCTACCACCGGGAGAAGGCCCGCGGCGGCGTGGCGCTGACCATGATCGGCGGCAGCGCACTGGTCAGCCCCGACTCGATGCCGCCGTTCGGCAACCTGCAGCTGTGGCGCGACGAGGCCGTGCCGCTGCTGCGGGCGCTCGCCGACGATGTGCACGAGCAGGGCGCCGCAGTGATGACCCAGCTCACCCACATGGGCCACCGCACCGACAACTACACGCACGACTGGATTCCGGCGCTGTCCGCGTCAGGCACCCGGGAGCCGGCACACCGGGCGTTCTCCCGCATCGCCGATGTCCGCGACCTGGAGCGCATCGCCCGCGATTTCGCCGACACCGCGGCCCGGTGCCAGGCGGGTGGCCTGGACGGCGTGGAGATCTCCGCATACTCGGGTCACCTGCTCGACAGCTTCCTCTCCCCCCGGCACAACCACCGCACCGACGAGTACGGCGGCTCACTGGAAAACCGGATGCGGTTCCCGCTGCAGGTCATCAACGCGGTGCGCGAAGCGGTCGGCGACGACTACATCGTCGGTGTGCGCATGTCATTCGACGAATTGCTCCCCGACGACTCCGGCATCGTCCCAGAGGACGCCGTGCGGATCGCGATCGCGATGCAGGACGCCGGAGTCGACTTCTTCAGCGTCAACCGCGGCAACGCCGACACCGACTGGGAACTGGCCAAGGTGATTCCACCGATGTTCACCCCGGCCAACCCGCACCTGGAATTCGTCGGCTGGGTCAAGAAGCAGCTGGCGGTCCCGGTCATGCACTCCGCCCGGATCGCGGACGTCGCCACGGCCCGCTACGCGATCAGCGAGGGACTGCTCGACATGGTCGGCATGGTCCGTGCGCTGATGGCCGACCCGGATCTGCCCAACAAGACACAGGAGGGCCACGCCGATCGGATCCGGCCCTGCGTCGGCGCGAGCGTATGCATCGACGGCATCTACACCCACGGCTCCGCGATGTGTATCCACAACCCGGCCACCGGACGGGAAACCCAACTGCCGCAACGCATCACCCCGGCCCCGGGCGAGCAGCGCAAGCGGTGCGTGGTGATCGGCGGCGGTCCCGCCGGGCTGGAGGCGGCGCGCGTGCTCGCCGAGCGCGGCCATTCCGTGACGGTGTACGAGGCGGGCGACCGCTTCGGCGGGCAGGTGGCGCTGGCCGCGGTCTCCGAGCGCCGGCGCGACCTGATCGGCATCGTCGATTGGCGGTACGACGAGTGCAAGCGGCTCGGCGTCGAACTCAAACGCAACCACTACGTCGACCCGGCGGAGCTCGAGTCCTTCACCGAGTCCGTGGACGTGGTCATCCTGGCCACCGGCGGCCTCCCGAACCCCGACCTCGGTATTCCCGGCGCTGAGCTGGCCGTCGACACCTGGGACATCATCTCCGGGGCCCGCAAGGTGGGAGGCGACGTGCTGGTGTACGACGACCTCGGCGGCCACCAGGCGATGGACGCGGTGGAGGCGCTGATCCGTACCGCCGGCACCGTCGAATACGTCACCCCGGAGCGGAGCGTCGCCGTCGACGTCGGAGCATCCCCGGCCGGCCAGTACTTCGCGCTGTTCGCCGATCACGATGTGACCACCGGCGTGCTGCATCGGCTGGTGTCGATCGAGAAGCACGAGGGTCGGCTGCTGGCCCGGCTGCAGGTCGAGGGCGCCAAGGCGGCCATTGAGCGGATCGTCGACGCCGTCGTGGTCGAACACGGCACCCAGCCCGACAACGACCTCTACGACGCCCTCCTGCCGGGATCGGTCAACCTCGGCCAGATCGCGATCCGAGAACTACTGGCCCGCTCGCCGCAGCCCACGACGGCGAACCCCGACGGCCGATACGCCCTGTACCGAGTCGGTGACGCCGTCGCCAGCCGCAACATCCACGCGGCGATCCTCGATTCCTACCGCCTCTGCCTGGCCATCTGAGCATCCACCACTAACCCTCACCAGCCCACCCACACGAGGAGTACAGCCCATGTCTTCGCTAGAGAGCACCGCCGGCAAGGACGCCGCCAGTGCATCCGTCAGCACTTCAGAGTTCAGACGCCGGTTCCTGATCCGGCTCACCGCAGTACTGGTCGGCGGGATGTTCCTCGACGGCTACATCCTGGGGATCATCGGCCCCGTCACCGGCCTGATCCAGGACGACCTGCAGGTCAACGACCTCATGCTCGGCCTGATCGCGGCGGGCACGCTGTTCGGCATCTTCGTCGGCGCGCCTGTCGGTGGCTGGATGACCGACAAATTCGGTCGCAAACCCATGTTCCTGCTCGACATGGGCCTGTTCGTACTCGCGTCCTTCCTGCAGTTCTTCGTCGCGCTCGGCCAGTTCTTCATCACCTCGGCGATCCAGCTGCTGATCATCCGTTTTCTGATGGGCATCGCGATCGGCGGCGAATACTCGATCGGAATGCCTCTGATGACCGAGTTCTCGCCAGCACGGCTGCGTGGCCGCCTGCTCGGCGCCGCCCTGGTGGCCTGGTACGTCGGCTTCATGGTCGCGTTCATCGTGGCGCACGCGCTGATGGACGCGGGAGTGAACTGGCGGATCATCATCGGCTCCAGCACGGTGATCGCGGCGGGGTTGTTCCTGGCCCGGCTGGGCCTTCCCGAATCGCCACGCTGGCTGATCCTGAAGGGGAGACGCGAAGAAGCACTGTCTATCGCGAACAAGTACATGGACGTGTTGGAAGCCGCCTCCGTGACCCGCGAGAGCGAAGGATGCGACGAGAAGCCCGCCGCCAGCGGCAATTTCCGCATGCTGTTCAACCGGGACAACTGGCGGGCCACACTGTTCACCTCCGGCTTCTGGTTCTGCGCTGTGACCCCGTACTTCGCCATTGCCACGTTCGCCGACAAGGTACTCAAGCAGTACGGCATGGGCGAGGGCCTGGCGAGCGGTGTCGGGTTGTCGGCACTGGCCTGCCTCGGTGTCATCGGCACGGCGCTGCTGCTCGACAAGCTCGGCCGGCGCGTGCTGTCGGTCCCCACGCAGTGGTTGTGCACCGTGCTGCTGGCCGTGATCGCGCTGTGGGCCGGCGCACCCGCGATCGCGGTGCTGACGATGTTCCTGGCGTTCTCGTTCTTCAACGCCGGCTACACGACGCTTACCCAGGTGTATCCGGGCGAAGTGTTCCCGACCGAAGTCCGCGGCATCGGCACCGGCTTCGCCGCGGCGTTCAGCCGGATCGGCGCGGGTTTGGGTACGTTCCTGCTGCCCTGGTCCATCGCACACCTGGGGATGTCCGTCAGCATGCTGGTCGCGGCCGGGGTCGCCCTCGTGGGAGCCGCGCTGTCGCAGTGGCTGGCTCCGGAAACAAAGGGCAAGAGCCTGTCCGAGACCGCGACGACGTACGCACACTGATTCACCGTCGCCGCTCTCTCCCAACTATGTCCAACGCGTCGCTGCTCGACGGTTTTACGCTCGCCGTAGCGGTCGTTTTCATGGTTGGGTGAGGCGGTGACCGACAACACGACATGCGCCATCGTGGGTGGCGGCCCGGCCGGAATGATGCTCGGCCTGATCCTGGCCCGCTGCGGTGTGGACGTGACAGTCCTGGAGAAGCACGCCGACTTCCTGCGGGACTTCCGAGGGGACACCGTTCACCCCAGCACCATGCGCTTGCTGGACGAACTGGGCCTGTTGGCGACGTTCGACCAAATCCCTTACAGCAAAGTCGAAAAGGGAGACTTCACAGTCGACGGAAAACCCATCACCATGGTCGACTTCCGGCGGCTGCGGCAACCACACCCCTTCGTCGCGATGGTGCCGCAATGGGATTTCCTCGACCTGATCGCCGACGCAGGCAAGTCCGAGCCCCATTTCAGGCTGCGGATGCAGTCCGAGGTCACCGGACTATTGCGCGACGGGGATCGGGTCGCCGGCGTCCGCTATGAGAGCCCGGACGGATCGGGTGAGCTGCGCGCGGACCTCACCGTCGGTTGTGACGGACGTTGGTCGATCGCCCGCCGGGAATCCGGCCTGGCCGTGCGCGATTACCCGGTGCCCTTCGATGTCTGGTGGCTGCGGGTGCCCCGCGCCGACGACGGCGACTATTCACTCATTCCGCGCACCGCGCCCGGCAAGGCGCTGATCATGATCCCGCGCCTGGGCTACTTCCAGATCGCCTATCTGATCCCGAAAGGCAGCGACGCCAGCCTGCGGGCCCGCGGCCTGGACCGGTTCAAGAGCGAACTCGCCGAGCTGATCCCCGAGTCCGACGTCGATTCGCTCAACTCCTGGGACGACGTCAAGTTCCTCGATGTCCGGCTCAACCGGCTGCACACCTGGCATCGCGACGGTCTGCTGTGTATCGGCGATGCGGCACACGCCATGTCCCCTGCCGGCGGCGTCGGCATCAACGTCGCGATCCAGGACGCCGCGGCGGCGGCCCGCTTGCTGTACCAACCGCTGCGCGAACACCGCATCGCCGAGTCGGACCTGGCCGCGGTCCAACGGCAACGCACCCTGCCCACCATCGTCACCCAGGGGTTCCAGCGGATCGTGCACCGGCAGGTGCTGGCACCCGCCATGGCCGGCGGGGAGATCACCCCGTCGAAGGCGCTCCAGCGGCTACTGCACTGGCTACCCAGATTGTCGACTGTGCCCGGCTACATCATCGGCACAGGAGTGCGTCCCGAACATGTTCCCGCTGCCGCCCGGCGGCATCAGGGAGCGTGAGGGTCTCACCGCTCACCACCGAGACGGTTCACCGCTGCGGATCCGGCCGATCTCCGAGCGAGCGAACTGCACGGCCGGGGTCTCGGCGCCGCGAGACCGGGCCAGTTCCTGGGCCAGGTCACGGCCGGCCTGCAGGATCTGGCGGGCTTTGCGCCGAGCTGCCCTGGGTCGCAAGGATTTCCGATAGCGCCGTCGGGTTTTGCGGTTGCCGGCAATGGCGTCGAGCTCGACCTCGGCAAGCACGCCCGACGCCACCTCTGGAGCCAGCACGCCGCGCAGCAGGGCGCGTTCCTGTGGCACGGTGAGCACATACACCCGAAAGAAGATGATCAGCGTCACCACCAGGATGCCCGCCCAAAGCCCGACGAGCAGCAGCCCGCGGCCGCCGACCAGGGCCCCGGCCGAGTCCCAGAGCCCGTGTAGCACCGGCGCCGTCACCATGAGCAACAGCCCCCGGCCGACCCTACGAGGTTCCGCCGGGCGGCCCAGCAGATAGATGAGCCCGGCGCAGAAGATGGCCGTGTAGGCGAAGTGACCGCCGACCCCGGTCAGCATGCGCAGCACCATGACGAGCGCCATGCCCTGCTCGTTGCGCAACGCGTACAGCATGTCTTCCAGCAACTGGAAACCGAGGCCGATGACCAATCCGATGATGAATCCGTCGAATGCGGTCCGGACGATGCGGGGTGCCAGCACGATGATCAGGACCAGCCCGGCACCCTTGGCGAGCTCCTCGGTGATGGGCGCCGACAGTCCGGCCGCCCAGTCCAATGACCAGCGCTGGCCGAACTGTTTGGCATAGATGTCTCCGATCGCGGTGTTGGCGACGGCAGCCATCGCCCAGGTTGCGGCGAAGGCACCCCACACCAGCGCAGTGATCAGCAGTTTGACCGGCAGATCGGTATACCGGTCGGCCCGCTGCGCCAACCACCAGATGACGGCACCGTAGATCGCGAACACGGTGGCCGCGGTCAGCACCGAGTACGAGTGGAAGCGCCCCACCGAATCGACGAACTGGCCGAGCCCGACGAGGACCAGCAGCACATACACCCAGAAGGCGAGGTTGCGCGGCTGGATGAACACGAAGCGACGCCCCCACCCCGAGGCGTCGATCGCCGATACCCGCGCGGCGACAAGAGAATCCATCTGGACCCTGTCCGGCGCGGTCATCGGCCCGCCTGCGCGTCCCGCCGGATGCTGTTGATCATCCGGTTGGCTATGTCGCGGTCACTGCTGGTGGCCAACAGCGGTTCGACCGCGACGGCTTTTACCGCGAACCCGTCGATGACGAACGCAGCCAACACCTTGTGCGCCGTCGCATCCGTGACATCGACGGTCCGGCCCTGCACGCCCTGATCTGTGGTCAGCGGAGCCCGGGGGCTCGTCGTCGGGTCAGTTCCGTCGGGCTCGGTCCGCCGCACGCGCTCCTCGAGCTGGTTCAGCGCAGCGTCGGCATCACCGCTGAACGCCACCACCCCGACGGATAGTGACGCGTCTCCGTTGACCACAGTTGCGGTGGTCGGGTAGCCGCCCGCCGGTTCGTTGCCGCGGCGCACGCCGTCGGTGATGCCCCAGCCCGGCTCGGGCACGAACGTGACACCGTCGGCTAATTCCATGACATCGCCGGGCGCCACCTGTTCGGTGTAGGCGAACGACGAATTCACCGCCGGCGCAACCACAGTCATCACAATCGCAAGGCAGAGGACAGCCAGGGCCGGAGGAATGGTCCGGCGGTCGAGGCCGCACCAGCGCCGATCGGCGGGCACCCACCGCGCGTCGGGCTCGTAAACGGGCTCCATGTGCGCAGATTACCGGCGCCTTTCCCTGCCGGGCTAATCCACTTTCTCATGTGGCGCAGATCACTTGACGCCCGCGGAATCGCGGCTCAGGTATCCCACTTGTAGCAGTTAGTTGCCACTCCGACACCGAAGCCGTGGCAAACGGAACGAGATGGGAGTGGCATCCGTGATCACCAGAATGGCGCGATCCACGATGTACACAGTGCTCGCCTTGGCGGCGATCGTCGTCGGCTCGCTGGCCGGCCCGATCGCTTCGGCCAACGCCGCGGACGACCAGTGTGCCAACGTCGAAGTCGTTTTTGCTCGCGGGACGTTCGAGGCACCCGGCATCGGGGGCACTGGGCAGGCATTCGTCGATGCGCTCACCGCCCGGCTGCCCGGCAAGTCCGTCGACGTGTACGCGGTGAACTACCCGGCATCGCTGGACTTCGGACAGGCCGTCGACGGAATTGCCGACGCCAGCAACAAGATTCAGTCGATCGCGGCGAGCTGCCCGGCAACCCGGATCGTGCTCGGCGGCTACTCGCAGGGCGCCGCGGTGGCGGCTTACACCACCTCGGCTTCCGTTCCAGCCGGTTTCGTCCTGCCTGCGAGCATCTCCGGCCCGATGCCGCCCGCGGTCGCCTCACACGTCGCCGCCGTCGCACTGTTCGGCACACCGGACAGCTGGTTCCTGAACCTCGCAGATAACGACGCACCTCCGATCGCCATCGGCCCGCTGTACTCGGCCAAGACCATTCAGTTGTGCGCGACGGGCGATCCGGTGTGCGACCCCGGCGGTATGAACCGGTCGGCCCACAGCTCCTACAAGGACAACGGGATGGCCATCCAAGCGGCCGATTTCGCAGCCCGCCAGTTGGGTGTCTCGACTCCGGCAGCAACGGTGGTGCAGACCGCGGGCGACGCCGGAAACTGATCGGGCACCCGTCCCGGCGTTGACAGCCGTGATCGCCGACAGGCACGCTGGCTTCATGAATCTGCCCGATAGCTGGACAGATCGTCCCGCGGCCGTCGTGCGCCGCAACGCCGCGGAAACGGTGTTCGACGATCTGCGCTCGGCCATCGAGAACGGTGACTTGCCGCTCGGCGTGAAACTGCCTCCCGAGGCCGCGCTGGCCGAGCGTTACGGCGTCAGCCGCTCGGTCATCCGGGAGGCGCTGCGGTCCTGCCAGACGCTCGGGCTCACCGAAACACGGACCGGTTCGGGCACCACAGTGATCTCGACCCACTCCGCCGCACCGCGCTACGGCCAGTTCGCCGCCCGCGACCTCGTGGAGGCCAGGCCCTATATCGAGGTACCGGCCGCCGGGTGGGCGGCACGACGCCGCACCGAAGCCGAATTGGCCAGGTTGACAGCGATTGTCGATGCGATGAGCGCCGAAACGGATCCGGCCCGCTGGGTCAAGATGGACACCGATTTTCATCTCTGCATCGCCCGCGCGTCAGGCAACGAGGTGTTCTCCACCGTGGTCGGCGCGATCCGCGGTGCCTTGTCGACCCAGTCCCGGTTACTCAACGCCGGTATCCACGAACGGCGCACGGCGTCCGACCGCGAACACCGTAAGATCCTCGACGCCATCACCGCAGGGGATTTCGCCGACGCTTCCGAGCGTATGCGTCAGCACCTCGACCGCGTGGAGGACGCCGTGAACAAACTGACCCCCATGACGCCCTGAAACCCTGCACCGAAGTTCACGTCCTTGACGGAAAAACGTGACCGGTGTCACACTCGTTCAATCAGGCTGTCCGACAGCTGCACAGCCGAGATTGGACTCCGATGACCGCGCAGTCTCCGCAAGCCCAACCCGCTGCCGTCCCGTCGCCCAACCTGACGAAGGAAGACGCGGGCTACCACAAGGGCCTCAAGCCTCGGCAGCTGCAGATGATCGCGATCGGCGGCGCCATCGGCACCGGTCTCTTCCTCGGTGCCGGCGGTCGGCTCGCCTCGGCGGGGCCGGGCCTGTTCCTGGTGTATGCCGTCTGCGGCGTCTTCGTGTTCCTGATCCTTCGGGCGCTCGGCGAACTCGTGTTGCACCGGCCGTCGTCGGGATCGTTCGTGTCCTACGCCCGCGAGTTCTACGGGGAGAAAGCGGCGTTCGCGGTCGGCTGGCTGTACTTTCTGAACTGGGCGATGACGGCGATCGTCGACACCACGGCCATCGCCACCTACTTCCACTACTGGAAGACGTTCGACGTCGTCCCCCAGTGGCTGTTGGCTTTGCTGGCGTTGGCGATTGTGCTTGGAGTGAACCTGATCTCGGTCAAGGTGTTCGGGGAGATGGAGTTCTGGGCCGCGCTGATCAAAGTACTCGCGCTCATGACATTCCTCGTCGTCGGCACCATCTTCCTGGCCGGCCGTTATCCGGTCGCCGGCCAGAGCACCGGCCTGAGCATCATCGCGCAACACGGCGGCTTGTTCCCGACGGGCGTACTGCCGCTGCTGATCGTCACCTCCGGTGTCGTGTTCGCCTATGCCGCAGTCGAATTGGTCGGTACCGCGGCCGGCGAGACGGCGGATCCGGAGAAGATCATGCCGCGCGCCATCAACTCCGTAGTAGCCCGCATCGCGATCTTCTACGTCGGATCGGTGGTGCTGCTCGCGCTGCTGCTGCCGTACACCGCCTACGACAAGCACGAAAGCCCGTTCGTCACGTTCTTTTCCAAGATCGGTTTCAGTGGCGCAGGCGATCTGATGAACGTCGTCGTGCTCACCGCCGCATTCTCCAGTCTCAACGCCGGCTTGTACTCCACCGGCCGGATCCTTCGCTCGATGGCGATGAACGGCAGCGCACCCAGGTTCACGGCGCGGATGTCGCGCAGCGGCGTGCCGTACGGCGGGATCGTATTGACGTGTGTGATCTGCCTGTTCGGTGTGGTGCTCAACGCTTTTGAGCCGGGTGAGGCCTTCGAGATCGTGCTCAACATGGCCGCGCTCGGCATCATCGCCTCGTGGGGCACGATCGTGCTGTGTCAGTTGCGCCTGGTGAAGATGGCCGACGCGGGCATCATGAAGCGGCCCAGCTTCCGGATGCCGCTCACCCCGTATACCGGATATGCGACGCTGCTGTTCCTGTTCGCGGTCCTGGTGTTGATGGCCTTCGACGCTCCGATCGGCACCTGGACGATCGGGACACTGGTGATTCTCATCCCGATGCTCATCGGCGGTTGGTACCTGGTTCGCGGCCGGGTGATGGCGGCCGCGCAAGAGCGCATGGGCTATACGGGTGAATTCCCGGTGGTGGCTAATCGTCCGGTGGATCCTGAAGAGTGAGACCCACAGGCTTGCGATGACGAGGTGAACCGATGACCCGTAACCGTTACGCCGCCCGGCCACCGCTGTACGGGATGGTGATGGTGTTCGTCGCGATGGCGATCGTAGCGATCACCGCGTACTACCACATGGGCTGGTGGTCGATCATCGGCTACGCCGTCGCCGCGGTCACGGCGATCGGCGGCTTCGCGCTCGCATTCCGCGACTTGTCCTGACGGAGAACGGCGATGAGATCCGAATCTCCACTTGTGTGCCCGGCATCACCGACCACGGCTTCACCTTCAACCAGTTCCTGCTGACCGGCGACGAACCGTTCCTTTTCCACACCGGACAATACCCGGCCCTCACCGAATCCGATTGCGTGACACCGGCATTGGAAGCAGATGGGCTATTCCGCAACTGGCCGAGCTGAACCCGCCGACGCTGGCGATCCTGCACGGCTCGTCGTATACCGGCGACGGCGCTGCTCAGCTACGCGCTCTTGCCGGCGGCTACGCAGCGATGTCCGGCGCGTCATAGCCCGATCCGCGCAGCTCAGTGCATAGCCTTGTCGCGTGATGACTCGGCGAATGCTGGGTGCCTTGCTGGCAGCTGGCGCCGTGCTCACAGCGTGCCATTCCAGCATCGAGGGCACCCCCGTCACCAGCGCACCCCAACTGGGCGAACCCAGCTTCCCGACGCCCCGTCCGAGCCGGTCCAGCCCGGCGCCTTCACCCAGCACCACCACAGCGCCGAGTACACCTCAGGGGCCGGCCGGCGCCACACAGCTCGAACCAAAGAACGGCTACGTCTTCATCCAAACCAAGTCCGGTAAGACGCGCTGCCAGATCTCCAGCGAAGAAGTCGGCTGCGAATCCGAGTTCACCAATTCACCGGTCATCGACGGCTCGCCCGCCAACGGGGTTCGCGTCGGAGCTGACGGCCAAATCCGTTGGTTGGTAGGTAATCTCGGCGATATCCCGGCGGTGACCCTGGACTACCGCAGCTACCGGGCACTGGGTTGGACCATCGATGCCGACAGCGACGGCACCCGGTTCACCAACGACGCCAGCGGTCACGGCATGGTTGTCGCGGTGCAGGGTGTACAGACGTTTTAGAGTTGCGGTATGAGTTCCAGCGAGGAGCCGAAGGCGGATCGCGCATGACTTCCAGCGAGGAGCCGAAGGCGGATCGCGCATGACCACAGCAGCCAAGCGTGAGCGCGCGGCGCTCGTCGAAACCATGCGATCCGCAGGCCCGGATGCCCCTACGTTGTGCGAGGGCTGGAAAACCCGTGATCTGGCCGCCCACCTGGTGGTGCGGGAGCACAGGCTCGATGCGGCACCTGGCATTCTCCTGCCACAGCTGGCCGGCTACACGGCCAGAGTTCAGGACCAAATAACGGTCGCCACCGGCTGGGACGAGCTGGTCGACAAGATCGCCGCGGGCCCGCCCTTGTACTCACCGTTCTTCCTGCTCGACCCGCTGGTCAACGTCGCCGAGATGTTCATCCACAACGAGGATGTGCGACGTGCCCAACCCGGCTGGAAGCCAAGGGAACTCGACGAATCCACCGTGAGCACACTGGCCCGCATGGTGTCCGGCATGGCCAGGATGACGATGTCGAGATCACCGGCACGGGTCACGTTGAACACCCCCGACGGCAAGACGCTGGTCACGGTCGGACACGGCCCAGCGGTCACCGTTACCGGTGCACCCAGTGAGCTGCTGATGTTCGCCGCGGGCCGCGAACAGGCCGAGGTGACGTTCTCCGGCGACGACGACGCCGTCGCCGCGCTGCGGGCCGCCCGCCGCGGCCTCTAGGGATCGTCGGGCCCGTGGCGGTTGCTGGGCTCGTCGGACTTCCGGCTGGGCTTCTCAGACTCCGCGTCGCGCATCAAGGCGTCGGTGGCGTCCGCGCCGCAGCCATCGCTGAGCGGCTCTTCGTTCGGGTGGGAGAGGTCTTCGGGGTGCCAGTAGTGGTTGAGGCGGTCTTGGCCGGTGTCGAGCAGTAGGGGTGGGATCCATTCGACGCGGCCGTCGGTGCGGATGTGGGTGGTCCAGCCGTGCTTGTTGACGAGGCGATTGTCTGCGGGGCAGGCCAGGGCCAGGTCGGTGATGTCGGTCCGGCCGCCTTGGGCGTAGTCCCGTTGGCCGTGATGGCCCTGGCAGCGGTCCGGTGGGTTCGCGCAGCCCGGTTTGGTGCAGCCACGATCGCGGGCGTGCAGCACGAGGCGTTGCCCGGGCGAGGCGATGCGTTTACTGCGGCCCAGATACAGGGGTATTTCTTTGTGGTTGGCGAACACCGCCAGGTAGTGCCGGGCGTGGGCGGCCATGGCGATGACCTGCGGGATGGATAGTCGGGTGCCGCTGCTGGTGGTGGCGACCCCGGAAAGGGATTCCAGTTCCCCCACCGTGGTGCAGATGACCACCGATACCGGTAATCCGTTGTGTTGTCCTAGTGTCCCTGAGGCCAGCAGTGCGCGGCCCATCGCCAGGAAGGCGTCGTGGGTGCGTTGCGCAGTACTGCGGGTGTCGGTGGCGATGGCCTGCGTGCTGGGGGTGCCGTCGACACACGGAGTGTCATCGGCACGGTTGCACATACCGGGGGCACCCAACTTGGCCAGGATCGCTGCGAAGGTGGCCGCGGTTTCGGCGTCGAGATACCCGTGCATCTTGCTCAACCCGTCGAGTCCTTGTGGGGAGATCTGGATGCCGCGGCGACGTTCCTGGACGGATTCGGGGGGTTCGGGGCCGTCCTGGTGGAGCAGAAACGTGATGCGTTGGGTACAGCGTTTCAGGATTTCCGGGGAGTTACCGCAGGCGATGGCGGCCAAGTCATCGTCGATCTGGGCGTGGGTTGGTGCGTCCAGCGGCACCGGGCATGTGTCGAAAAACGTGGTGATGACCGCGACGTGGCCGGTGTTGATCTGGCCGGTGGCCTGGGCTGCGGCGGTGGCCGGCAGGACCGGTGGCAACGGTTCACCGGTGGTGGCGGTGCGTGGTCCGAGGAGGGCGGCATCGGCGATGCGGCGTGTGGCGTCGGTGCGGCTGATCCGCAACCGGATCGCCAACACCTCGGCCCAGTTTTTGGCGCCGATCTCGCGGGCGGTGGTCCGGGTTTGGGCTTCGGCGAGTAGCCGATGATCCACGGCGGGGGCGCGGCGGGCGTGGATCTCGCGGCGGGATTGCAGCTCCAGCAGTTCGGGCAGGGTCATCGCCGCGAAGGTCAACGCGGCCAGTTTCTCGCAGACCGTGTCGTACTCGTCGAACACCGCCAGCACCGTTTCCCGGTCCACGACGGCATTCGCAAGCATGTTCGAATTCTACCGCCGCACCCCGACCCGCAAACCAGTTATCCACAACCCCTAGTCCATCCACAGGACATGTACGACAACAGAATTCACCAACCTCCGGTTGTCGATCACCAAAGGGCACCCAAGGTGGAGCACGCACACCGTTCGGAGCCCTAGGGTGGAGGTCGTGGATTTCCGTGTGTTCGTCGAACCCCAGCAAGGCGCTACGTACTCCGATCAGCTGGCTGTTGCCCGCGCGGCCGAACAGTTGGCGTATTCCGCTTTCTTCCGGTCCGACCACTACCTCGCGATGAGCGGTGACGGCCTGCCCGGGCCTACGGACTCCTGGGTCACGCTGGCCGGCATCGCCAGAGAGACTTCGACCATCCGGCTGGGCACGATGGTCAGCTCGGCGACCTTCCGCTACCCCGGACCACTGGCCATCTCCGTCGCTCAGGTCGACGAGATGAGCGGTGGCCGTGTGGAATTGGGCATCGGCGCGGGCTGGTTCGAGGCCGAGCACCAAGCATATGCCATCCCGTTCCCGCCGCTGGGTGAACGGTTCGACCGGCTGACCGAACAACTCCGGATCATCACCGGCATGTGGGACACCCCAGTCGGGGAGAAGTTCGACTTCTCCGGCAAGCACTACACCGTCGTCGACTCACCGGCCCTGCCCAAGCCGACCCAGTCGCATCCGCCGATCATCATCGGTGGTGGCGGCCCCAAGCGCACTCCGGCGCTGGCCGCGGAATTCGCCGCCGAGTTCAACATCGCGTTCGTGCCGTTGGACACCATCAAGGCGCAGTTCGCACGGGTCGCCGACGCGGTCAACTCCGCGGGTCGGGCGGCGGACTCACTGACCTACTCCGCGGCGTTCGTCCTGTGTGCGGGTCGCACCGAGACCGAGATCGCCGACCGGGCGGCGGCCATCGGCCGTGAGGTCGATGAGTTGCGCAGCAATTCACCGCTGGTCGGGACGCCCGCCGAGATCGTCGACAAGCTCGGTCCGTTCCTCGAATCCGGAGTGCAGCGCGTCTACCTCCAGGTGCTCGACATGGCCGATCTCGACCACCTCGAGCTGTTCTCGAACGAAGTCGTCGCCCAGTTGAGCTGAGCGGAGCAGGGCCAGGTAACGCGATTATCATCGGAGCCCGTGACTGCCAAGGACGACGACCAGGCTCCCGAGCCGCCCTGGCACCATTCGACACCAGTGGTCGCCGGTGCGAGCGCCGTGACACTGGGCGTGATCGCCTTGCTGGTGTGGGGTGTGGTGAGCCTGACGAGCAGCGCCAACAGCCCGCAGGAAGCACCGACTCAGTTCGTCGACCCGACATTCGCATCGTCAACACCGACCAGTTCCATGACAACCACGACCGCCACCATCACGACCACGGGGCCGGTGAGCACTACAGATTTCGGGCCGCCGACGGATGCTGCCACGACGTCCGGGTCGGACACCGCGACGCCAACCGACACCGCGACGCCGACCGACACCTCGTCGTCGGGGCCGTCGACGAGGAGCGATCTACCCACCACGCGCACCCACGCCGGTGAAACCAGCACCAGTCTCCCCCGGCCCCGCCAGAACGTGACACGCACGCTCTATCCGATTCCCGGTAACTGACGCCGCTACCATCGGTTCACGTGTCGAACTACTACTCCGACGACAACGAACCGACTCAATACGCCCAGAGCTACGGTGCTTACGGCGCACAGCCCGAGCCACCCGCACCCGAACCTGTCCCCTGGTACCGCAAACCAGCCGCTCTCCTCGGGCTCGGGGCCCTCGGCGCGATCATCGTGGCGCTGGTCGTCTATGCGATCGTGCAGCTGTTCTCGTCGGGAGGCGACACCAAGCCCGCGGGTGTCACGACGACATCGTCGACCACGCCGTCGGTGACGACGACAGCGACGACCACTCCGGCCCAGGAGGCTCCCGGGGTCGCTCCGCCGGCCACGCAGACCGTCACCGAGACCGAGGCGCCGGATACTCCGACGGCCACTGACACGGAGACGACGACCGCAACCACGACAACCGAAGAGCCGGCCACGACGACAACCACGACCGAGCCGTCGGTGACAGTCAGCACGAGCACGACCGTGGTCACCGATACCGTGACCGTCCCGGAGTTCCCCCGCCGCCACGGCAACTAGCAGCGATTACGGCGTAGGCACCGCAGACGTCGTCGGCTCCGTCGGGTCGGACGGCTGCGGCGCCGAGCTGGGTTGAGGTGCAGGCTCAGGTGCTTGTCTGTGCACGTGGGTCGGCTCCGGAGCCGGCGTGTGCGTCGGCGGCCGAGGTGGCATGGACGCGGGAAAAGTCGGGATCGGCAACTGCGGAACCGGCAGCTGCGGTAGCGGCAATGCCGGGATGGGAAACTGCGGGATAGGTGGCAGCTCGAGAGCCGGGGGTGCTGCAGCCGGCACCGGGATGTCCGCGGCTGCGGGCGGCGGGCCCGGGTCGGGAGCGGCCTGCGGCGCCGGAGCCGACGCCACCTGCTGGCGCTGCACCGCATAGGGCGCCGACGACGGTGCCACTACGGGGGCGGGCGCTGGAGCTACAGCCTGAGCAGGGGCGTCCTGCACGACGACGGTACGCGTGGGCGGCGCCGCCCCGACCTGCGCCAACGGAGCTTCGGCGGGTGCCAACCCGGGTGCGGCGGGCGAGCTTGCAGGTGCGGCGTCCATCTTGTCGGCGTGGGCCGACAGCAGCAGGCCGACGGTGCCGACGACCGCGAGCAGCACCGCGGCGCACACCAGGATGCCGCGATACCACCGGGTGCGGCCCGCCGTAGCGGGCTCGACCTCGGGTTCGGCGAACGTGAATGCGGGTCGTGCGGAATCCTCGGACACCGATTCGGGGATGTAGTCCATGACCTCGGCGGCCTGGTCGCTCACCGACCAGGCCAGCGGGGCCGGCGCCAGCGCCGATGCGGCCACGGTACCGGTCCTGGAAGACGGAGCCATCACCGCGCGCCGTGTCGCCGCGGTCTCGGCCTCCCCGCGGCGCGCAAGCAGACCCGCGCCAACCGCGGTCACCACCTGAGCCTGCGCGACGGTAGTCACCGGCATCCGGAACGCTTCGGAAAGTCGTTGTGTCACAAGAGGAATCCGCGCGGTACCGCCGACCGTCACAAGCGCCGCCAGCTGCGCCGGGTGCACGCCGTTACGCCGCAGTAGATCGTGCAGCGCCTCGATCACGCCGCGCAGCGGCGCGTCCACCACCGCCTCGAGCTCGGCACGGGTGAGCCTCAGCATGCTGCCCGGCTCCGGGCCGGACAGTCCGGTGGAAGCCTGGTAGCTCAATCGTTCCTTGGCCGCCCGGGACTCCTCACGCAGCTGGGACAGGGCAGCCACTGCCGCGGTACCTGAGTCTTCGGCATCGAGGCTGCTCAGCACGTGCCGCAGCAGCCCCTGGTCGACGAGGTCACCAGAGAAATCGTCGTAACGCGCGGTCTGTCCGATCGGTGCGAAACGCGCGACGGAATCGGCGAGCGTGAGGCTGGTTCCGGTGGCGCCGAAATCGGCCAGGGCGACGACGCCGCGAGCCGGCAGCCCGGGATGCTTCT
This sequence comes from Mycobacterium sp. 155, assembly GCF_000373905.1. NCBI lineage: Bacteria > Bacillati > Actinomycetota > Actinomycetes > Mycobacteriales > Mycobacteriaceae > Mycobacterium > Mycobacterium sp. 155. The sequence continues at coordinate 3,341,572 of NZ_KB892705.1, forward strand.
GTATCGCCGTCAACGCCGCAACGGCATCGGGTACCACCCGGACGCCGGGCAGTGCGGCGCGTGCCGCATCGAATGCCGTCGAACTCCAGTACGCGGGCACCGCCACCACGGTGCTCTCAGGCCGCTGTGCCGGACTGACCGTGCGCGTGAGCGATTCGACCGCGGCGGCCAGCAACTGCTCGCCACGGTGGGCCGAGCCGTCGGCCGCGAGCAGCGGGATGGGATCACCGACCCGCTCCACGAAGCCGGTGATGACAAGTCCGTCCCCATTCACCGCGCCGACCTCGGGCCTGTGGTCCTCGAACAGGGTCAGCAGGCTGCGCCGCACGATCGGCGCCTGGTCAGCGACCGCTACCAGGTTGGTCGCACCAACCGACAACCCCAGGCAACCACGCATACCCTCTATGTCGGCCGAAGAGCCCGATTCGTTGCACCCGCCGATGCGCGATCCGCCTCCGGCTCCTCGCTGGGCTCAGCGGTTGTGGGCTGAATACTCGGCAACCAACGCCTCGGCACTACGCACCGCGGCCCGGCAGGCGCGAGTGGTGAACGGGTCGTTGAGCGGGTGCTCGGCCCGCCGCCGCCAGCGCTGCGCGGCCGCGAATGCCGCGCGTGGGCCATCGTAGGGAGTGTCGGGTTGCAGACCGAGACGGCTCGCGGCGTCGGTGCCCGAACCGCCGATGATGCGACGCAGCGAGACCATCTCGTCCTCGTTGAACGTCGTCGGGCGTCCCCGGAGCTGGCTCAGCAGCCGCAGTTCCTCGAACGCGTGCGTGTCGGCCAGGAGCGGATCGATGTCGGCCAGGATGTAGGGCGTCGCGTAGATCGGGTTGTGCTGCACGAACTGCCGCAGCGACAGCAGGGCGGTATGTGCCTTGAGCAGATCGGACCGCTGCGCGAACTGCTGGTCGATGACGTCGCGCAGTGCGATCAGGCCGCTGCGTTCGAGCAGTTCGTCGGCCAGCGCCACGGAATCGGAGATGCCCGCACGCAGCACCGCGATGGAGATCCGGATGCCGAACATGCCGAACCGCTCGAGCAGCGCCGCCCGGGTCGCCGCATCCACCGGCAGCGAACTATCCTCGCGCACAAAGCGATCCACCGACAGCATGGCCTTGTTGATCTCGGTGGCGTCGACTCCGGCGAGCTTCTGCAGCGCGACGAACTCGCTCTGGCGCAGCGTGCGGGCGGTCAGCGCGAGCAGCCCCGACACCGGCACCACGGCTTGGCAGATCCCGGTCTTGTCCATCTCGGCGGTGAACCGCTTGGCGACGTCCTTGGCCGACATCATGGCGTCGATCCGGCCGGCACCGATCTCGTCGGCGCGCGATGCCACGCCGATCACGCCGAGCGCGCCCGACGAGCCTCCAACCAGCTCACCGATCTGTTTGAGCAATGCGATGTCGGCGGCGTTGAGCGTCCGCAGCAGGAACACGACCGCGTCGACCCGCGGCACTCCGTCCTCGGGCACCAGCAGCCGGTGCGTGCGTTCGGAGACGTCGCGCGAGAGCGACGACGTGCCGGGGGTGTCGATGATCGTGGTGTCGACGAGTTCGGCGGCGGGCCATTCCACGTCGAGGTCGATGACATCGGCAGGGTCCAGCCCCGAGAAACTGAATGTCAGGCTGCGGTCGTGCGGGTCGCGCGCGATCGGCACGTTGGTTCGCCGGCCACCGCGGTGGTTGGCGGTCACCTTCGGGGTCGGTCCGTGCCGGAACCAGGTGACGATGCGCGTCGCCTCGGTGGCGTCGGTGGGTGCGATGTCCTCCCCCACCAGAGCATTCACCAGCGTCGACTTGCCCGCCTTGAGGGTGCCGGCCAGCGCGATACGGATCGGTTGGTTGAGCCGACGCCCGATCCGGTCGAGCTCATTGTGCACGTCGGGCCGGTCACGGTACGCCGGGTCACCCCGATACGCCTGGATGGTGCCGCCCAGAATCGAGCGCACCCGATCGCTCGTGCTCACGCTGCGAAATCCGAACCTTTCACTTAACCCCGCGAGCCTAGCGGGGCAGCCTGGGCAAGGTTCCCAGCGTGCTCAACCACCTGCTTGAGGATGTTGAGCTGACGCTCCAGTTCGGCGACACGGGTGTTGCGCTCATTCTCCTCGACTTTGGCCGCCGAGAGGGTGGCCTGCAGTGACTCGTTGAGGGTGCGGTTCGTCTGGTTGGCCACGTCGCGGTAGTGGTCGCGCAGCTGACGTTGGATGGCCTTGAGCCGGTCGCGGGATTCCTTGCCCACCACGAACGCCACGTCGTCGACGAACTTACGTACGTTGACTTTGGCTTCGCCGCGCACCCGCAGCATCCGGTTCTCCATGTCCTCTTTGTAAGCCTTGCGGCCCAACAGAAGTCCCGCGCCCAGCGACAGCGGGTTGAACATGCCGAGACCGGCGAAGGAAGTCAGCATGCCGAACATGAGCACGCCGCCGTAAGAGCCGCGCATCCCGGTGACGACCTTGTGGCCCGCCCTGATCGGCCCGGCCTCCAACTTCTGTACCGAGCTGAACTCACCGAAACCCGCGCCCATGCCACGCGCATCGATCTGCGGCAGCGCAACCGCGTCGAGGCCGGCCTTGGTGAAGGTGTCGGCCACCTCGGCCGCCAGCGCCTCGGCACGCTGATAGGCCCACACGAAGTTGTCGCCGACGGCGGTGGCCACTGCGTCCTCGAGCTCGGCACCGATCTCGGCCCAGTGTGCCGTGGGATCGACCGTGTCGAGCATCTTCTCGGTGTGCGTGCTGATGGTCCGGAACCGTTGCCGCAGATCGTGATCCACGTCGGCGGTGAGATCGGCGATACCGTCGTTGAGCACCTGCTGCCACAGTGCGCTCTGCGCCAGGGCATCCTGCGCCTCCTGCTTGCGCCGCTCCAACTCGTCGGTCAACTGCGCGCGAACATCCGGATCGTTGATCGCCGCCAGCTCGCTCTCCACAGCCAGCATCAAATGTTCTGCGGCGGAACGAATATCATCGACCACCTGATCGCGGATCCGGTCGTTCTCCCGGGTCAGCACGCGCTCGGAGAGAAACTTGACGATGGCCGGGAAGTTGGACTCCTCGTTGAGTTCCTTGTCGTTGAGTTGGATGGCGTGGCTGCGCAGCATGGAAGACACCGGAGTCACCGGGACCGCCAGTCCGGCGCGCTGCAGGTGAGCGGTATTGGCGGCGACGATGTCACGCCAGTGCGGGTAGAGATCGGTCTTGGTCGCGACAATCGTTGCCACCGGGCATATTTCGAGTGCCTGCCGAATGAACCTCAGCTCGGGCTCGGTGAATTCCTGGCTGGTGTCGCTGACCATCAACATCGCGTCGGCGTCGGGCAGCAGGCCCAGCGTCGCCGACAGGTGCGGCTGCCCGTGGCCACCCACGCCCGGGGTGTCGATGAACGCCAACCCGCCCTGCAACAGGGGGCTGGGCGCGGTCACCTCGACCCGCAACACCTGCCGTCCACCGGCCTGCGGGGCGCGACGCAGATCGTTGCGCAACTCGCCCGGCGGAATGTCGACGAGTTCGGGTTCGGCGCCGTCGGGCCGGGCCACCACGAGCCGCGCCGAGGGCTGTTCGCCGTAGGACACCACAGTGGCCAGCACCGTGCTCTCGTCGTCACCGACCCGGGCTACGGGCATATTCAGCAGCGAGTTGAGCAGTTGACTCTTACCTTGCTTGAGCTGCCCGGCGATGACCACCCGGATGTGCGGGTCGGTGATGCGCTCCTTGGCACGGGCCAGACTCTCCACCAGGTCACCACGATCTCTGGCGCCGGCGATCCTGCTGGTGTGGTCGATCAGCTCGACGATCACCGCTGTTTTGCGCGGGTCATTCGATTGCGTCATACGGGAACCCTCCGGCCTCTAACGGTAAACGGCGAACTGGCGGGGACCCTTGGGGTCCCCGCCAGCAGCGGTGCTGTGCCGATCAGAAGCCGTGGAACCCGGCGTGCGGGTCGACGGTGTTGTGGCTGGCCACGTCGTTGGTGGTCGACACGTTGGTGTGCAGACCACCAACCTGGTGCACCGAGTCGTCGGTCACCGAACTGTGCACGGAGCTGTCGCTGTGCAGCGTGCTGGTGTTGCCCACCGAACTGTCGTGCACCGACTGATCGGACAGCGAGGTGTTGGTCGACGACGCGGTGTGCACCGACGAGTCGATCGAGCTGGTGTTGCCGCTGCCCAGATCGTGCCCCGCGGTGGTCTGGTCGCCGCCAACCGCGTGGCTGTCCTTGCTGGTGACGATGATCGAGCCGGCGTTGCCGCCGTCACCGGCATTGGCGTGGCCGCCGCTGCCGCCGATGTTGAGCAGACCACCACCGCTGCCGCTGGCGCTCGCGCCGCCGCCGTGGCCGCCACTCAAATCGTTGTCGCTGATGACCGGGCCTTCGTTGCCGGAGATGATCTGCCCGCCGGCGTGCTGCGAGCTGTCCGAGATCTCGTTGCCCTGGCCGACGGCGACGTGCGAGCCGGAGCCGGCCCAGACGTCGCCGTTGTTGACGGTGTTGCCGTGGCCGAGCACCGCACCGTCACCGGTGACGATGGGACCGCTGGAGTGACCCGTGTTCACCACGGCACCGTCGGTGGCGGTGTTGGTGGTGGTTTGTTTGTTCCCCAGGGTGATGTCTCCGAAGCCCAGGTTGAACGCACCCTGCTGGGCATTGGCGCCGGCGTCCTGATTGGGGCTCATGACCGGCACGTTGTTGTGGCTGGCCAGATCCGTCGAGTTACCGCTGAGCAGGTCGGTGTTGGTCTGCGGCGCGAAGGTCGGCTGCGAGGTGAACGCGGTCTGCGGGGAGAACGGGGAGGCGATGCTGTGATAGTCGGCCACAGCGCGCTGCAGCCCGTAGACCGGGTCGCCGTTGCCGAGTGCGATGCCGGCGGGTGCGGCCGAAGCAGCCACCGACGCCAGTTGCGCGGCGGAAACGTTCGGCAGGCCGGCATCGCGCAGTGCGCCCTCAGGGTCGGCCACGTAGGCCGCGGCTGCGGCGGGGCTGCGGAACAGGTCCATGATGAAGTCGATCAAGGTGATCATCTCGGTACTGCCTTTCGTCGTGTCGTGTCTGGAGTTCTGGTTCTCGTTCCGGGGTGTCCCGGCGAACTGGTGACAACGTTATGGATCCGTCGAGCCGCCAGAAACGGGGCGCGATCCCCTCCCTCCAACCCGCCCGCCCGGGGTGCCTCATGGGGATCCGTTAGGGGATTAGGGGATCGCTAGGGGTCTCTGTGGCAAAGGTGCTCAACGCCTGGGAAATCGCTATCTATGCACGTCAACATCAAAAAAGCGCACAACCAAGGTGGTTGTGCGCTAATCCGTGACCGTCAGATGACGCTGCGTTCAGCTGAACATATCGAAGGCGGCCCCACCATCGTCGTGGTGGTGGTCGTCGACCGCGGGGGCGGTCCAATCCGTACCCAAGTCGGTGTGGATAGGCGGGGCGTCGTCGATGACGCTGTCGCTGAGCTGCAACGACGAATCGTCCAGCGGCGGCGCGGTAAGCCCGGGATCGGTGAAGAAGCCGTCGACCGCGGCGGGCTCGACATGGTCGGGCTCGATGATCACCTGGTCGACGGTGTGCCCGGTGTCGGCAACGAAAGGTGTGTGGTCGCCGAAAGCGTCGAACGCGGCCGTGGCCGCACCACTTGCCCAGACGTTTCCCGCAGGTTCGTCACCGAAGCCGTCGCCACCGGTCGGTGATGTCAGCGATTCGGACACCACCGGAATGAGATTATTGACGTCGACGCTGGTCACGCCGATCAGATGGGCGTCGGAGATAGCTTGCGACGGGTCTGCGGCGTAACGCGCTGCGGCATCGGGATCGCGCACGAGTGCCATGACGAAGTCGAGCAGCGAATTTGCCATAGCACCTTCCTTACTGTCTTGTGACCATCTCGGGCCTGTCTCGTGACGGCTGTCATCGATGCTATCCACCAGTGACGCCACAGGGATCGGTGTCCAACCCACCCTCTCGGCGCCCTGATTAGGGGCTCGATCATTAGGGGATTCCCGCCACTAGGGGATCAATGCTCAATGCCGGGGGTGGGAGCCGCTATCGTGGGGACCGCCCAGACAACACAGGAGTGACGCCTGATGACCGACGCACTGGGGTTGTCGATCGGGACAACCAATCTGGTGGCCGCCCGCGTGGGCCGTCCGCCGGTGCTACGCCGCTCGATTCTCACCCTGTTCGCCGACCGCGCCCCCGAGGTCGGCGAATACGCCGGCCAGGGCCTGCCACTGACCGGCTTCGTCGAGCGGACCGGTGATCCGGTGCCGATCGTGGCCGCCGACGGTTCACAGCATCGCGGCGAGCTTGCCCTGGCTGAAGCCCTGGATGTGATCGCCCGTGCGGCCGGTGGAGGTTCACCGGTCACCGTGGCGGTCCCGGCGTACTGGGGCCCGGCTGCCGTCGGCGCGCTGCGCGGCGCTTTGCGTGGGAAGCCCGCTTTGGCACCCGCTGGTGTTCCAGCGGAGCTGGTCCCGGATTCCGTGGCCGCGCTGGCGGCGTTACGCGCCAACCCCGGCTTGCCCGGCGAAGGTGTCGTGGTGCTGTGCGATCTCGGTGGCAGCGGCACCAGCCTGACGCTGGCCGACGCCGGCGCGGGCCTGGCCACCATCGGCCAGACCGTGCGCTATCCGGACTTCTCGGGCGATCAGGTGGATCAGGCCCTGCTCAACCACGTTCTCAACGGTGTCGCGGCGGCCGGCAATGCCGATCCTGCCGGGACGGCGGCAGTCGGATCGCTGGCCCGGCTCCGCTCCGAATGCCGTCAGGCCAAGGAACGGTTGTCCGCCGACACTGTCGCCGTCATCCCGACCGAGCTGCCCGGGTTCAGCTCGGATGTCCGGGTGACCCGCTCCGAGCTTGAGCAGCTCATCGCCGAGCCACTGGCAGGCCTGCTCAATACCATCCAAGATATGTTGCAGCGCAACAACATTGCACTATCCAGCGTGGCAGCGGTGGCGACGGTCGGCGGCACCGCTGCCATACCGCTGGTGACTCAGCGCCTGTCGGAGCAACTGCGCGTGCCCGTGGTCACCACGCCACAGCCGCAGCTCGCAGCCGCTGTCGGCGCCGCCCTGCTCGCCGACACCATCGCCGATGCGGGCGCTGCCACCGGCATGGCCCCCGGGATCGTCGCACCCGACGCGCCGACCGGCCTGGCGCCCGGGATCAACCCCGCAGACGCCCCGACCGGTATGGCTCCCGGCGCGTGGGCTGCCGGCGAATCCGTTTCCGACGGTGCCGCATCCGCGACATTTCGCTCGCTCGCGTGGTCGCAGGACGACGACGCTCCCGGCAACGAACCGGTGCCCTACGCCGGGGGCGAATACAACCACACCTACGAGAGCGGCGCGGCGGGTCCGACGTCAGCCCGCCCACAGATGGCGTTCGCCCACGAAGAGTCGTTCGACGCCGAGCCAGGGCCGCTGCCCTGGTACAAGCGGCCGGTGATTCTGTTCGGGGCCGCCGCGGCCGCGGTCCTGCTGGCAGCAGGAGGTCTCGCGGTGACACTGACCGGCACCAGCAGCGATTCGACGCCGGTGACCGAGACCAGCACGACAGTCTCGATGCTGCCACCGGTCACGACGGTCACCGCCGGCCCGGACGGTCAAGACACCACCACCGTCATCACCCCGACAACCGTGATCACGCAGACGCATACGTATACGCCGACGGACACCCCCACATCGGACACCACGACGAGCGATCAGCCGACCACCACAGAACCGACCACAACCACGACGACGAGCACCACCACAACCACCACGACGACGACCAGCCCGACCACCACCGCGACAACTGCAACGACCACGTCGGCGCCACCGACCACCACTGAAACGCCGACCACCACTCACAGCCGCCCAACCTGGACTTTCCCGACAAGGCCGACCGTCCCGGCACCGGGAGGAGACGGCGGCGGCGCGGGCGACGGCGGCGCTTAGCCAGTCATGTCCCTCCCGGCGCCGGACACCGGCATGGACCTGCCGCCGGCTGCCCGCGACGCCGTAGCGGCAGTGGTCTCCGCGCCGACCCGACCGGCAAAGCTGTTGGTAACCGGTGGGATCGGGACAGGTAAGACCTCGGTGCTCACCGCGGTGCGCAGCGCACTACGTGACGCCGGCCGGCTGGTACTGACCCGGCCGCCCCGCCCCGGCGATGCTGTCGACGCCGCATACGTGGTCGACGATGCGCAGCTGCTCGGCGACGAGGAACTCGCCGAGTTCTCCGAGCACATCACCGATCCAGCGGCGACGGTGGTCGTGGCGACCGCACCGCTGGTGCACCGGCCGGCACTGCGCGCCCTGGCCACCGCACTGCAGCGGGAAAGTCCGGCGGTGTTCCTGGGCTCGCTCCCGGTCGCCGAGGTCAATCGCATCCTCACCAACGCGCTCGGCGTGCCCGCGTCGGCCGAAACCGTCAGATCGGTCCTGACTGCGACGGCCGGTCTGCCGTTTCTGGTGACCACGGCCGCGCAGTCGACGATCCCGCCGGATCAGTCTGCGCAGTTCACCCTGATAGACCGGTTATGCCGCATCGACGAACACACCCGCGACACCCTGCTCATCACGTCGTTGAGTCAGGGGCTTGGCCCCGATGATGTGGCCGCGGCGTTGCACTGCAGCGGCGAAGAGGCCGTGGACCTGGTCGACCGGGCCCGCGCGAGTGGCCTGGTTGAGCCGTCGTATGACCGCCGGTTCGTGCGGCTGGTGCACGAGTGCCTGGCCCAGATCGCCGGCGCCGCACGTCATCACGAGATCGAGACGTCCCTGCTGAACTCGCAACTGGAGATGTCGACGCTGTCTGCCGATCTTGCCGTGCAACTGGCCGAGCACGGTTTGCGCGACGACCGGTTGGCCGATGCGCTGATCGAGCGCGCGGTCCGCGTGCACGGCCGCCCAGCTCGCGCGGCGGCGCTGTACCGGGCTGCCGCAAAGGCCGGATCCATCTCCGGCAACACCCGGCTCGCGGACGCACTGGCGCTTACGGGTGACTGTTCCACGGCTGGCCGGATGGCCGATGAACTGCTGGAGTCCGACGACGCCCCGCAGCGCGCCGCAGCCGTTCGGATCGCCGCCAGCATCGCCGCCCACGACGGCAACGCCGCCGCGGCGGCCGACCTGTTTCGATGGCTGGGACCGTATCCGGATGCCGCGGTGAGCGCGGCTGGTGTCATCGTCGGGGTCGCCGCGGGTGATCTCACCGCAGCGCGCGAAGCACTGATCATCGAGCGCACCGGCCCGCCCACCGCCGCAGCCCGCGCAGCCCACAGCCTGGCAGATGGGGTGTTGTCGTCGCTGGATCAGCCGTTTCCGGCCACGGTCGCCCGGCTCGGACAGGCCCTCGCGAGCGAACACCACGCCGGTGCCGTCGCTCCGGACACCCCGTCGGCGCTGGTCACACTGGTAGCTCTGCACGGCGGCGATCCCGTGCGGGCCCGCAGCGTGATCGGCCGGGCAGTCCGCACGGAGGGCACCGACGAAGTGTCCTTCACGGTCCATCGGCATCGGCTGCTGCAGGGCTGGGTGCGGATGCAGGACGGCCAGCTCGGGGCGGCCACCGCCGATGCGGCCGCCGCAGACCACGGGCTGCACCGACGGGATGCCCTGTGGGCCGCCGCGCTGCGCACCGCCGTCGCGCGCCGCGCCGGGGACAGCGGCGCCGTCCAACAGCACTGGTATGCAGCCATGGAGGTGCTGGCCGAGTACTCCGTCGACCTGTTCTCCCTGCTCCCGCTCGGCGAACTGTGGGTGGCCGGCGCCAGGATGCGTCAGGTCGACCGAATGCAGCACGCCCTCTCACAAGCCTTCGACCTGCTGGAATCGTTGGGCAATCCGGTGCTGTGGTCAGTACCGCTGCACTGGGCCGGCGTGCACGCCGGGATCCTGGCCGGCTCTCCGGCCGCGGTGGCCCCGCATGGGCAGGCGCTGACCGCGGCGGCCGGCCAGAGCACGTTCGCCCGGGCCCTGGCTCATGCGGGCCGCACCTGGCTTCGTGTGCTGGCCAACCAGGTCGACACCGACGAGGTCACCGTGGCCGCACGCGCATTGGCGCAATATGGCCTGACCTGGGACGGCACCCGGCTGGCGAGCCAGGCCGCGCTGCACACACCCGACGCCCGGGTATCGCAAGCGATGCTGCAGCTGGCCCGCGATCTCAAACAGGGCAGCGCGGTCGATGAGACACCACTACCGGAATTGGCGGCCGCCACGAGCGCTGCGTCGCCGGCGGCCCAGCGCGGGCCGAGCGCTGCCGCGCGGTTATCCGATCGGGAACGCGAAGTCGCCGAGTTGCTCCTGCTCGGCATGCCGTACCGCGACATCGGCAGTCAATTGTTCATTTCGGCAAAGACCGTCGAGCATCACGTGGCACGGATCCGGCGGCGACTCGGCGCCGAATCACGCTCGGAGATGCTGTCGATGTTGCGAGCAATGCTGGCCGTGCAGAACTGACAACTCCGGCCGATATCTCAAAACACAGCCGATATTCGGTCCCAGCGAGGAAAAATCACGACGGATATCACGGCACCTGTGACGAGCGTCGCAGTCGGCTACCAGGGAATCACAAGTATTTCCACAGCCGGAACCCAAGAGGTCGCGAAAGGGAGTTAGGACAGCCTTGGTAGCGGTGATTCCGTAATAGATGTCACTATAAGCAGGCACTGAGCTTAAGTTACCGGTCGGTAACATGGATTAGTTACCGACCAGTAACCATGGACCTGGGAGGCACCCGTTGGAAAACAGCCTGGAGCACATACTCACGACGGGCCGGTTGATCGTTGGATTGGTGGCGACTGCCATCGTCTTGGTATTTGCTGTCAAGCGCATCATGTGGCTGACCAAGCTGATCAGCTCCGGGCAGAAGGTCGGTGACGAACGCGGCCGCAAGGACCATCTGGTTCAGCGCTTCCTGAACCAGAACAAGGAAGTCTTCGCCCAGTCGAAGCTCCTGAAATGGTCGATCCCCGGCATCGCGCACTTCTTCACGATGTGGGGCTTCTTCGTCCTCGCTACGGTGTACCTCGAGGCCTTCGGGGTGCTGGTCGACCCCGAGTTCCACATCCCGATCATCGGCCGCTGGCCCGTGCTGGGCTTCCTGCAGGACTTCTTCGCCGTCGCAGTGCTGGCCGGCATCATCGTCTTCGCGATCATCCGTATCAACAAGAACCCCGAGAAGGTGGGTCGCGGATCCCGGTTCTACGGCTCGCACAACGGCGGCGCCTGGACCATCCTGTACATGATCTTCCTGGTCATCCTGACCTATGCGGTGTTCCGAGGCGCCGCGGTGAACGTGCTCAACTACGAGGGGCGCGCCGCCTTCCCGTATCAGTCCGGTGCGTTCTTCTCCGACGCGATGGCTGCTCTGCTGGCCCCGCTGGGACACACCGCCAACGTGTGGCTGGAGACCCTGGCACTGATGGCCCACATCGGCGTCATGCTGGCCTTCCTGCTGATCGTGCTGCACTCCAAGCACCTGCACATCGGCCTGGCCCCCATCAACGTCACGTTCAAGCGCCTGCCCAACGGCCTCGGCCCGCTGCTGCCGATGGAGTACAAGGGCGAGAAGATCGACTTCGACGATCCCGCCGAGGACGCGGTGTTCGGCAAGGGCCGCATCGAGGACTTCACCTGGAAGGGCAACCTCGACATGGCGACCTGCACCGAGTGCGGTCGGTGCCAGTCGCAGTGCCCGGCCTGGAACACCGGCAAGCCGCTGTCGCCCAAGCTCCTGATCATGAACCTGCGCGATCACCTGTTCGCCAAGGCCCCGTACATCATCGAGGGCAAGCCGATGCCCGAGGAAGGCTCGGTCGACTTCGCCACGCTGGACCACAGCGCGCTTCGGCACGGTGTGCCCGAGGACGGCTTCGAACGTGTCATGGGATCCGGTCCCGAGCAGGCGCTGCGCCCGTTGGTCGGCACCCTTGAGCAGGGCGGTGTGATCGACCCCGACGTGCTGTGGTCCTGCACCAACTGCGGCGCCTGCGTCGAGCAGTGCCCGGTGGATATCGAGCACATCGACCACATCGTCGACATGCGCCGCTACCAGGTCATGGTCGAGTCGGAGTTCCCCGGTGAGCTCGGCGTGCTGTTCAAGAACCTGGAGAACAAGGGCAACCCCTGGGGCCAGAACGCCAAGGACCGCACCAACTGGATCGACGAACTCGATTTCGACGTCCCGGTCTACGGTCAGGACGTCGACAGCTTCGACGGATTCGAGTACCTGTTCTGGGTCGGCTGCGCCGGCGCTTATGAGGACCGCGCGAAGAAGACCACCAAGGCCGTCGCCGAGCTGCTCGCCGCCGCGGGCGTCAAGTTCGTGGTGCTGGGCACCGGCGAGACCTGTACCGGTGACTCCGCCCGACGGGCCGGCAATGAGTTCCTGTTCCAACAGCTGGCCGGGCAGAACGTGGAGACCATCAACGAGCTGTTCGAGGGTGTCGAGACGGTCGACCGCAAGATCGTGGTGACCTGTCCGCACTGCTTCAACACAATCGGCCGCGAGTACCCGCAGCTCGGCGCCAACTACACCGTGCTGCATCACACGCAGCTGCTCAACCGCCTGGTCCGGGACAGGAAGCTGGTTCCGGTGTCGCCGGTGGGTCAGGACGTCACCTACCACGATCCGTGCTTCCTGGGCCGGCACAACAAGGAGTACGCCGCGCCTCGTGAGCTGATCGGAGCGGCCGGGGCCAAACTCACCGAGATGCCGCGTCACGCCGACCGTGGCCTGTGCTGTGGTGCCGGTGGTGCGCGGATGTGGATGGAAGAGCACATCGGCAAGCGCGTCAACCAGGAGCGCACCGAGGAGGCACTCGACACAGGCGCCTCTGCGATCGCCACCGGATGCCCGTTCTGCCGCGTGATGCTCACCGACGGTGTCGATGAGGTAGCCGCCAACGCCGATCTGCCGAAGGCCGAGGTGCTCGACGTGGCCCAGCTGTTGCTGGCCTCGCTCGACAAGTCCGTCATCACCCTGCCCGAGAAGGGCACGGCGGCCAAGGAATCCGAGGCACGCGCGGCTGTTCGCGCCGAGGCCGAGGCCAAGGCAGAAGCTGCTGCGGCCGCGGCAGCACCGGTCGTCGAGGAAGTCGCAGTCGCCGCGGCACCTGCTGCGGCCACCGCCGCGGAAGTCAAGCCCGTGACCGGCTTGGGCATGGGGGGCGCTGCCAAGCGTCCCGGCGCCAAGAAGGCCGCGCCTGCCGCGCAGGCATCGGCGGCACCGGCTGCCGCTGCCCCCGTTAAGGGTCTGGGCCTGGCCGGAGGCGCCAAGCGTCCGGGAGCCAAGAAGACCGCTGCTCCGGCGGCACCGGCAGCGCCCGCCGCTCCGGTGAAGGGTCTGGGCTTGGCTACGGGCGCCAAGCGTCCGGGAGCCAAGAAGACTGCTGCTCCGGCAGCCGCCGCTCCGGCACCTGTGGCCGCGGCACCGGCGGAGCCCGCCAAACCGGAACCGCCCGTGGTGGGTCTGGGCATCGCCACAGGCGCACGCCGTCCCGGCGCCAAGAAGGCCGCGCCGAGCAACAACAACGCCGCTCCTGCTGCCCCGGCACCTGTGGCTGTAGCCGCGCCGGCGGAGCCGGCCAAGCCCGAACCGCCCGTGGTGGGGCTGGGCATCAAGCCGGGTACACGGCGCCCCGGTAAGCGCTAGATCGACACCGCCGATGGCCAGTTATGGCACATGTTCACCCTGAACTGTGTGCCTTGACTGGCCATCGGCGTTTCTGTCGCCTGTACCGCAAATTGCAAAACAATTGGACGACGGTGAGACCATGGTGGACGTGACTACCCATCAGCTGCCGTGGCAAGGTACCGGGCACCACCCGAAGCCACGTGTATTCGCCCAATCGACGAAGCTGCAGGATGTCCTGTACGAGATTCGCGGGCCGGTACACCAGCACGCCTCGCGGCTGGAAGCTGAAGGCCATCGCATCCTCAAGCTGAACATCGGCAATCCGGCGCCGTTCGGCTTCGAGGCTCCCGATGTGATCATGCGCGACGTGATCCAGGCGCTGCCGCATGCGCAGGGCTACTCCGACTCCAAGGGCATTCTCAGCGCCCGCCGTGCGGTGTTCACCCGTTACGAGCTGGTCGAGGGATTCCCCCGGTTCGACGTGGACGACGTGTATCTCGGCAATGGTGTGTCCGAGTTGATCACCATGACGCTGCAGGCGCTGCTGGACAACGGTGATCAGGTGCTGATTCCGACGCCGGACTATCCACTGTGGACCGCGTCGACCTCGCTGGCCGGTGGAACCCCGGTGCACTATCTGTGCGACGAGACGCAGGACTGGAACCCCGACATCGCCGATCTGGAGTCCAAGATCACCGAGCGCACCAAGGCGATCGTCGTGATCAACCCGAACAACCCGACGGGCGCGGTGTACAGCCGCGAAACCCTCACCCAGATCGCGGACCTGGCGCGCAAGCATCAGCTGATGCTGCTGGCCGACGAGATCTACGACAAGATCCTCTACGACGGCGCCAAACACATCTCGATGGCGTCGGTGGCGCCGGACGTGCTGTGTCTGACTTTTAACGGGCTGTCCAAGGCCTACCGCGTTGCGGGCTACCGATCGGGCTGGTTAGTTATCACCGGACCCAAGGAACACGCGAGCAGCTTCATCGAGGGCATCAGCCTGCTGGCCAACATGCGGTTGTGTCCGAATGTGCCTGCGCAGCATGCCATTCAGGTAGCCCTCGGCGGCTATCAGAGCATCGATGATCTGGTTCTGCCCGGCGGGCGGCTGCTGGAACAGCGCGACACTGCGTGGACCAAGCTCAACGAAATCCCCGGCGTGTCCTGTGTGAAGCCCTCGGGTGCGCTCTATGCATTCCCGCGGCTGGATCCCGAGGTCCACGACATCCAGGACGACGAGCAGCTCGTGCTCGACCTGTTGTTGCAGGAGAAGATCTTGCTCACCCAGGGCACTGGGTTCAATTGGCCCACACCGGATCACCTGCGCATCGTCACCCTGCCATGGTCACGTGATCTGTCCGCGGCGATCGAGCGGCTGGGCAACTTCCTGGCCAGCTACCGGCAGTAGTCGCGGCGCAGTACCCGAACAGCTCGACGCTCTACCCTGTGCGAGTGGCGCATTCGCATTCCCACTCACACTCACACTCACTGAGCGGCGGTCCTGCCCCGTTCGGCCCGCTGGCCGCCAAGATCGTCGTCGGCATGCTGGTCGCCATCGGTATCGCGGTACTGGCCGGATTGGTCCTGCTGTGGCCGAGCCAGCAGAAAGTCGCCATCCCACTGCCATTCCAGAACTCCGCGGGCGGCGCGGTCACCACCGAGGCCGGGCACGTGTTGTCCGGCCGTATGGCCGACTGCGGCAGTCCGTCGACCGGCGCGGTGCTCACCGCCAATCCAATGCCGGCCCCGCCCGGCGGTGGCCAATGCGTGCAGAACCTGGTCTCGATCGACTCGGGACCCAACAAAGGCGCGAATACTCTGCTGGAGTTCACCAACGGCCCCGGACAACCCCATCTGGCTCCCGGGGACAACGTCCGGTTGAGCCGACAGGTCGACGATGCGGGAACGACGACGTACGCGTTCTTCGACTTCGAACGCACCTGGCCGCTGGCTGCGCTGGCGGCGACGTTCGCGGTGGTCATCGTGGCAGTGGCGCGCTGGCGCGGGCTGCGCGCCCTGATCGGTATCGCGGTTGCGTTCGTGGTGCTGGTGGTGTTCCTGCTGCCTGCGCTGCGCGACGGTGCCGCGGCCGTCCCCGTATCGCTGGTCGCCTCGGCGGCGATCCTCTACGCCGTCATCTACCTGGCCCACGGGGTGAGCCTGCGGACCAGTGCCGCCCTGCTCGGTACGCTCGCCGCACTGCTGCTCGCCGCGTTGTTGTCCTGGGGGGCAATCGAAATGGCTCATCTGACGGGTCTGTCCGAGGATCAGAACAATGAGGTTGCGGCGTATCTGGGCAATGTGTCGATCACGGGCCTGCTCTTGGCCGGATTCATCATTGGTTCACTCGGTGTGCTCAACGATGTGACGGTGACGCAGGCGTCGACGGTGTTCGAACTGGCTGAGCACGGCGGCACTCGGCGGTCGGTCTTCGTCGGGGCCATGCGAGTGGGTCGCGATCACATCGCCAGCACCGTCTACACCCTCGTGCTGGCCTACGCCGGCAGCGCCCTGCCACTGCTACTGCTGTTCAGCGTCGCCAACCGCTCCCTGGGCGATGTGCTGACGGGTGAGAGCGTGGCCATCGAGATCACGCGGTCCGCGGTCGGCGGTATCGCACTGGCCCTGTCGGTTCCGTTGACGACGGGTATCGCGGCAGTGCTGGCCACGCCCGAGCACTCACACCACTAGCGTTGCCGCCTCAAACAAGATCACTCTCGGTCAGGTCCGTCGCCGCCAGCGCCGCGGCCAGGTCAGGGTGATGAAAAACCGAGGTGACGTGGTCATGGACAACCCGGAACGCCGAAGCCGAAGTGCTGGCGTCGCCGTCGGAGTCCAGGATGGTCTGCTCGACGACCACCACTCCGTCGTGCACGAACATCTGGCCGGCCGTCACGGTCTC
This sequence comes from Mycobacterium sp. 155, assembly GCF_000373905.1. Lineage (NCBI taxonomy): Bacteria > Bacillati > Actinomycetota > Actinomycetes > Mycobacteriales > Mycobacteriaceae > Mycobacterium > Mycobacterium sp. 155. The sequence continues at coordinate 3,358,102 of NZ_KB892705.1, forward strand.
GCCCAGCTCTCGCGCCCATTGCCGCAGGGCGGCGCGGCCCTGTGCCGCGCCACGGGAGTCACCGAATTCGATGTCATCGCTGCACAGCTGGTCCAGGGTCCCGAAGTCCTGCGCGTTGAGCGCATCGTGCCAGGCCAGAACCGTCGCGATCTCGGATGTGGTCATGAACGAAACGTACGCTACTCAGAACGGGGTGTGCTCGAGCCACCGGTCCCACACGCCGATGTCGCCGAACGTCTCCAGCCCGAGATCGGCCGCCGTGGCCCGCCGCGTGACCGCGAGCAACAGATTCGTGGCGCTGCCGCGCACCCCGACGCTGCCTTTGCCGTGGTCGTGCGACCACCAGATCTCGCCGTCGTCGTTACGCACCATCCATTCACCGGTCGGACCCAGGCCGGCATCGGTGGCGTGCAGATGCACGGTACGCCCGGGCTCCAGAGGCGTCTGGTGCGCTACGGTCGCCTCCACGCACGTCCGGTCGAGCCATTCGCTGACCGCGTCGGCGGCGAGTTCGGGCGCCAAGTCGAAATCGGCCCCGAGAGCCAGCGCGGCGTCGGCGCGGTGAACGGCGACCTCATGCACGCGACGGCGGATCCACCAGCCCACGGGCTTGGGTCCCATGAAGGTCCACACGCGGGCGCTGTTGCCAACGTGGTCCGCGGCATCGAGGACCAGCTCGGCACCGTCGTTGAGCCAGGCGATCGCCGCATCGGTGTCATCGGGCGGGCGACCGTCGCGTACCTCGCGCGGGTCCAGTGCCCGCGTCCTTCGCTCTGCGATTATCTGTGCTGCCCAACGGTTTCCGCGGCCCACGTGGCGGAAGAGCTGTTTGAGCGTCCAGTCCGGACAGGTCGGAATGCGCGTCTCGGGATCGCCGGTCGCGATCAACTCTCCGAAGGCTCGAGTCTGATCGAGCAGAGCAGCTCGGAAGTCCACATTACGAATTTACCGCCGCACGCGCGGTGCCGAGCGTGATCGGTAGAGTCGACCAACCGCGCAAAACGCGCGTGTCGCGCCGTACGCCACCGCCTGCCAGCCGGGCGTCGGGATACCGGTCGAAGAACGCGCGCAGGCCGACCTCTCCCTCGGCGCGGGCCAGCGCCGCACCCAGGCAGAAATGCCGGCCACCGGAGAACGACAGGTGCCGGCCGGCGTTCTCGCGTTCGATGTCGAACCGGTGCGGGTCGGCGAACACCCGCGGGTCGCGGTTGGCTCCGGCCAGATGGATGATGATCAGCTCGCCGGCTTGCACGGCGGTGCCGGCGACGTCGGTGTCGCGGGCCGCCATTCGCGCGCTCATCTGCACCGGCGCATCGAGGCGCAGGATCTCTTCGACTGTGTTGGGCCATAATTCGGGCTGTGCGGCCAGCGTCTCCAGGTGCTCGGGGTGGTCCAGCAACATCCGGATGCCGTTGCCCAGCAGGTTGACCGTGGTCTCGAAACCGGCCGCCAGCACCAGCCCGGCGAGGGCCTTCAACTCATGCTCGGTGAGCGGTTCGCCGGCCGCCCCACCGTCGGACGCGGAGATGATCTGGCTCATCAGATCCTCGCCCGGGTTGCTCCGCAGGTACCGCAGATGGCCGGTCAACCAGCGGTCGAACCCTGCGATGCCCTCGTTGACCCGCTGGCACTGCGGCCACGACAAACCGATGTCGAGGCTGGGCGCGGCGAGTTCACCGAAGTGCAGGATGTTGGGTCGGTCGGACTCGGGCACGCCGAGGATGTCGCCGATCACCGCGACGGGCAGTTTGGCACAGTAGCGGTCGACCACGTCTATGGAGCCGGTGAGGTCTTTTGTCGTCTCAAGTCCGTCAAGCAGCTCGACAGCGGTTTCTTCGACGCGTTCCCGCAACCGGGCCACCGCGCGGGTGGTGAACACCGAGGACACCAGTTTGCGCATCCGGGTGTGGTCCGGCGGTTCGATCGATAGGAGCGACGGGGGCTCGATCGGGTGCAGCAGGCCCGTGTTCGTCTTGTCGACGATCCACCGCAGTGGTTTCGGCAGGCCGCCGCCCAGCTTGTTGACCCGGAAATCGTCGGACCGGAGCAGCTCGTAGCCGACGGTGTGATCGAAGGTCAGAAGCACTGCCCGGCAACGGATCACCGGGCCGCGGTCGCGCAGCTCGTCGGCGAAGGATGCCGGGTCCGCACGTACCTGTGGGTCGACAATCAGCCTGGCCTGTGGGTCTCCCTGACGCATTCCGACCGCGGACAGGCCGCGAATGACGCCGTGCAGAGCGAGCCAACGGATCCGTTCCCGCATGATCCGAGGTTACGACTGCGGGAATTGTTCGACAACTGTCAAACAGCCGCCGCCGCGCGCCCCAATGCATACATGCCCCATCCGGCCTGTCGCCACCGCTGCACGTTCAGGCAATTGCGGCCGTCGACAACGACTTTCGCGCGCACCGTATCGGCCAACGAGTCGGGATCCAGGTCCAGGAACTCCTGCCATTCGGTCAGCACCAGCACCGCGTCGGCCCGCTCGCACGCCTCGACGACAGACGTCGAGTAGTTCAGCGTCGGAAAGACCCGCTGTGAGTTCTCCATTGCCTTCGGGTCGTATACGTTCACCGTGGCCCCGTTGAGCTGCAGCATGCCCGCCACGTTGAGCGCGGGCGAGTCACGCACGTCGTCGGATTCGGGCTTGAACGCCGCACCCAGCACCGCGATGTTAGCGCCCAGCAGAGATCCCCCGCACGCCCGGGCAGTCAGTTCCACCATCGCGGTGCGGCGCCGCATGTTGATGCTGTCGACTTCGCGCAGGAAGGTCAGCGCATGGTTGGCGCCGAGCTCACCGGCGCGGGCCATGAATGCACGAATGTCCTTGGGCAGGCAGCCTCCACCAAAGCCAAGGCCTGCGTTGAGGAAGCGCCGCCCGATGCGCGGGTCGTGGCCGAGCGCGTCAGCCAGGAGCGTGACGTCGGCGCCGACAGCCTCACACACCTCGGAGATCGCGTTGATGAACGAGATCTTGGTGGCCAGAAACGCATTGGCAGACACCTTGACCAGCTCGGCGGTCTGCAGGTCGGTCACCAGGAACGGCACGCCGTCCTGAAGCAACGGCGCGTACAGCTCCCGTACCGCAGCCTCGGCGCGTGATTCTTTTGCCCTCCTCGGGTGCGGGCCGGAATCAGGTTGCACGCCAACGACAATGCGGTCGGGGTGCAGCGTGTCGTGCACGGCGAAGCCCTCGCGCAGGAACTCGGGATTCCAGGCCACCTCGACGTCGACGCCGTCAGGAGCGAGGCCGATGGCCCGCTTGGACAGGTCCGCGGCGGTGCCCACCGGAACGGTCGACTTGCCGATGATCACCGCCGGGCGACGCAACCGCGGCACCAGGCCGTCGATGACGGCGTGCACATGGCGCAGGTCGGCGCCGTAGTCGCCCTTCTTCTGCGGTGTGCCCACCCCGAGGAAATGCACGTCGGCGAAGTCGGCGGCTTCCTCGTAGTCGGTGGTGAACCGGAGCCGGCCCGCGGACAGGTTGTCGTTCAACACCTTCCGCAATCCCGGCTCATAGAACGGGATATCGCCGGAGGCGAGCTTGGCCACCTTGCCCGGGTCGATGTCCACCCCGATGACCTCGTGGCCGAGCTCTGCCATCCCGGCGGCGTGCGTGGCTCCGAGATAACCGGTTCCGAATACGGTGCATCGCATACTGCCTGAATAGGCCGTGCGAGTGAGCGCGCCGCTACGTCACATCAAGCGGCAAACCAACGTCAGGTAACGGTTGGTAGCGGTCAGTGGCCGCCGAACGGCCACGGCCAGATCGAATCACCGCCGCGACCGCCGCCATCGCCGCCGCGACCGCCCGAACCCCCTGGGTTCCAGGTGTTGTCACCACCACGGCGACCGTCGGAACCGGAACCGGGGCCCCAGTCTCCGGAGCCGTCTGATCCTGAGCCGGGATACGGATACTGCGAACCCGGGCTCTGCCGCGACGGCGGCTGCCAGGGGTAATCGGGCTCATCGGCCGACTGACGCTGCCGGGGCGGCTGCCACGGGGAACGCCGTGGCTGCTCGATCACCGGCGGACTCAGGATCGGCGGGAGCATCACCACCGGCGGCTGGATGTAGCCCGGCGGGTTGTAGATCGGTGCGGGGGCCGGCAGAACAGGGGCGGGCGCCACGGGCACCGGTGCCGGCGGAGGAGCCTCGGGCACGGGAGCTGCCGGAGGCGGGGCTTGCGGGGCGGCCGCGGGCTGCTGATCGACGACGACCGTACGCGGCTGCGGGGCCTCCTGCACCACCGGGATCGGAGCCTTGATGGTTTCCGGCGGCGGTGCGGGCGGAGGCGCCTGCGGAGCGGGCTGCGCTTCGGGCACCGGTACCGGCGCGGGCGCAGGCGCCGCGGGCTTGACCGGAGCCGCCGGGATCACCGCGCCCTCAGCGGGTGCGGGCCGTTGGTCTACGGTCGGCCGGATGCTGACCGCCAGCGAAATGACCAGTGCGACGACACCAATGACGAATACCGAGGTCAATGCACTGCCGACCAGCAGGAACGGTTTGCGCCCTTCCTCGACCAGCGGCTCGTCGCCAAACGCCGACTCGAAGCCGTCGAGCTCGGTGCCGACGGCGGCCATCTCGGTGGGCAGCGCGGCCAACCCGGCGTAGGCACTACCCGCAGTGGTGCCTTCGGGGTCCTGGGAATACGCCAGACCAACGGTGGACGCCTCGAACGCCGGTGCGCTCGCCGCCGCCAGTGCGGCGCCGCGGGCCAGTGCGAGTTCGGGTTCGTCCGGAGCGCTGACCGGAAGCGAAACCAGGTTCTCCAGGTGGGCCTTGACCGAGCTGACGTCGACGCCCGCACCGACCACGAACATGCCTTGCGGTGCCGAATCCTGGGCCGCGACGGCAGCCGCCATCTCAGTGAGCACCGCCATCGCGTCGCTGCTGTGCAGGCTGCGGCCCAGCACCTTGACCACAGAGCCGTCGTCGGTCTTGACCACCGACAGCGTCGCCGCGTCGCGATCGATGAACAGGAGTGCCGTGGTGCCGTAGCCGACGGCGTGACCGACGGCCTCGGCCAGTGCCGCGGCAGCGTGGCCCTCTGACACCAGCATCACGTCGTCGATCCCGTGTGCGGTCAGCGCGTCACGCAATGCAGACGCATCCGAATGGTCGGACCACGTGACACCGGTGGCCTTCAATTGGTGTCCGCCCGCGGCGGCGCTCTCCTGGGTTCCGAGCACCGCCGCGATTACTTGGTCCGCCGCGCTCAAGGTTGCCGAGCCGTCCCCGCCCGTGACGTCGAAGACGTCGTGATCGACGGTGACGCCGTCGGCTTTTTCCCCCTCGACCAGCACCATGCGGACCGTCGTAGGTGTCATCGACACACCTAGTACGATGTCCACCGAGCCCCTCCAAAGTGTTTGCTGCGTTGTGCGATTCGCCATTGTGCACACATCCCGCACGCGCCCGACCACTAGAACTTTCATCGACGCAAGCAGCTCGATCGTTACACCGGAACGCATTAGCTGATAGCGCTTGTTCTGGTCGGGCCGCGACGGCACGGTGCCCGCCGACGCCGGTTAGTTAGACCCTACTCGGTATTCCTGTAAACGGCGCCACAGATCGATGCCGCTTTCCCAGGACTTTCCCCAGACTTTCCCCGCGACCGTGCGCGTCTGCTGCTCAAACCGCCGTGTTTCAGCAGCAATATGCGCACGCTCGTGGCGCCTAGGACTTGATGAAGTTCAAGTGTGACCGCGACGGGGTCGGCCCCCGCTGGCCCTGGTACTTCGAACCGACCTTGGCGCTGCCGTACGGATGCTCAGCCGGGCTGGTGAGCCTCAGTAGACACAGCTGGCCGATCTTCATGCCGGGCCACAGCGTGATCGGCAAGTTGGCGACGTTCGACAGCTCCAGGGTGATGTGACCGGAGAAGCCCGGGTCGATGAAGCCGGCCGTCGAATGTGTCAGAAGGCCCAGCCGGCCCAGGGAGCTCTTGCCTTCCAGGCGGCCCGCCAGGTCGGCTGGCAGCGTGCACAGTTCCAAGGTGGAGCCGAGCACGAACTCCCCCGGGTGCAGCACGAACGGCTCACCGGCATCTGGTTCGACCAGGCTGGTCAGCTCGTCCTGCTGGATCGACGGGTCGATGTGGGTGTAACGGGTGTTGTTGAACACCCGGAACAAGCTGTCCAGCCGCACGTCGACGCTGGACGGCTGCACCAGCGTGTCGTCGAACGGCTCGATGGCCAGGCGTTTCGCGGCGATCTCGGCTCGGATATCGCGATCGGAGAGCAGCACCCGACGAGCGTATAGGCTGCGGATGCTAACCTTCCTAGCCACACACCGCCGATGTAGTTCAATGGCAGAACATCAGCTTCCCAAGCTGAATACGCGGGTTCGATTCCCGTCATCGGCTCTACGGTTTTTGCAGGTCAGCGGCCTATGTGACACTCCCAATCACCCACCAAGAGCGATCTTGACCGTCGTTTGACCTTAGGTCTGCGAAGCGGGGCATCCGAAACCGTTTGCTGGTGTTTACCTGCGACTACGATCCTGGCGGGCAGCGCCCACCCGACACCGCCACCGGGACCGCCACGCAGACCGTGACCTCGCATGCCCCCGAACGCGACCACCACGAGCAGCAGTCCGGAAACCATCGCTGATCCGGCGCTGCGCCTCGGCGAGATGTGTACTGCCGCAAAAGATCCGCGGGGACGGCCGAGATCCGGCCATCCCCGCGGACGGGTCCCCTCACGACGCGGGAGTGTTGCTCTGCTTCAGCAGAGTTCAGTCATCGCTGCCGGAGGAGTCGTTGCCGCGGTCGGACTTCGAAGCGCCACCGGCGGAGGGACTGCCGGCCTTGCCGTCCTTGCTGCTCGAAGCGATATTGCCGGACCGATGGCTGAAGTTGCCCCGCCGAGAGTCGTTACGACCCGCAGCGTCGCTCGACCCTGCGCCGTCACGCGAAGACGTGGTGTTGTCGCTCGATCCACTGTTGGCCGCCCCGCCGCGTTCCCGGTCGGTCCGTAGTGACTTGTCGATCGAACCGCGGGTATTCGCACCGATGCGCGCCAGGGTTCCGCGGGGGGAGTTGGTCGCCTTCGGCTTCTTGACGATCGACTTGCTTTCGCTGGAGGCGCCCTCGGCGGAAGACCCGTCAGTCGAGGGTGCCGGTGTCGATGTAGTGTCGTTGGCTTCAGCGGTCGCCGCATCTGTACCGGTCACCGCGTCGGCCTCGGCGGGCGCCGAGGTGCCGACCTTCTCATCGTCTCGAAGCGTGGTGAGCCCCCCGGCGGAAGCGGCTGCTTCAGTCGATCCGGGGGTCTGCTTGAGCCCAGGTGCCGATGCAGTGTCGCCGTCCGAGATCGGCGAGTCCACCTTGAGCGTGACGGTGTTGGTGCCGAGCGGGATGTCGGTCAACGACCCGGACGTCAACATGGTCCGCGACTCAGGGCGGGCGGTGTCCGTGGCCTGCTGTGGATCCGGTTGCGGACGAGGCCCGATCTCCAACGACTTGATGACCTCCCGGACTGCCTGGTTGAAGAAGAAGTCAAAGGTGCCACCGACTGAGGTGCTGCCGTTGGCCCGAGTGGTCAGCGGGGTGAAGATGCCCGGGAATGCCTGCGCCGGGTACGGCTGACCGGTGGTGGGATCGATTGCGCCCTCACCCGTTTCGGGGTCGATGAAGGACGGTATGTATCCGTTGAGGAAGGCGTTGGTGATCCTGGCCGGTGCGTTCACCAACCCACTGATCGCCGTTTCGTAGTCGCCGTTCTTCAGCGCCAATACGGTGGCATCGAGAATCTCCATGGTCTGGATGCTCGCGGTGATCGTCGGTGCCATCACCGCGCGGGCGGCATTGCCCAGAACTGCGCGAGACAGCAGACCCGCCCCGTATCCGGATCGCGGGTTGCCTGCCGCGTCGAGGGGATCCATCCAGGTGGTCCCCAGGATCCGGGCGATCGGGCCGAAACCGGCCTCCTCGAGGAAGTCGCCGGGAACACGGAAGGCGTCGAGAAGTTCTCCTCGACCGTCACCCAGCACGTCCACCAGTACCCAGACGTTGATCTCGCTGAATGCGTCGAGGAATTCGCCCGCCGCGACATCACCGGCCATCCGCTGCAGGATGGCCGGTAGACCGGTGATGGCGTTCTGCAAGGTCTCGCCGGCTCCGGAACCGCCGGCGGCCAGACGCTCGAGATACTCGGCATTGGTCAGTGCGCCCAACAGACGCTGCGGATCTGCGTTGGTGAACATGCCGGTGAGTTCGGCTTGGATGTCCGGGTCGCTCAGGGTGTCCGACAAGTCTGATGACGCACCCGAGATCGCTTCGCCGAGATCGCCCACATTGGTGGTCAGATTGGTGAATGTGTTCAGCCATACGGTCAAAGGATTGTCGAACGCAGAAAGCCCGATGGCGGCCTCTGATATCTGGCGGACCTCCGGCATGGTCGGCGTCACGACCACCGGCGTCATGGCCAGGGCGCCGGCCCCGACCATCGCGACACTCCCAATTGCGAACTTGGTCCGGCGAGACAGCGGTCGTGCGGGGCGGGTTTCGTAGTCGCATTCCCACGACTGGGTACGACGTAGTGCCTGCATGGCCTCTCCTTGTGCATTCAATGTGAATTTCCTGTGCAAGTCCTGGAGATTAGGTGGGAGATATCTGAGAAACAACGGGGCAACCTAACTATCGCCCTGAACAGCACTTTTATTGTCACCGTTGGGGTCTCCGCAAACCTCACCGGCGCCAGGAGGCGAGCTGAGGGCGCTTCACGGCAGCCAAAGTGGGCCCGATTCAGGCGCCGGAGGCGCTACCGATCGCTACCGATCGCTACCGATGGGCAGCGTGTTCAGGTATGCGGCGTGAGCCGCCCAGGTTCTGAGAAGCACTGCAACTGATCGCAGATCGGACCCGCCGGGCCAGATCCGACGAAAGTAATGGTGCCGCTGAGCATCGTCACGCGCGCACAAGGCACGCTATAGCGTGTTGTTCTGCGTGACAGCGTCGCGCACGGTACCGGAATGCGGCAGTACGACGGTCATTTCCAACTCTGTTTCGACGGCGCGTGAAATACGCTCCAATGGTGCCAGCGCATCCTTGAGCGCGATGATCTCCGCCACCGTGAGTTCGGTCAATATCGCGTCGAGAAGCCCGTTGACGGCCTCACGCTGCAACGTTGAGCCCGCGTCGGTGATCTCGATCCACGAAACGCGTTGGTCGGATGGGTCCCGGAAGCGTCTGACCAGGCCGAGGCGCTCGAGCCGGCTCACTGCCTGCGTTACTGTGGGTGCGGAAACTTTGCTCAATTCCGCGATGTCAGCTGTGCGTAACGGCCCCTTCTTCCGCAGGGTGTAGAGCAGCGAACACTGCGTCAGGGTCAATCCTCCCGCCGAGACCTGCTCGTGGTCCCGACGCCGGAAGGCAGAGGTCAGATGGAACAGCCACCAGTGGAGCTTCTCTGCGGCATCGGCGGGGTCGTCTGCTGTGCTAGGCGATTCGACCTCACGCCTGGCCACGGCAACCCCGGGCACGGAAAAACGCGGTCGATTCCTCATCAAGGCTCTCCCACTCGCACGACGCGGTTGCTGGCGGTACGGTCGCGGAATCAAGGGTGGTCCTCGAAAGCCGCAGTGTTCCAGGGCGAACCGCCACGGATTGCGGGTAAGAGTAGCCGGTTCCGCATCTGTGCGGGTCCCCACGTCCTGCGGTGGCCGTCTGACCCGCCGGGCAGACGCAGAGCCGTCTTTTTCGCCGGAAACTGGACAGCCTTGTGTTTGCTCGCGTTGCGAGATGACGCGCTGTCGCTGAGCTCTACGGCTGATCAGCTTCCCGATGTCGCGATCGCGGTCATGAGGTGGGGCGTTGCGGCCCACACGAACCGATCGGCCAGAAACCCCGGCGCTTTCCGTTCGTAGTGCTGTGCGACCAAACCATCGGGATGCAGCAAGCCAGACAAGATCTGTTCGCAATGGTGGCCCAATACTGCGCTTGAACTGCGCATTAGCGACCACCATAGCCAGCTATTGCGACCCGTTCTAGAAGCGCTGATTTCGTTGTAGCAAATTCCCAAGCCGAATACGCGGGTTTCGAATCCCGTCGTCGGCGCCACGAAGATCAGTCATCAGTACGGTTCACAGATATGGAATCCGACGCAATCTGGCGCACCATCGACGAGCAGCGCAATGCACTTGCCGACCTGCTCGACACGTTCACCCCGGAACAGTGGTCGACGCAGTCCCTCTGCGAGGGCTGGACCGTGCGGGATGTTGCGGTCCACATCACGCAGTCGCAACTCGGCCGCAAGGACCTCGCGTTGGCGGCATTGAAGTCAGGCTTCCGTTTCGACGCCATGGTCCGCCGGTCGGCACTGACGGACCCGGCCACTCCACAGGACATCACCGCACGACTGCGGGCCATGGCCGGCTCGCGACGACGCTCACCGATGACCACCGAAGTCGACCCGCTGATGGACATCCTGGTGCACACCCAAGATATCTGTGCGCCACTGGGAATCGACCGACCCATGCCCACCAAGGCAGCGGTTGCCGTCGCAGAACGGTTGTGGCACATGAAGTTTCCATTCAACCCACGGCGCGACCTGCCAGGCTACCGGTTCGTGGCCACCGATGCGGGTTTTGCGGTGGGCCCGCAATGGGGAACCGTCAGAGAGGAACCCATCCGCGACATCGTGATGACCTTCGCGCGGCGCCGCCCTTGAGATCTCATCCGACAGCAGTATTCCAGCCTGCCGCTGCGATGAAACCATGTCGAGGCCGATCACCAAACATGTGCGCCCACGCGCGTGTCCGCGGATCCTCCAGACGAGTCGGCCGCACGAGCATCTGGCAGAAGTAGCAGTGTCAGACGGTAGTTCGGGACCTGTTGTTGGAGTCAGGAGTGCTGGCCCGAGCTGTCACCGGTCGTGCGAACGGATAGCAGCACAGCCCGATCAGGAGCGCCGACAGGTGCCCGATCGCGGTGAAATTGATGTTGCCGACCAGGGCGGCCCCGAAATAGATGAACGCTGTGCCGAGATACACCCAACGCCACGGCCGCACGATGCGGTAGGCCAGCACGGCGCCCACCCCGACAAGGAAGTAGCTGACCCCGACGTCGCGTACCTGAACGAGTCGCGCGGGTGCGACGTGGTCGTGGATCGCCAGGTACAGCAGGCCTTCGCTGATGTAGGTGGCCAGTATGTGTGCGATCAAACCCACACTGAGCCAACGGATTTGGCCGAGCCAGCGTTCGGCGGGCGCGAGGATGAGGCTGAACAGCACCAAGTACGGAGCCCAGTACTGACCGTCGATCCAGAACAGACTGGTCGTCAGCACGTAGAGGGGATCGGTCTCCAGGTGGTGGATGTTGGTCGAACTCTGGACCAACAGGTCGTGCAACTCCCGGCCATGCGTTTGATGCTGAACAATCGTGGTGGCCAGCAGGACAGCTAGCCACGCATAGGTCAGCGGGGCGCTGCGGACATATCGCCCCGCCGCCGTCAGCCACGATTTCACCTGCACAGCACCAGTATGTGCATGTTAGCTGCCGCAGACGCTCGATTCCCGTGCGCAGCATGCTGTGAAGTAGCTGGGACGAACGCCTAAGCGGCCGACGACTCAGCGCAGATAGACCTCACCACCGTTGGGGTAACCGCCGCCCGTGGTGGTGAGGTGTACGTGGTCGTAATGGCCGTAGCCGCTGCTCTGCGGACCGCTAGGCGTGTAGTAGGTGCCACGCCAGATCGCGTCCTGCAGCCCGAATCGGTCCGCATTCTTGAGCGCGTACGCCACGATGGCGTTGCCCAGCGCGATGCCATCGGCACTGCCGGGGTTGGGGATCATCACGTCGAGCGCCAAACCGTCGGGATGCCACCGCAGCGCGTCAGGGCGGACCCCGCCGATCTCGTGGATCTCGGGGAACGCGGCGCTGACGGCGCGGGCCGTGAGGATCGTGCGGACCTGCAGGCCCCGTTCGGGCGCGACCCCGACCGGCAGGAATCGGGGGACGACAGCGACGGGGACGACGCGGTAACGCGACCGCGACGCCCCTTGCAGGGAGACGACGGCCATGCCCGATTCCTCGTCGGACGGGGCTGACGAGAACTTGCTCAGCACCGGTGTCACCACCCGCAGACCATCCGCCATGCCGCCCTCGGCGACAGACCAAGCGGGCTGCGCGGCGGTGAACTCAGCGGCGCTGCCACCCGCCGCAAAGCACACCGCGACCGAGGCGAGCAGAGCAGCCCCGACGGCCGGTGATACCCGCCGTCTGCTGGCTAATGCATGCCGCGCCACAGAGAGCACCATACGAGCGCTCAAACATGGGCGCAGCAACCCCCCTGGTGATCTTGGAGTTTCCTCAGAGCCCCGCCAGATAACGCACAATTGTCTTCTTCAGCGTGCTGCGATACGTAATGCGAGCGGACACTCAGCCTTGGAAGACGCGGATCCAGTCGATCAGCATCTCGGCCGGGTAGCTGCCCCCACTGGGGTCGCGACCGCCTGAGCCGCCGATCGCGATGTTGAACACCGGCACCAGTGTGTAGCCGGGATCGTTGAATGGCCAGTCGTCCAGGGAGAACGCCGGCACCTGGAAGTACGGCTCCATGCCGGGGGCGTAGTCCTTCCAGAAGTACATGCCCTGCGGCGTCCACGACATGCGCCAGGTGTGCCAGCCACCATCGATCGGGTGGGGATCGGTGGCGAATGACTCGCCATCGAGACGGGCGTGCACCGTAGTTCCCGAAGGCCAGTCACGGTTGCCATACCACTCGACCAGATCGACCTCGCCACCGCGGACGGGATCGTCGTTGAGAAGCCAGAAAGCGGGCCAGGCCCCGTCGGTGAGGCAGTTGAGCTTGATGCGTGCCTCCCACGTGGTGCCGATGCCGCCGTGCCAGTTCCCGACGACCTTGGCGCTGGCGTATTTCTCCTGGATGGTGGTGCCCGGCCCACGCGTCGCGCGGATCACCAGGTTGCCCTTGCCGTCCTGGAACACATGATCCGTGTCGGTCACGTACCGCCCCATGTTGAACGGCTTGTCCCACTCGACCGGGTTCTTGATGCTCTCCCGCTCCGGTACCAGGTACCACCACACCGGATCCGGTGGAGACCCAGCCGGTCCGTTGAATTCGTCTTGGAAGATGAACGTGGGTGGTGCAACAGCCGCCGGTGTCGGCGTCCCGGGCGCGGGCGCGATAGGTCCGGGCGGGTCAGCGCCGACGACCGGGTCGGCGTTGGCTACCCCAGCAGGCAGCGCAACGGCTGCCACCCCCAGACCCATCATGAACATCACACTGCGACGATCCATATCAGGCACAGGCACACAATAGATGGGCTAAGCACGTTCTCGAGTACATAGGTGCTGTGAACATGTTCGCGACCCACCCGCGCTTACCGGTGCAATGGCGTAAACATGCAGATCACCCCCGTTGAGCTCGATCGCGCGTATCGCGACGGGTAGCCCCCGGGCTCTACCCGCTAAGGCTGATACGGGTACTGCGGCTGATACGGACTCTCCTGCTGGTACGGGTACTGCTGCTGGTAGGGGTTCTGCTCGTACGGGTACTGCTGCTGTTGCGTGGCGGGACCCGTGTTGGGCACCTGTATCGGGATCGGTACCGGGACGAACGGCACCGTGATGTAGGTCGTGGTCATCGGGTTGGTCGTCGTAGTTGGCGTCGTCGTGGTGGTCGTCGTGGTCGTGGTCGGCGCCGGTGTCGTCGTAGTGGTCGTGGTGGTCGTCGTATGCGTGGGCGGCGGGGTCGACGTCACGGTCACCACGCGGGTCTCCGTTTCCGGCGGAGGGGGTGGCGGCGGCGCCTCCTTCACCGGCTCCGGAGGCGGCGGAGCAACCTGGGTTACCGGCTCGGGTGGCGGCGGCACCGCGGACGGGGGCGGAGGCTCGACAGGAGCCGCTTGCCGCTGAGTTACAGGTTGCGGTGCGGGTGTAGGTGTCTCCGAAGTTGTCACACTTCCTGTGGCACCGGTCAGCGCATAGGTCACCCCGCCGATGGCGACGAGCACCAACGCCGCGGCGACCCCGAAAACCGCCACGGGAAGTTTCTGCCATGCCGACCGCGGCGCCTCGATCGGCCCGGTCGGCGGCACATACTGCACAGTGGGCCTAGCGGCTGTGCGAGTGGAGTCCATCAGGTCCGGCCCCGTGTAGGGCACCACGTCGTCGTCGGCGTCATCCTGCGACCAGGCCAGCGCCCGGAATGTCGACGAATCCGGTTGCTGGGCAGTCATTTCCGGCATCGGGGTGGCCGCCACACCGACGGTCGGCGCGACCCCGGTCTGGGCGTCGGCATCGGCTGCGTACGTCGCCGACAGCGCAACACCGATCGCGGCGTCCAGTGCGGGTTGCGGTGTCGTGACCACCTGCACCTGCGAATGCTCCGAAAGTCGTTGGGTGACGAGCGGGATGCTGGCGCCGCCACCGATGGTGACCACGGCGGCTACCGCGGGCCAGCCGATCCCGTTGCCTTCCATCACAGTTTCCAGCGCGGCCAGTGCTCCGGAGAGAGGCTGTTGGATCAACGCCTCGAGCTCAGCGCGGGTAATCCGGACCGTGGCCGAGTACCCGGGCAGTTCGACCATCAGATCGGTCGCAGTCTCCGCCGATAACCGTTCCTTGGCCTGCCGGCACTCCTCGCGCAGCCGCGCCAGGGAGCCGACCGACGTGGTTCCTGCCGGGTCGATACCGCCGGCCTGCGCAGCATCGTCGAGTACGTATGTCATGAGTGCCTGGTCGATCTGATCACCCGAGAAGTCCAGATAGCGGGTGGTTTCGTCGATCGGCTCGAACGCCGCTGCCGCGTCCGCCAGCGTGATGCTGGTACCACCGCCACCGAAGTCGAGCAGTGCCACCACACCGCTGAGCGGCAGGCCCGGGTTTGCCCGCATCGCCGTCAACGACGCCAGGGCGTCGGACACCAAGCGGGCCGGCATTCCGTCGTGGCACAGGTTCGGGTTGGTGCGCATGGCGCTGCGCAACGCTCGCAGGGTAGGCGCACCCCAATGTGCGGGAACGGCGATGGCGAGTTGTGACGACGAGCCGCCGGCCGCGTCGACCATCGCGTCAAGCGCCTCGACCAGGAGGGCATCGGCGGTGTACGAGGCCCCATCGGGAGCCACCAGCGGCACCGGGTCACCGACCCGTTCGACGAATCCGCCCAGCGTCACCCCGTGCCCGTCTGCAGGCATGCCGACCTGCGGCGTGCGGTCTGCCGTCAAGGTCAATACCGATCGCCGTATGACAGGGTGATTGCCGACACGCGCCGCAACCAGGTTGGTGGTCCCGATCGACAACCCAAGCGGGTCGCTCATAACGGAGATCACAGTAGTCGGTCCGGCAGACGCACAGTCCCCTGACACACTTTCGTAATCGAATCGAACATGTTCCGCCATCGCAGTTTTGGACTCCACATGCGTTCACAGTGACCTCTATGCCGGCACACACATGCCACATAGGCTCTGCTGTTGTGGTGCCATCCCGAAATCACCGGCCTGCTACCACGACACTTGTCGTCGCGTCAGCAATGGCTGGATGATCAGCGGTACCGGATGCGACCGCGCCTACGATGCCACAATGTCGGCCGAGGGCTTGAACTTCAAGCTCAAACCCGGTACGGCCCTATACATTTGACGTCTACTTAGCCACCGCGATCAACGCGCCGGGCCGTAACCACTGCATGATCTGCACGAGTTTTCCGTCGTCGATCGCCACGCACCCTGCGGTCGGTCCGCCGTCGGTGGTGTGTACGAAGAACGCACCACCATTGCCCGGGACCCTCTCCTTGTTGACTCCCATCACCACGGCGTGCTTGTACGCGGAGATGTTCAGGTTCTCGGTGCCGCTGGCCGGGTCGGTGTTGAACGGGCACTGGGCTTTCTGACACACCTGCATGGTGTTGTAGGTCGGGCTGTTGACGTCGCCGTCCCACCAGTGATTGTTGTCGGTGATCTGGACATATTGAAGACCGCCGCCGGGATTCGGCGCGGTGCCGAACGCGAAGTCGAGGGTGAATATGCCCATCGGGGTAGCCATGTTGCCGTCGTGGGTTTCCGCGGCCATACCGTTGGCACCGATGCTGGCGGGGATTCCTGCGGCCACGGCCTGCCAGCCGTTGGGTCCGCGTTGGTACACGTCCATCATCGCCTTCGAACCGCCAACGCCGACAACGGAAATCACCTGGGTGGCATCACCCACCGAGTTGGCGAACCACGGGTCGATGGCATTGGCCACCGGCGCACCCGCCAGAGCCAACACTGCGGCGCATAGTAAGGCTCCCAGTCGTCGCACCCAACTATCGTTACTGCAAACCGCATCGTCGGGGTAAAGGTTTGGACACGATCAGGTCGCGGACACTCGGTACCGTGGTCTGATGGACGCGCGGAAGATCGCCAAAGACCTGGGCACGTTGGATCGCGAGGTCTTCGAAGCCGTTGCCGAATCCCCCAGCCCGCTGCTGGACACCGCCATGCCGCGGCTGACCAACGCCGCCGACCACTCGAAGCTGTGGCTGGCCATCGCCGCGGCACTCGGGGCATTGGGCGGCCCCGCGGTGCGGCGCGGCAGCGCCCGCGGGGTGGCCAGCCTGGCTGTCACCAGCCTGGTGACCAACCAGGTCGCCAAACGGCTGTGGCACCGACCCCGGCCCGACACCACCCTGATCCCCCTGGCGCGCCGGTCCCGACGCCTTCCGACCTCGCATTCGTTGCCGTCGGGTCACTCCGCCAGCGCCGCGGCGTTCGCGGTGGGGGTCGGCCTGGAGAGTCCGCCCGTCGGCCTGGGACTGGCCGTGCTCGCGGGCCTGGTCGGACTGTCCCGGGTGGCCACCGGAGCGCACTATCCGGGGGACGTGTTCGCCGGGTTCGGTATCGGCGCGGCCATCGCCATCATCGGCGCCAGAGTGGTGCCCACAATTCCCACTGCCAGCCTGCCCACCTCCGACCCGCTGCGGTATGACACCGACCCTCGGCCGGACGGCGAAGGAGTGGTCCTGGTGATCAACCCGGACTCCGGTGAGGGCACCGGCGGCCGCGTCATCGATGAGATCCGAAAGACGTTGCCGCGCACCGATATCGTCGAGCTGGGCGCCGACGACGACGTCGTGGAGGTGATGCGAGCTGCCGCTGCCCGCGCCGCGGTGCTCGCCGTCGGCGGCGGCGACGGCACGGTCGCCTGCGCGGCCGGGGTGGCGTTCGACGCGGGACTGCCGCTGGCCGTGTTCCCCGGCGGGACGTTCAACCACTTCGCCAAGGACATCGGGTGTGACTCCGTGGCACAGACCGTCGACGCCATCCGGGATGGCAGCGCGGCCTACGTGGATCTGGTGTGCCTCAACGAGAAGACCACCGTGGTGAACACCGCGAGCATCGGTGCCTACCCAGGCTATGTCCGGGCGCGGGAGAAGCTCGAGGGCAAGATCGGCAAGAGATTGGCGGGGGCCTACGCGGCGTATCTGACCCTGCGCCGCGACCAGTCGGTCCGCATCACCTATGACGACAAGACTTTGCAGACTTCGCTGTTCTTCCTGGGCAATTCGACATACTTGCCGTCAGGGTTCGCGCCGTCGGTGCGTCCGCGTATGGACGACGGGCTGCTCGACGTGCGGATATTGGAGAGCGGCCGGCGGTTCAGCGGGCTGCGGATCGCGGTTGCCATCGCGCTGGGACGACTTGTTCGCAGCCCGCTCTATCACGAACTGCAGGTCCCTGAGTTCCGGTTTTCCACGGTGGACGGTCCGACCGAGGTGGCCCACGACGGCGAGGTCGGGGAAACCTGCACCGAAGCCCACTTCAGCGTGCGATATCGGGCGCTACCCGTGTTCCGTCCACTTCCGTGACCGTCGGGTAGGGCCGCACCACCAACCAGCAGATGACGAAGTAGGCGTATCCGAGCGCCCAGCCTGCCACCACGTCGGATGGGTGATGAACGTTGAGCACCACCCGACCCACGCCGATCGCGACGACGACGACCGCCCCTACAACGGCCAACCACGTGCGCAGCGGTGCCCGCAGCAGCGGCCAGGCCACCGTCAGCAGCGCCAGCACGCTGACCATCGCCCCCAACGCGTGCCCGGACGGGAACGACGTCGACGGCGCGTGCGTCAGCGCGGTGACCGGACGGGGCCGGTCGGCGAGATTCTTGGCCAACACGGTGACGAGAGCGCTCAGTTCGATCGCGAGCAGTAGGAACAGCGCGACCCGGAGCTGCTGACGCACGAGCGCCACGACGATAGCCACCAGGGCCACGATCCGGAAGGCCACCGGGCTCAGCACCATGCAGAACAAGTCCCACCCCGCCACCCAATCCGGATGTGCCGCGTCATAGCGGTATGTCCGGGTGAGCCCGGCGCTGTCGAACTCCGCCAGCCAGGTCCAGTCGAGTCCATAGCCGATCCACATCAATGCGTACACCGCGACGGCAAGGACCGCCGACGCGACGAGCCATCCGGTTCGCGTGCTCACCGCTCCATTCAAGCGCGCCGCCCGATCACGGGCGCACCCGCGATGTACAGCACTCCGCTCGTGTCGGCCATGCCGAACCATCCGACCGCCTACCCGGTGCTCGCATCACCGCACCTCCGCGACCACGAATACGCGCCGGAACGGGAAGAACGTGATGCCGTCGGCTCGCCGCGGATACGCCTCGGCCAGCAGCGGGATGATCTGTTCCCGGTACTGCTGCCACTCCTCCTCGGTGAGCCGGTCCTTGACCTGGGTCAGTGCGGTCCCCGTGATCCAATCCAATACCGGTGTGTCACTGGTCAATTGATGCGTATAGGTGGTTTCCCAGGCATCGACCACACAGCCCGCATCCGTCAGTAGACCCGCGTACCGCTCGGGCGCGTCCACCACGTCGATCTCCCGAAACGGCATGTCCCGCAAGGCATCGGCAAATTGTGGGCGGCGCGCCACCTCGCGCACCGCCTGATGTGACGGCGAGTCGAAGTTGCCGGGTACCTGAAACGCGATCCACGAGCCGGTCGCCAACTGCGCGGCCCACCGCAGCAGCAGCTCACGGTGTGTCGACACCCACTGCAGCGCGGCATTGGAGACCACCACATCGGTGTCGGGCTGAGGTGACCACTGCTCGATGCTTCCCACCCGCGCGTCGAGGCCCCGCTCCCGCGCCGCGGCCACCATCTGCGGGGAACTATCCCAGGCCTCCACCACCGCATTCGGCCAGCGCTGCGCGAGCGTGACGGTCAGGTTGCCCGGCCCGCAGCCCAGGTCGACGACACGGCGCGGAGCGTCCGCGGCCACGCGTCCGACGAGGTCGAAGAACGGTCGGCCGCGGTGATCGGCGAAGGCCAGGTAGGTGTCGGGGTTCCACACTGTTACAAGGATCCTCCCCGCGTGCGGGGCACTATATGGTGCCCTGCAGTCCGGCTTCCTGGGGGACGTCGTGTTCGAGTAACGGCCCCTCGAACAGCACGTCGAGCGCGTCCACCGGGGTGCCGTCCAACCCCACCACGGACAGCGGGCTCAGCGCCTGCAGCGCGAGGCCGTGCTGTCCCTGCTCGGGGGTGAGGCCGGGTACGGGGGCCTTGGCGCCGGGACGCTCATCGGTGTGGACCGCGCATCCGACGACGAGTTGCGGCTGCGACGGCTCCCCGATGAACTCCAGCACGGTCCAGAGCTCCCGCGCCGACAGACCACGCACCGCGGCCAGGGTGTCGGCCAGGGTGTCGGTGACCGCAACGCGGTAGGCCGCGGTGAATCCGGAGTCATCCTTCACACCGCGCCAGGTCTCCTTGGCCGAGTCGGGCAGCGGGGCATCCACACCGTCGACGATCGTGACGGTCCAGCCCTCCTCGCGCAGATGATCGGCGAGCCGACGAGCCATGACTTCAGCGGTGTCGCGCAAAGGAATCCGCGGTGACCGGGCCTGCAGTGCGGCGAGATTGTCGGTAGCGGCCACCGTCAGGCTGATCCAGCTGCGCCGGGTGCCGTCGACGTCGCGGTGGGTGAGCCGCACCTTGTCACACCGGATGCCGTAGCGGTTCAGGTAGCTGACCACGATCGGCAGTTGCGCTTCGGTGGCCGGGTCGACCCGCAGCACGACCGTCTCGATGTTCGGATCAACAGCCTTGTCTCCCTTGCCCTTCGAGAAGTTACGCCCCCACATCCCGAACAGACGGCCGATCCTGGTGGTCAGGAACATCCCGCCCCACCAGGCAATCAGCACGAGCACTGCGGCGACGGAGACGCCGAGCACCCAGCGTTCCACCGGGCTCTGCCAGGGCCTGGCCAACACCGCCGCCACGACGAACAGGGACGCCAACGCGAGGCGGGCGGTCATGTGGTGTTGTCCTTTCGTCGGTGCGCGATCAGCGCTGCAAGAGCCACGAGCGCAAGTGCTGCGGTACCGGCGAACGCGATGATGCGCGGAGTATTGTCCCGTGGAGCTGGTTCTGCCGGCGCGGCAATGGGTTTGGCGGCCGGTGTCGTCGGCCCGTCGGCTGGGACGTCGGCGACGTCCCAGGTGAGCGCAGCGACCGGGTCGACACCTCCGGCACCGGTCAGATTGGACGGTGACCGGGCGGCGCCCTGGGCGGTCGCGGTCAGCCGGTGCACGACCTGCCGAGCGGTCAGCCCGGGGTACCTACCGCGCACCAGCGCTGCAACGCCGGACACGTAGGCAGTGGCATAGCTGGTGCCGCTCAACGGAGTCAGCTTGTCCTGTTCGGTGTGCGCGGCATTGGCCAGTCCACCGCCCGGAGCGTTGCTCACCGAAACGACGTTCTCACCCGGTGCCGCGATCCCCACCCACGGCCCGGCCATGGTGAAGCCGGACGGCTGCCCGCCGGCGGTGAGCGAACCGACCGACAGCACATACGGCTGCCACCACGACGGTATCGACACCGATGTCACGGCACCCCAGTTCCGGGGATCGCCGGTGCCCGCGATCGACAGCGGATTGGATTCACAGGCCGAACCGGTGCTCACGCCGCCGCGGTTGTTGCCCGCGGCGGCGACGATCACGGCATCCTTCTCGACAGCGGCATACCGCAGTGCTGCACCGAGATTGGTCTGGTCGATGGGTTTGTCGGCGGGCAGGCACGTCACCACCGATATGTTGATGACGCGGGCACCCAGATCGGCGGCCCGGACCACGGCACGCGCGAGGCTGGCGACGTCAGAAGACGCGCGGTCTACGGCATCGGTGCCCGGAGTGCGCGGTGCGAATCGCGGTGAGTTCTGCCGGATGGAGATCAACCGCGCCTCAGGTGCCACCCCGGAAAAGCCATCGGCCCCCGGCTGTCCGGCGATCAGGCCGGCGATAGCGGTGCCATGTCCATCGCAGTCGGTGAGACCGTCTGTCGACTCGATGTAGTCGCCGCCGGGTTCGACGTTGGGCAGGCGCGGTCCCGGCTGCACGCCGGTGTCGATCACCGCCACCGTTTGTCCTTCGCCGCGGCTGTACTGCCAAGCCCCGGAGAGGTTGAGCGCCAGCTGGTTCGGGCTGACCGCAGCGGGATTGCTGCCGGGCAAAACCGTGGTCGTGGTGCAGGCGGTGCGCTGCATCATCGGTTGCAGCGCACCGGCGCTACCCGGTGGCGGGCTCACCTGCGAGTCGACCACCGGCGGGCTGACGGCGCCCGCGGAAGGGCAGCCGATCAGCGCCACCAGTGCCGCCGTCGCCGTGAGGCCAAGGTTTTTGCGGATCACCGTGTCACCTGTCGAGAACGAGGCTGAACAGCCCGACCAGATATGCCATCACCGGGATCAGCGACGCGTCGAGACCGGTGGCAAGGAACCCGACCAGCCGGCGCATCGGCAGTGAGTAGGTGTCCGGCGAGACGACGCGCGGGCTGACCGCGGCCACCACCCAGGCCAGCACGAGCACAGCAAGGACGGCCAACGCCCACCACGCCGCCTGATGACGACCCTCGACGGCGAACGCCACCAGCAGCGCCACGGTCAGCAGGTAGGAGTGCCCCAGCAGCCACGCCTTGCACGGCGCCGAGTCCCAGATGCGGGCCCGCAGTGCGGCCCCAAGAGCGGCCGCAACCACGACGTACCACGCCCACGGAGACGCGGACGACGCCGCCACCAGCGCCAGCGATCCGGTCACGCCGAGCAGCACCCCTGCAGCGATCACGCCAGTCTGGTGCGACTGGCTCACCCGTACCCGCCGCGGCAGATCAGCCAGTACCGAATCCGGCAGCGAGGAGGGGGCCGGGTCGCCGGGCGCAGGAATCACGGGCAGCGGGAACCGGGCCCACATCGCCGATAATTGCGGCGCCTGCACGGTGACCAAAAGACCGGCGAGTACGAAGGCGCAGCCGAGAACGACGGTCGAAAGATCCCACAGCGACGCGGCGCCCGCAGCCAGCAGCACAGCCACCCCGGCGACCGCGACGGCCGTGAATACTGCAATGCCGCGGTCATCGCGAGATCCGGCCATACTGATCAACGCCCACGCGGTGACGCCGGCGGCGGCAAGCACCACGCTGGGCGCACCGAACCCACCTGGCACGGCCAGCACAAGCGTCGCGGCGACAGGGATCAGCGCGGTAGCCGACAGCGCTGTCGACAGCACGGGTGCGTGGCCGCGGGTGGCTAGGGCGGCCAGCACGGTGGCCACGGCGATGCCCGCAACGACAGCCAGACCGAGCCATTGCCCGGTGCCGACCCGCTGGGCCACAGCCAAACCCGTTCCCACGACAATCAGCCCGATCACAGCCAACAGCGCCCCACGAGCGATATGCACAGGGCCCCACGGTCGTTGGCGCGCGTCCGAGAAGATGACCGCAGCGTCGGCGATATCCTCGACGATGCGCGGAGCAGGCGGTCCTACCGGAACAGACTGCAGTGCAAGGAGATCACCATCGACGACGCCGACGGTGTCCAAGGTGGCATCGAGACTGAACGGTGCGCCGCCGACCGGGGCCAGGCTCAAGCGCACCGGGTTCGGCGCCGCTGGATCCTCACCCGCGGGAAGAACGATCCGTTGGACCGCGGGCAGGATCTCACGCAGCGGTAGCTCGGACGGTAGCGCCATCTCGGTCAGCCGACTACCGTCGTCTCCAGAGGCCAGCACGGCCACCCGGACAATCGGCATCACAGTGTTGTCGAGCATTCGTTCTCTCTGGGTCTTTCTCGATAGGTTGCTGAGTTTTCGGGCAGAGCGGACTCGTGGAAGTCGCGGGTGAGCGGATGTTCTGGGAACCAGCGTCCGCCGGGCAGGGTTGCGGTGAGCCGTTCGACCGCCACGG
Source organism: Mycobacterium sp. 155 (assembly GCF_000373905.1). Taxonomy (NCBI): domain Bacteria; kingdom Bacillati; phylum Actinomycetota; class Actinomycetes; order Mycobacteriales; family Mycobacteriaceae; genus Mycobacterium; species Mycobacterium sp. 155. The sequence goes on from NZ_KB892705.1 coordinate 3,381,294, forward strand.
CGATCGCGTCGGCACTACCCGAGGTGAAGGTCGAAACCCATTCCCCGTCAAACGCTTTGGTTGGAGCAACCAGGATACGTCCGGCGGTGGTGTCGATGATGCTGACCCCCACCTCGGTCGTCACCCGGTGACCGTCGCGGTGTTCGCCCGCGACGATTTCGACGTAGGTGCGTCGGCCGTCGAACACCGACTCCACCACCGCGTGCGCCGAGCGCGGGATCCCGAGGAACCCAAGCACTTCGGCCAGCGGCGTACCGGAGCGGAGCTGTTCGTCGGCGCGGGCACCGGCCGGGGCCGGCATCGCGAACTCCTCGAAACTGGCCGGCTTTCGGTTCGACAGCCCGGCGGTCAGCACCGGCACCAACGCATGCGGGTGGCTGATGTCCAACTCGGTGAAGGTGACCAACTGCGCGTTGCGCAACACCACGACGATACGGCCGTCACCACAGTGTCCATCGGCTCCTCGCGCAAGCGCTCGTCGGTGTTCATCGGCTCCTCGCGCAAGCGCTCGTCGGTGTCTCGCCACGATGCCGCGCAACAGGTCCCCCGCTCCCGACACGAACCGTAAGTCCAGCCACTGGTCCGGTCGGCAGGCCAGCCGAACCCACTTCGCGACTTCGGTTCTGATCTCACCGTCGGGACCGACAACGCCCAGCCGGGTCAGCTCCGCGACCTGCTCGGCGGCGAAGGACGCATGCTGCGCCGGGTCGCTGTAGGGCTGCGTGATAGCCAAAACCCATGGGAACGCTCCGGCGCCCAACGCATCAGCGAGGTACCAGGCCTGCTCGGTCGTCAGCTCGACGGCGTTAACGACCACTGCACCGGCGGCCGTAGGTCAGCCCCACTTGGCGCCCTCGGCCTGGTCCCGTGCGCTCATCGACATGGTGTTCATCTCATGGGTGCTGGCCATCGAGCGGTAGGCGTGGACCAACTCCTCCATGGCCTGGTTCCACTGGGCCTGCCAGGCCTGATAGGTCATCCCGGTGTCACCCTGCCAGGCACTGGCCAGAGCGGCCTGCTCGCTGGCGATGTCCGCGCCGACGGCGTGCAGTGCGCCCGAGTAGCCGGTCATCTCGCTCGCATGGGCGAGCATGGCCGGGTAGTTGTACATGATCTGCGACATGAAAACTCCTGTGTCTCTACGGCTCGGGTGATCAGACGGAGGTGTAGGTGCTCGCGGCCGCGGCGTCCTGTGCCACGTAGGTGCTCGCGGCGTCGCCCAAGTTGAGCTGTGCAATGTCCAGCAGCGCGTTGACCTTGGCCGAGACCTCGACGAATCGGGCATGCGCAGCCTGGAAAGCAGCCGATGCCTCGCCCATGTGGAATGCCTGGGCAGACATGGCGGCCTGCTCGGCCTGCGAGATGGTGGTGCGCATCAGCGCCGCCTTGGCGCCGAAGGCCGCCTCGGAGGCAACCAGCTGAGGAATGTGAGCGTCCAACAGACTCATGGACTTTCCTTTCGGATCGGTGGTGCGTGGTGGGCGTGGTGGGCGTGGTGGGCCGGAGAGTGCTGGTGTGATGTGGTCAGCGGCGCGGACCCCCGTCCGGATCGGCCGGGTTATCTCGTGGCTCCCAGCTGCCGGGCAGCATCGGCGCGGCCGGACCCTCGTCGAGCCCGGAGCCGTCGGCCGACGTGGTCAACCCCGCCGCGACAGCGTCGGATTTCGTTGCGGTACCGGTGAATCCCATCTGTCCGGCACCCTGTGCGGAAGCACTCACCGTGGGTTCCCGCCGCGGCGTCGGTTCCGGATCGGGTTCTTCGTAGTCCATGTAGGCGTCGGCGTAGCCGTAGTCCTGGAGGTCGGCGGTACGCTTGCGCCGCCGCTTACGCCGTGCCGCCACCGAAGCCGCGACTCCTGCGGCGGCGGCCGGGATGCCCGACGCAGGTGCCTGTGCACTGGTCTTGTCACGCAGCGTCGGAGTGAATCCCTCCCCCGGATAGCCTCCCGCCACCGCATACAGCGCCATCGGTGCGGCGGGTGCCGCTGGAACCGCTGGGGCTCCTGCCGCGGGCGCTGTGCCAGCCGGCGCACCTGCGGCAGTTGCACCGGCCCCGGACGGCACGCCCGCAAGGGCGTATGCACTGGGTTGTTGGGATCTGGGCTGTGCGACGTCCTGCGGCTGCTCCGGTGCGGCCTCCGGCGACGGCTGCTCGGCCTGGTCGGCCAACTGCGCCATCCCGGTGATGCCGAGCACTATCAACAACGGGATCAGAAAAGGAGCGGACAGGATCATGGCCCAGGTCGGCCAGCCCACCAGGTTGAAGAAAACCTCGTAGGCCACGAGGAACAGCAACGGCCCCCAGACGACGAGGGCGGCCGACGGATCGGTCTGGAAGTCGGTGATCAGATTCTGCAGACTCCCGATGGGATCTTTGAGGAAGTCGATGAGGTCCTGAATGATGGGAATATTCTTGAGCAGATCGGACAGCGAGTCGGAAAGATTCAGAGACGACCCGGAATCGGCCGCCTGGGCCTGCGTTGCCATCTGTTGCGCCGTCGCAGCGGAATTGCCGGCCTCACCGACACCGGGGACGAGCAGCATCGGTGCCGGCGTACTGGTCGGCACGGCGGCCACCGTCGCACCCGACACTGCCTGGTAGGTGCTCATCGTGGTGGCCGCCTGGACCCACATCCTGGCGTAGTCGGCTTCGTTGACCGCGATGGGAATCATGTTGATACCGAAAAAGTTTGTCGCGAGCAGCACCCCGTGGACGGTGTGGTTGAGTGCCAGCTCCGGCAGCGTGGGCATGGCCGCCAGAGCCGTGGTGTACGCCGCGGCCGCGGTCTCGTGCTGCACCGCGACAGCAGCACTGTTGGCGCTCTGCTGCGCCAGCCACGCCAGATAGGGTGCGTGTGCGGCGACATACTGCTCAGAACTCGGCCCTTCCCATGAGCCGGCCTGCACTGTACCCATGATGCTGGTGAGTTCAGCTGCAGCAGACGCATATTCGGTACTAAGTGACTGCCAGGCCCCCGCGGCGGCGAACAGCGGCCCCGGGCCCGGGCCGCTGGACAGCAGCGCCGAATGTGCCTCGGGTGGCAGCGCCATCCACACGGGGGCCGTCATCTCAGATACCGCCTGCGATCAGGTACGACGCCGCCGCCATCGCATCACCGGTGGCATAGCTCGCTCCGGACTCGCCGATACCGACACCCGATCGACCGAGTTCCTCAACGCCCTGGGCTGCGGCCGCGTTGTGCTCAGCCCCGTGAGCACTGAAACCCGTTGCTGTCTGCAAGGAGACCGGATCGGCGGCGGGTGGAACCACCGCGGATATCACCGGTGCGGCCGCGGCGTGGGCCGCGGCCAGCCGAGCGGTCAGCGCCTCGACGGCCGAACTCGCCGCGGTCAACCCTTCCGGGACTACCAGCAATGTCATCGGTATTCCTTTCCTGTGGTGTTGATTCCGTTGTTCGCCGACAGCGCGGTCCCGGCACCGAACGGGTTGACCAGCTGTACGAATTCGGGTGTGTCAGCGTCACCGAGCAACATGCCGCGGCCCGCGGGGAACCGGGCGAACCGGTGGCCGCGGATCTTGCCGCTGTCAGCCGGATTGCCCGACAGCATCAGTGTGGTCGCCTGTAGGTCGTTGAGCCGGCGCAGCAGCGGCGCGGTCATCACCGCGTGGGCTGACCCGGTGGCCCGGGCCGTGACGATGACGCGTAGTCCGAGGTCCGACGCCTCGGACAGCAGACCGACGACGTTGGTCCACGGTCGCTGCCCGGCGAACGGACCGCTGACCGACGGGCCGTCGGGAATCTGGTCGACGTCGTCGACGATCAGATAGTGCGTGTGGCCCCCCGGATTAGCCCGGTAGCTCCATCCGCTGAGCTCCTGTGGATTCAAACCGGTAGGCGGACGGCGCTTTTCGATAAGTGCGGAGAGCCCCAGCATCGCGGGCAGCACCCGGTCGATGTTGGCCGTGTACTCGTTGTCCGGGAACAGTGGTTCGTCGACCATGTGCAGCCTGCGGTCGATGACCGTGAACGCGACTTCATCCGGAAGCGAGTTCTCCCGGATGGTCCGGATGATGTGCCGCAGCAGTGTTGTCTTGCCGGATTTGGAGTCGCCGAACACGGTCAGCAGCGGGTTGTTCGCGAAATCGATGGCTACCGGAGCCAGATCCTCTTCGCGTTGCCCGATGACCACCGTCTCGGGCGCCGGGTACAGCGGGGCAACCGCGGCGGGTGCCAGCTCGGCGGGCAGCAGTCGCACCGGTGGCGCACTGACACCGGGGTGCCGGGCGTTGATGACGGCGATGTCGCGCTCCATCGATTCCCCGGTCGCTCCGCTCTTCCCCGCCGGTGCCGGTTGGGCGAACAGCAAATGCTCGGCCGCCATGGTCAGACCACGACCCGGTTGGTCGGCAGGCACCGACTCGGCCGGACGGCGCAGTGCCCCCACCACCCGCACGATGCTGTCGTGTGCGTCGTGCAGTTTCAGTTCGAGCCGCAGTCCCAGGCCGTCACGCATCGCCAGCGGCACCTCAAGCCAGTTCGGCGTCGTGATGACGACGTGGATGCCGTAGGCCAGGCCGATGTTGACCAGTTCGGTCACCTTGGCCAGCAATGGGTTACGGGTGTTGAAGGTATCGGTGTTGTCGCGGCTGAACGCGTACAGGTTGTCGATGACCAGAAACACGTTGCCGTAGCCGTCTTCAAAATTTCCGGCGGAGCCGCCCCCGCGATTCACAGAACCCTGCTTCTGCCGCGCCCGCAGCAGCTGCTCCAACTCGCCGAAGGTGCGGCGGATCCGCTCGGGTTCCAGCGGGGTGGCAATACTTCCGACATGGGCCAGGTGCTGCAACCCGGTCAGCTGACCACCGCCGTAGTCCAGGCAGTAGAACGTCACCTCGCGCGGCGTGTGCAGCGCAGCCGCAGACAGGATGAACGTTTGCAGCGCAGTCGATTTGCCTGATCGCGGTCCGCCATGGATCAGCACGTTGGCAGCCGACGAGTTGGCGTCGAAGACCAGCGCGTCGCGGCGCATCTCGAACGGCTTGTCGATCTCACCGAGCGGCCAGCGCAACTGGCCGGCGTCGATCCCGGTGCGGGCCAGCAGATCGTCGAGTGGGATGGCCTCATCGAGCGGCGGCAACCACAGCTCGGGTGCGTGCGGACCGTACTGTGCCAGCTGGTCACCGATCGTGGTGATCAGTTTGCGTGGCGGGGGTGCGATCAAGTCGTCCTGGTCGTCACCCGTGGCAACGATCGTGTCTGGTTCCGGCTCCACGCGGCTTGCCGTGAACAACTGCGGCGCTGGAAGTGCCCGCACCACAATCGACTTCTCCACTTTCGGCGGATCGTAGATGCCGTCGACGTAGGTGCCGCGGAACTTGATCGGCACCGCACCCGGCGCGGGCACCAGGAAGCCTTCGCCCTTGTGGTCGCGGCCGGATTCGATGTGGTAGGCGTCCTCGACTCCGATGATCTGTCGCGAAATGCTCGGGCTGGCGACCTTGAGACCGATCCGGTACGAGGTGTTCTTGTCGATGTCCTTGATCCGTCCGACATCCAGCGTCTGGGATGCGAACAAGATGTGGATCCGGAACGAACGACCCTTGCGCGCGACGTAGTCGAATAGCTCGGCGTATTCAGGATGGTCGGCGAGCATGAGCGTGAACTCGTCGGCCACCACGAACAGTGTCGGTATGGGCGGCAGGTCATGTCCGGCAGCGATCGCCGCTTCGTACTCGGTCACCGAGTTGAAGGCGCTGCCCTGCACCCGGCGGCCGGTTTCCTTGAGCAGCTGTTCCCGGCGGGCCACCTCGCCGCGCAATGTGTCGGCGAACCGGTCGGCCAGCGACCGCTTCTCGGCCATGTTCGAGATCACCGCGACGACCTGCGGGAAGTTGCGGAAGATGTCGGCGCCGGCCTCACCCTTGAAGTCGGCGTAGATCACGATCAGCCGATCGGCGGAATGGGTTGTCAACAGTGACAACAGGATCGACATCAGGGTCTGCGATTTGCCGGAACCCGTCATACCGATCATCAGACCGTGCGGGCCCATACCGCCCTCGGCCTCGTCCTTGAGGTCGAAGTACAGCGGCTCGCCGGTGGCGGTGACGCCGATGGGAACCCGCAGTTCCTCGTCGCGGGGTCGCGGTGCCCACAGGGCCGCCACATCCAACGCCGAAGCGTCGGGTATGTCGAGCAACGTGGTGAAGGTCGCGCCGCCGGTCGACGTGGACCGCACATGACCCGGGTTGGAGTCCCAGCGCGACAGTCTGCGGGCGATGTGGTCGGCTTCGGCGGCAGGCATCTCGTCGGCGCGGTCGACGTAGGACTGCCACCCGCCGCTCTGCCAGCGCTCGATACGGCCGTCGCCGATCCGCAGGATGGGCCGCTCGGGATCGGGATACTGCTCGCGGTTGGGCAGGGTCGTCGAACGGTGGATCACCGTCACACCGGCCAGGCCGGGTCGCCGGGCGATGTCGTCGGGGTCCGCCTCGGGGTCGTCGATGATCACCAGCAGATGCTTTGCGGCCAGGTCGGTGTCCCCCGGGAATGGTGGCCGGTCGGCGAGCGCCGGTTGCAGCAGCGCATGCAACTCGGTCACGTTCGCAGCTAGGTAACGGGCCGGGCCTACACCGTCGGCTTGACCCGAGATATCAACGTGTGGAAGCCATTTCAGCCACGACCAGTCTTCTGAATCGACGCCGGGCGAGGCCAAAGCGATACCGAGCATGGTGGGGTCGTGCCAGGTCACGGCCTGGGCAATCCAGGCCCGTACGACGGCGCGCACCTCGTCTTCATCGCCGAGAACGGTGATGCGGGCCAGCTTGGCGACGTCGATACCGGTGGGCGCATCGCGGACAGTGCGCTGTACGTCGAGCAGCCCACGAAGGGTGCTGTGCGACACCGGTTCCAGATCGATCTCGTCGACGGTGTCCTTGACGCGCATCGCGGCATCCAGTGGGACATCGTGCAATCCGGTGCGCAGCACCAGAAAATCACGGTCGCTCGGGTCCCGCTCCCACTGCCTGCGGGTGCCGGGAATGGTGGCCAGCACCTCGGGCACCGGGTGCGACCACTCCAGGGCCGCGCGCTGTTCGGCGGCGTGGGCTCGGACGTTGTCGCGCACCACCGACAGGTAGCGCAGGTAGTCGGCGCGCTCGGCGTCGACCTCCTCGGTACGCATCTTGTCACCGCCGCCGCGGTACAGCGCGGTGGCAGCCAGCAGCATCACGAACGGGAAGAACAGGATGGTCGGCGAGATCAGCCGCATACCGGTGGCCACCAACGCCACAATGATGCCGACGATCAGGATGACGATGAGATACGGCAACACCCGACGCAAGAGCGACGGCGGAACCACTCGCGGCAATTCCGGTGGCGGTTCGATGGTGATGGTGCCCTTGCGGGTGGTCGGCGGCGCGACGCGACGCTGGTGTTCGAAGATCAACCTGCTCATGAACGAGTCTCCAACCGGGCCGGGCTCGAATCGGCCGACAGGGCGTCGTGCGCCACCAGTGCGTCGCCGCGGGACAGGGTGGGGCCGGCCGCGAACTGCGCCAGCACCGACCACGGAATGGGTAGGGCAGGGTTGCTGAGGCCAAGTGCGCCAACGACTTTGTCGTCACCGGCAGTTTCGATGCCGTACCGCACGCCGGTGTCGCTCACCCAGAACAGCGAGCCCGCTGTCGGCGAGCCGGGTTCGGCACCGACGGTCTGCACGAAGTATCCGGTGCCCGGCGTCAGGGCGACGCGGTCGGCCGTTCCGTTGCTGCCCGCGCCGACCAGGTCGACGGTGTGCAGGCCGTTCGGCACCGGCAACGTCGCTCCCGACAACAGCATCAGCGAACTCTCAACCGCGCCATCGGGTTTCGTCCATCGGGCACACGTGACCGGGTCTGCCGAAGCCTGCACCAGGGTGATCGGCTGTTGGGGAAAGGCCGCAGTATCGATACGTCGCGAGACGGGTGCTCCCGCGACCGCGTCGGGACCCAGCCGTGGCGGCTGCTCGAGACCGTAGGAGTTGGTGTTGCGCAGGATCGCGGCCAGTACCGGGGACACCGGCTGCAGGCCATCGGCCAGCACTGCGTAGTACCGCAGGCTGTTGTCCGCGGCATATGCGGTCACCACGGCGCCGACGGGTACCTGGATCGGCAGTTCGAAACGCGGCGGCGCACCCGCCTCTGCGATGGCGGGTGCGGCCAGCGCGGGCGCCTCGGGGATCGCGTTGAACAACCCGGCCGCGATCGGGCGGGGTGCCGGGATGTCGGCGCCGAGGCCTAGCGCGTCGGTGACCGCACGGTTGCCCACATCGATCGGGCTGCGCTTGCCGTCCCACAGCAGCCAGTCACCCGGGTTGGGGCCGGAGTCGTTGTGCACCAGCACCCCCTGATCGGAGGGCAGCGATACCGCGCGCTCACCGTCGGAGCTGGGCGCGCCGGCCAGCACCGTGACGCCGGTGACAGCGCCTGAAACCGCGTCACACACCGTCCAATCCGCGTCGCGGGAGGTGCTCTGCACCATGCGCTCGGGAGCGCCGGGGATGCCCAGCAGGTTGCCGCGCGGGTATTTGTCGATCTCGCTGGTCTTGACGGTGGTGGGATTGTCCGCGGCACCGGCGATCAGCCGTGCCGAGGTCAGGTTGAGCACCGGGTGCAACTGCTCCCCGACCAGCACGTAGAGCGCCGCGGTGGACCGGTCGGCAAGTATCTTGTCCTGGCCCGCGACCCCGCCGGGGCGGATCAGCGAGAAGACGAAACAGCCGATCAAGCCGGTGACGACGATGAGCGCGCCGGTCACTACGGCGCGGCTCTGGCCGCGCAGAGGGTCGACCAGCATGCGGGTGTCGTGCAGCGCCACGCCAGACGCGATGCGGCGCATGACAAACCGCCAACCGGTCACTTGATGGCGCGTGACGAAGCCACGGCGGTACTGCACCCGATCGGGGTTCTCGTTGACCGGGGTGCGCGAACTGAACGAACGCCGATCGGTCACGATGTCTCCTCGCGCGAGCGCTCGTAGGCACGCCCTGGTCCCGGCGCGGTCATTCGGGCACCGTCAAACCGAGGCCGCGCAGCAGCGGAGCAGCGGAATTACGGACGTCACCGGCCGTGATCGTCATCATCTCCTCGTCGGTGAAGTCGTCCTGTTCAGAGTGGTCCAGCCGGTATTCGCGTTCCTCCTCGGAACGCTCCACCAGGTTGCGGACGAACCGGCCGTTGCCGGCGATGTCGAGGCTGCGCCGCGACACCCCGTTGGCGTCGGGTGTGGTGGCCTCGGCGAGGTGAGCGAACAGCTTCTCCATGTCGTCGTGTGCTTCGGTCTCGAACACGCTGTCGCGTTTCTCGGCCATCCGCACGGCGATCTCCACCAGCTCCGACGAGTTGTACGACGGAAAGTCGATGCTGCGGGTGAAACGCGACCGCAGCCCCTCGTTGGTGTCCAAGAAGTTGTCCAGATCCTTGCGGTAGCCGGCGACGATGACCACCAGACGGTCGCGGTCGTTCTCCATCCGGGCGAGCAGGGTGTCGATCGCGACCAAACCGAAGTCGTTTTTGGCGCCCGTGGAGACCAGCGCGTAGGCCTCGTCGAGGAACAGCACGCCATCAAGGGCGCTGTCGATGATCGCGTTGGTCTTCGCCTCGGTCTCACCGATGTGCTGGCCGATCAGGTCGGCACGGTGCACCTCGCGAACCGTCTCCTTCTTCAAAAGGCCTAGGCCGCAATAGATCTTGGCAACGACGCGGGCGATGGTGGTCTTACCGGTCCCGGGCGGTCCGGCGAACACCAGGTGGTTGGTCCGCTGAGCGACGGTCAGGCCGCGTTCCTGGCGCCGGATGGCCATCGCCACCGAACTCTTGAGCCGGGCCACCTGAAACTTCACTTCTTCCAGGCCGATGAACTCGGCGAGCTCGGACTCGGCCTCGATCAGCAGATGCGCCTTGCGCTCCTTGGCGCCGGGGTCGATGAACTCGTCCTCGGTCGGCTCAGTCGCCGGATCCCACGGATTGCTCCTGGCGTCGATGCGCGCCGAGGTGGTGGTGACCAGTCCGAACGTCGGGTCCGACAACGCCTCTTCGACCTGGGCGTTCTCCGGATGGGCTGCGAACAGATCCTGCAGCACTTCGTTGGCGTCCTCGTCCTCAGCCTGGCCGCGCAGGGTCAGGGCCTTGGCCAGCGCACCATCGACGGCAGCCACCACGATCGGTCCTGATGGCTCCTCCAGGTAAGAGAGGGCGGGCGCGTACATGCCCAACCGGGCCAATGCGATACCCAGGGTGGTCTTGGCCGCATGCGCGGTCACGTCGTCGAGGGACTTGTCGGTCACCACCGGCGTCAGCAGGCGCACCACATCCGACCAGCGCTGCGCGCGGTGATTGATCGCCACCCGCAGCCAGCGCGCGTTGAACCAGCCCGGTCGCCGCGTCGCAACCTCGTCGGCCAGTGCGTCAGCCTCGGCCAACTCACCCGCGGCGCACCGCCGTGCGGCATACGCGAGCTGGAAATCGTCCGGTCCAGTGGCCCGGAACGCCAGGTATAGCCCGGTGTCGTAGCTGAATCCGAGGTCGCCGGCCGCGAGGTCGATCTCGCGTTGCAGTACCCCTGCGCTCGCTACCGTGCGCCACACCGAGTCGATGACCGGTCCGGACACGTCGCCCGCGGCGGCGAACCCGATCCAGGCGTCGCAGTGATCGTGTGCGATATGGGTCAGCCCGGCAAACCCGGACCTGGCCGCGGCCAGATCGGCAGGGCGCTGCCGGTCATTGACCGTCAGACCGAGCGCACGACAACATGTGGCAAACCGGCTGACCACATCGCGGTCGAGCCGGGGTGCTCTTTGAGCTGGAGCGGCGAGCGTATTACTACCCATATGTGTGCGCGGGAGCGATTGACGCACCCGTTTTCTCCCTTATGTATGCCTAAGCTAACTTTCGGCTGAAGTTAGCATTGCATAACTTAAGTGTCGAGACGCACGGTATCGGTCAGAGACGTGATCCGGCTCACTTCTTGTGGGCGGTGACCAGATTGTTCGAGTCGATCATCTGCCGAGCATCAGTGCCAGGATCAGGCAGTTCTCGGCCCAGCCGGTGGATATAGTCCGAAAGGCCAGTAGTGGTCGCGGTCCAGCCACGCTCGGAGAACCACTGTTCAGCGGGGGCGTGCCGCTCGTTGTAGACCAGCGAGAAGAATTCGGTGTCCTGCCCGGAGACCCGGCCTTCGGCGCGCTTGGCCTCGAACACCTCACGGTCCATCGGTACCGCCTCCTCGACCGCGACGAAGCTGCCGGGGGCCGCCAAGGTGTCGATACCCGCGAACAACTGCTCCTGCGCGGCTGCCGGCAAATAGATCAGCAGGCCCTCGGCAATCCACGCCGACGGCTTCGACGGGTCGAAACCGCGGCCGCGCAGTGCCTGTGGCCAGTCGTCGCGCAAATCAACGGCGATCTCGCGACGCTCGGCCGTCGGCGCGTCACCGTGGCTACTCATCGTCTCCCGTTTGAACTGCAGCACACGGGGCTGGTCGAGTTCGTAGACGACGGTGCCCGCGGGCCAGGACAACCGGTAGGCCCGGGAATCCAGGCCCGCCGCCAGCAGCACGATCTGCTGCACACCGGCCTGCGCGACGCGCTGAAAGTAGTCATCGAAGTACCGGGTGCGGGCCCCTTGGAAATTGACGAAATGTCCGCCCCACTCGGTGCGTAGCGGGAAGTCCGCGTCGGCGTCGTCGAGGACAGCGGCCGCGGCGCCGCCGATTGCGCGACAGAACACCTCGGCATACGGGTCGACGGCCAGCGGGTCAGGCTTCTGCGCTTCCAAAGCCCTTGCCGCGGCGACGAATAACGCGGTCTGGCCGACGCTGGTGGAGATGTCCCAAGTGTCTTTATCGGTACGGCTGCTCACGGCCGCGAGGGTACGCGCCGAAGCTGACAAGCCTGCTGCACCAGCCGCCGATGCACGGGAACTCCCGCACGCGGCAGCCTGGTACAGGCACGCCGCCAAGACGGCCCGTCAACCGGCCCCGCATGATGGCGCTATGAGTTCTCGACAGGGCGTGGCCGACACCGGATTGCTGGTGGCCGCCATCCGAGCCAAGGAAACCCAACGCGAAGACCGGCTGTTCACCGATCCATTCGCCGACAGGCTGGCCGGCGAATCCGGCCGACAACTGCTCGAGGAGGCCGTCGCCACCGCCGGCGACAAGACCACCTTGCAGATCGTGGTCCGCACCCGGTTCTGGGACGAGGCATTGCTGCGCGCGGTCGCGACGGTCGACCAGGTGGTGATCCTGGCAGCCGGGATGGACGCGCGGGCATACCGGCTGCCGTGGCCCGACGGTACTACGCTCTACGAGCTCGACCAGCCCGCGGTGATCGCCGCCAAGGCCGAGGCGCTCGCCGGTGAGGAGCCGCGTTGCCGGCGAGTGGCAATCGGCGTCGACCTCGCCGACGACTGGACAGGTCCGCTTCGTGCGGCAGGGTTCGACCCGCAACGCCCAACGGTCTGGCTGATCGAAGGACTACTCCAGTACCTTGACGCATCCGCGGTGCACACTTTGTTCGAGCGCGTCGACGCAACCTCGGCATCCGGTTCGGTGCTGCTCTACGACGTGGTCGGCAAAACCTTGCTGGACAACGTGATGCTGGCGGCGGTCCGTGAACACATGGCCCGCAACAGTGCGCCGTGGCTGTTCGGCACCGATGAGCCCGGAGAGCTGAGCGAGCGGCTGGGCTGGTCGGCCGTCGTCACCGACGTGGCCGAACCGGGCAACCGCTGGAACCGGTGGTTCGCCCCCGCGGTGCCGCTGGATGTGCCGAACGTCCCGCGCGGCTATTTCGTCGAGGCGGTCAAAGGCGCCTGAGCCCTCCCCACTGCGGAGCCCTCCCCGTTGTCACGCTGCCCCCTTGCGTCGCTGCCCCGCCACCGTCCCCCGTTGTCACGCTGGAGTGGCACTCAGCACCGACAGCCACTCTGCCGTGACAAAGCCCGTGGTTGCCACGGTCGACGGGCGCCCGCGCCGTCCCCCGCTGCCCCGCCACCGTCCCCCGTTGTCACGCTGGAGTGGCTGTCGGCGGCGACAGCCACTCCAGCGTGACAAAGCCGGTGCGACAAGACCCCGTGCGGTGCGCCAAGACCCAGTGCTCGGCCGACACCATCGCCCGACGGATCGCGAACCGGTGGCGGTGAAGCCGTTTCGGTTTCAGGCCTCGGCGGTCGAGTCACCCGCAGCTTCCGGCGGGGACGCCGGTTTCCCCGATTCGCCATTCCCCGAGCCGCGCACCGTGAGCGCGTGTCCGACGCCGATGCCGAGGGCGACCGGCCACGGGATCAATTCGGTGACTCCGAGGACGCCGAGCACGCTGTAGAACGCCATGTGCTTCGGCGGCGGTACCGAGACCTTGCCTACCACCGGCAATGTGACCGAGAACTTCTCCGCCGCGTGGACGGCCTTGGAGACATCGTTGTGCGAGGTCACGAAATCGCGAACAGAATTCAACATTAGTTAGGCAACCCTTCCTTATCGCGCGACACGGGATTAGGCTCACTCGTGTGGACGACGTCATGCGAAAGCTCGGCACCGACACCCTGCTGGATTCCGGTGTCCGCCTCCTGACCCCCGCCGTCGAGCATGTCTACACCCTCCTGGTGCGCGTCGGCGTCCTCGCCATCGATGACTGAGAGCCTCTCGGCGACCCGATCGATCACACCGGGCAGGAGGGTGGCCACGCCACCGGCGAGCAGGGCCGAGACAACCGCTTGACCCCAGCCAATCGGACCGACGGGCGTGCACCCGAACAACTGACTCAGCCCCGGTGTGCTGATGATCCCCGCCATCACCGTCACGGTTCCCACATTCGTGGCGATCACCAACGGCCCATGCGAATCCGAGAGTGTCTGCATCATCTGTGACAGCACCAGCCCGATCAGGGCCACCGTGGCCGCGCGCTGTCGCGACCCCGTCGGGAGCGCCATTGCCCAGGCCAGCGTCGCCCCCAGCGTGGTGAACACCCCGCGTACCGCGACCGCCCGCCAGATCGACGCCTCGTCGTGATGTGCGACGCCATCGCGGGGCACCTGGGTGCTGACGGCGACCGCCGCCGCGGGCAGCGCATCGGTGAGCATGTTGACCAGCAGCATCTGGCGCGCCGACAGCGCGGGCCGGCCCGTCAGCAACGACGTGATCACTCCGAATGTGACCTCACCGACGTTGTGTCCCAACAACATTGACACCGCGGATTGCACCCGTCGCCACAGCTGCTCGCCCTCGTCGAGGGCTGACACCAGTGCGCCGATCTGACCGTCGAGCAGCATGACGTCGGCTGCCATGCGGGCAGGGTCGCTGCCCGCCGACACCACACCCACCCCGACGGACGCGGCTCGGATGGCCGCGGCGTCGTTGGCCCCGTCACCGACCATCGCGGTCACCACACCCACCGACTCGAGCGCCTGCACCACTTCGACCTTGTGCTCGGGCGACATTCGCGCGAACACGCGATAGTGCTGCGCGGCCCGGCTGCGCTCCGGGACCGTCATCGCATCCCACTCGGCACTGGTGAGCACCTCGTCGGTGGTCACCGGAAGACCGAGCTGTCCGGCGATCACGGCAGCGGTGAGCGGGTGGTCGCCGGTGATGAGTTTGACGCCGATCCCGCGTGATTGCAGTTCCTCCAACAGCTCACGAGCGCCCTGCCGCGGAGTGTCTGCCAGCCCGAGCAATCCGAGCGGACACAGCTGGGTCCGGCACAGTGCCTCGAAAGCAGCGGGATCCGCCGCGGCCTCCCGCGCTTGCGTTGCGGTCACGTCACGGTAGGCAACGGCCAGCACCCGCAGCCCGTCTGCGGCCATCGCATCCAACGCTGTCTCCATCGAGCTGTCGGGAACAGCGAAGGCACGCACCAGAACGTCGGGAGCGCCCTTGAGCACGATGCGGGTGCCGACGAGCGCGGCGGCGAAGGGCCGGTCGGACTGGAACGGCAGCAGCACGTCGAATCCGTCGATCGGGATGCCGCGTTCGTCGGCTGCGTCGTGCACAGCCTGGTCGGTGGCGTGCTCGAGTCGGACGCCGTCGCCGATCACCATCGTCGCTGCCGCGGCTGCGAGCACGTCATGCTCGACGAACCCGTCGAGGGGCCGCACGGCGGTGACCCTGAGTCGGTTCTCCGACAAGGTGCCCGTCTTGTCGAAGCACACCGCGTCCAACCGGGCGAAGGCCTCGATCGCGCGCGGATTGCGGATCAGCACCGAGGATCCCGTCAGCTGACGGGCTGATGCCGACTGGGCCAGCGTCACCACCAGTGGCAGCCCCTCGGGCACCGCGGCCACCGCGATCGACACCGTTCCCGAGGCTGTGTCGCGAATCGGCGTGCGCCGCAACAGCGACAACAATCCGACCAGCCCGCCGCCGGCCAGGCTCCACGGGAGGGCCTTCTTGGTGATCACACCCAGCTGCGCCGCGAGTCCGACCTCCCCGATACGCACCGGCGACATCGCCAACGCCCGGCGAATCTGAGAGGACGGCCCGACGCCGACGACGATGCCGACAGCCCGGCCGGCCACCATTGTGGTGCCGGCGTGAAGCATGCCGCTGCGTTCGGCCAGCGGTGCGCCAGGTGTCGGCTCGGTGTCCTTGGCCACGGGCAGGGATTCACCGGTCAAGGCGGACTCGTCGACCTCGACCCCGTCGGCCTCCAGCAGTCGCAGATCGGCCGGCACGACCTCGCCAGAGCGGACCTCGACCAGGTCGCCGGGATGCAGAGCCGCAGAAGGTAGTTCGCGGAAGCCGCCCTCGCAGGCCAAGAGTCGCGCAGGTGGTTCCTGAACTGCCAGCAGCCGGTCCAGCAGGTGTTCTGCGTGCACGGTCTGCTGCGCGGAGATTGCGGCGTTGCCGAGGAGCACCGCACCGACCATCAATGCGTCCAACGGAGAGCCGAGCAGTGCGCTGGCCACCGCCCCGGTCGCCAGAACCGGGGTCATCGGATCGGACAGATCCGCGCGCATCGTCGCGACATAGTCGCGCGCCGAACGCCATATTCCGACGACGGGCCCGGGAGACGACGCAGTCGACTCGGTGCGGGTCGGATCGGTCGGACGCGGCAGCAACCGGGCGATTTCCTCGACGGGCAGGGCATACCAGTCGTGCCCCGATTCCGGATTGGGCAGCGGTTCACCAAACACCTTGCGGCCCAGGCCGAATCCTGACCACAGACCCAAGGTCGCGGTCATGTCCACCGATGCGGGGCCACTGCCCGGCACGCTGGGAATGAGCATGAGTGTGCCCAGCACTGAGCTGCCCGCCGACATCGACACGCCCTTGTCGGCAGCGACGCGTGCTGCGGGCAGGGTCCGCAGCACGCGCCAGGCGGCGGCGAGATCGGGCACCAGGATGTCGGCACCCCATGGCGGCGTTCCACCGTCACGCATCACTCCGACCGACAGGTCGGCATCCAGGGCGGCCCGATCACCCGATGCCGAGAGCAGCGTCACCTTCGCCCCGTCGGCCTGCAGCGCGGCAACCACCTCGGCCAACGTGTCGTCCAGCGACGCACCGCAGGGCACGAGTTCGTCGAAACCCTGTTTGAGCGAACGCAATCCGTCGTCGGCGACCGTGATGACCCGGGTGCCGGCCGTGCGTGCCTCGGTGACCAGGGCCGCGGCCAGTGGGTCGCGGATGGCACTGACCAGCGCCTCACCGACCTCACCGGCACCGGGGATGTTCGACAACGCGTTCCAGCCCGGGGAAAGCTCCCCGGCCTCCAGGGCGTCATTGGCGGCGGCCCAAGCCTGCGCGCGCAGCGAGGTGTCGGGCAGACCGCGCACGCGGCTGACGGTGTAGGAATCGGTGTAGAGGATGCGCGGATCGATCACCACGGTGTCCAGATCGGCCAGCCAGCGCAGTGCCTGCGGCTGCAGCACCAGGGCGCCGTGGTTGTTCTGCAGGCCGCGGCTGACCGCACAGCAGAATGATTCACGAACGGAACGAATAGGTTTCGGGGTGGCAACCGCAGCAGCCGCACCCGCGATGTCCGGGTCGGTGAACACGCCGAGCAGCATCGCGCCGACGATGCCCGCACCGATGGAACCCTCGGCATACCTGGCACCGGTCTTGGGATGCCAGCCGCCGCGGCGCGCGACTGCTATGTCGCCGGACTTGGTGGCCAACTCAGTCAAGCATGGTTCCATCCGCTCCCATGCCCGCCGCCCGTTGACGGCCTCCATGGTCTGCATAGCCCGGGTCAGGGTGCCCGACAACAGGGACGCCGGAGCGGCTCCCAACGCACCGGTCACAGCGCCGACGCACGCGAACGCCAGGTCGGCCCCCTCGACACCGAGCCTGCGCTCGACGATCCGGCGTACTTTCGGATGATGGTCGGCCATCGCGACCGGTGCGGCCACCAAGCGTGGGATACCGCGAATCGGCAACAGGCTGCCCAGCGCCGCGGCACCGAGGCCCACGGCCGACACCGTTGTGGCGACCATTCTGGTGGCGACCAGTGCGTCGTCACCCGGTAGCGACGACGGCGACGAGGATCCCGTTACACCGCAGGACTCTTCGGCCGCGGCGATGACGCGGGCCAACTGCTGCGCCGTGGGTCCGGTGCCGGTGACGGTGACGACGACGCGTGCGGTGGGCCCGTTCAGGTGAACCGCGGTGACGCCGGGGGTTGCCCGTAACGCGGCACCGACGGCCTCTGCGACGCCGTCAGTGCCAAGCCCCCGTACCTCGATCCAGCGGGTGATCTCGGTGGAGGTGAATCGCCGGGCCGGGCCGACACCGGCCGCCTCGCCGAGCACGGCCGCCGCCGACTGCGTCGCCGCCAGGGTGTCGGCGGCCAGACCCGCCGCAACGGCGGTCACGGCCGAGCCCACCAATTCGGCACTCGTCATCGACGTCGCGACCAACGTGCGGGCGATCGCAAAAGGTGCTGCCAGTAACGACATTAACTCCCTCTCCTAGGTGCGTACCGCGCGGACTTCGCGGATCTCCGGAAACTCCGCCCGCACAGTGTCGGCAACCAACCTCGTCAATGTGCGGCTACGTAGAGCGCAACGGCCGCACGCGCCTTCCAGTGCCACTTCGACAACGTCCTCGTGGACCGACACTACGTGCAGGACACCGCCGTGGGAGGAGACCAAAGTCCCCACTTCCCGGGCCAGAAGTGCCGCGATCCGCGTCGGCAGATCCCGCGGAACGGTCCGGGAAAGCGCCTCGAACAACACGGTTCTCACCCTGGGCCCGTCGGCCGCCCACGAGTGCCCCGGGGCAAGCCGGGTGCGGATCTCGCCGGGGCCGATATCGACGGCAGCCAGGGCGTCGTCGCGCAACAGCGCCGCCACGGCGTCCTCGGGCAACACCGCGTCGGTCACCCACCGCATCGTCGTCGGATCGGCGGTCGCCTCCGGATGCAGCTGCATCACGTCACCCACAGCGTGATGTAGCGCGCCGCAACCCCGCCGACCCACGCCAGCGCGAACATGTACAACCACGCGATCACCGGCCAGCGCCAGGAGTTGGTCTCGCGCCGGATCGTGGCCACCGTCGACATGCACAGCAGAGCGAACGCGAAGAAGACCAGAAGTGCGGCCACCGTCGGCGGAGAAAAGAGCAGTTCGCCCTGGTGTGGCCCCGAGGTCCACACCGCGGTGCGCACCGCTTCGATCGGGCTCTCCGGGTCGCCCGCGGCGAAGATCTGACCCATGGTCGCGACGAACACCTCGCGGGCGGCCATGGCGCCGATCAACCCGACGCAGATCCGCCAGTCGAAGCCGAGCGGGTCGAAGACGGGCTGGATGAACTTACCGATCGCTGCCGCGAACGAGTTGTCCACCACGTAGGCGCCCGCGACGACGGGATCCATTCCGGCGATCTCATCGGTGCGCGCCGGTAGATTCAGCAGGAGCCACAGGATGACCGAGGTGGCAAGGATGATGGTTCCGGCCTTGCGCAGGAACGCTTTTGCCGAGTCCCACATGCTCAGCAGCACCGACTTGGCCGACGGGAATCGGTACGGCGGTAGCTCCATGTAGAACGGCAGCATGTCGCCGCCCAGCACTACCCGCTTGAACAGCCACGCGGTCGTCATCGCCGCGACGCCACCGAGGATGTAAAGCCCGAACATGACCAGGCCCTGCATTCCGACCGGACCCCAGCGGGCAGCCGGGTCGACGAGCAACGCGATGAACAAGATGTATACGGGCAAGCGCGCCGAGCACGTCATGAGCGGCGCAGCCATGGTGGTGGCGATGCGATCCCGCGACGACGGCAACGTGCGGGTGGCCATGATGCCCGGCACCGCGCAGGCCACCGAGGACAGCATGGCCACGAACGCGCGTCCCTCCAATCCGGTGGTGGCCATGATCCGGTCGACCAGGAACGCGGCGCGCGCCATATAGCCGATGTTCTCCAGCAGAGAGATCAGCAGGAACATCAGCATGATCTGCGGGATGAACACCAGTACTGCACCGACACCGCCGATGACGCCGTTACCCAGCAGGCCGGCGATCGTCTCGTTGGGCACGGTCGTGGCGACCGTCTCGGCCAACCACACGAACAACTGCTCGATCAAACCCTGGATCGGGGCAGCCACGGTGAAAATCACCTGGAAGAACAGGAACATCACCGCAATGAAGATCAGCGACCCCCATACCGGGTGCAGCAACAATCGGTCGACGCGGGCACTGCGCCCGTCGGCCTCGGGCGCACGGTATTTCGACGCGGCGAGCACAGAGGAGATCCAGGCGTTGAACTCGGCATCATCGCGTGGCGGGGGGATCGGGACGCGAGGCCAGTTATCGGGCGCCGCCAACAGTTCGCGCAATGGCGCGAACCCCTTACCGCGGCTGCCCACCACCCCGACCACCGGGATCCCCAACGCCGTCGCGAGTTGTTCGGTATCCACATGGCCGCCCCGGTTGGTGAGCTCGTCGACCATGGTCAGGATCACCATCGTCGGGAGGTCCAGCCGTAGCACCTGGGCCAACAGCGACAACGACCGTTCCAGCACCGTGACGTCCACCACGACGGCAATGGCGTCCGGGGCGGTGATCCCGGGCAACTCTCCGTGCAGCAGGTCGGCGACCACCTGTTCGTCCGGGCTGACCGGATGCAGGCTGTAACTGCCCGGCAGATCCTCGACGGTGAACTTCACCGTCCCGCAGTGCGCACAGGTGTGCTTGCCGGTGCCGACGCTGCGCGCCACCGTGACACCCGGATAATTGCCGGTGCGGGCCCGCAGACCGGTCAGGTGGTTGAAGACGCTGGTCTTTCCCGCGTTGGGGCTGCCGACCAGCGCGATGCGTTGCTGCCCCTCGGGCGCATCGACCGCACCGTTCGAATGGCAGGCTGGGGCGCTCATGCGGTCACCACGACCTGGATGTGGCGTGCCTCGTGGCACCTCAGGCACATTTCGTAGCCGAGTATGCGGTAGGCGACCGGATCGCCGAGCGGGGCGACCCGGATCGTGTCGACTATGTTTCCTGCGCGAAACCCCAAGTGTCGCAACCTCAGCGCAATGTGCCGGGGCGCGTCTTCGGCGATTGCGACGATGGTTGAGCGGGCGCCGACGGGGACGTCGGAAAGCTGCTGAGGCAGGAGTGAGGCGGTCATAGCTGGCTACCTTCGTCGGAGAATTGACACTCGATTTAGGTGAGGCTAACCACGGTATGACGTCATGACTAAGGTCTTTAGTCCTCAGTAATGGACCTCGGGTCAATCGGTAGGTCGACACCGAGCATTACTCCACCGCCAGCAACGAGCTGGCCGATACCATCGCACGATGGATCGCGAATCGGTGGCCGTGACCCCCGGCCCGGTCCGGGTACTCGCGCATTTCATCCCCGGCGACCGGGTGCTGGATTTCCTTGCCCCACACAAAGACTGGCTCGACGTACGATTCTGCGCCGCCGAAGACGACGCGACCTTCTACCGTGAGCTGCCTGAAACAGAGGTGCTCTGGCACGTTCTGCGGCCGATATCGGGCGACGACCTGCAGCGCGCTTTGCGGCTGCGGCTCGTGCACAAGATGGGCGCCGGGGTGAACACCATCGACGTCGAGACCGCCACGCAACTGGGCATCCTGGTGGCCAACATGCCCGGGGCGAATGCGGCCTCGGTCGCCGAGGGCACGGTGCTGCTGATGTTGGCCGCGCTGCGCCGACTGATCGAGCTGGACCAGTACACGCGTGCCGGCGAGGGCTGGCCCGCGGATGTCACTCTCGGTGAGACGGTGCGCGACATCGGCGGCTGCACAGTCGGATTGATCGGCTACGGCAACGTCGCGCGTCGGGTCGAACGGATCGTCACGGCGATGGACGCCAGCGTGCTGCATACCACCACCCACAACACCGGCCATCCCCGCTGGCGCAGTCTCGCAGAGCTGCTGGCGACCAGCGACATCGTGTCACTGCACGCCCCGTTGACCGACGCCACCCGCGGGCTCCTGGACCGGACCGCGCTGGCCACGATGAAGCCGGGATCAGTGATCGTCAACACCGCCCGCGGGCCGATCATCGACGAAGCCGCCCTACTCGAAGCGCTCGGCACCGGGCGGATCGCGGCGGCAGGACTGGACGTGTTCGAGGCGGAACCCATTCCCGCCGGACACCCTCTGCTGGATCTAGAGAACGTGGTGCTCACGCCCCATGTGTCCTGGTACACGGTCGACACCATGCGGCGTTATCTGCAGGCGGCCGTGGACAACTGTCGTCGCATCCACGACGGTCAGCCCCTCGCGAACGTGGTGAACGAAGTGAGCTAGGACGCCACGATGGCGGCGAGCAGCCGGGCGTACGCTCGAACCCAACCCACCGGTTAATAGGGAAATGCCGCCAACGGAGGAACCGCATGCCCATTGCCATCACGTCCGAGCACACCGCTCTCGCCGATTCGGTCCGATCGTTCGTGGCCCGCGTCGCACCGTCGGAGGTGCTGCACGAGGCGTTGGACGCCGATTGGGAAAGCCCCATCCCCAACCCCCCACTGTTTTGGAAGGCCGCGGCCGAGCAGGGCCTGCAAGGCGTGCACCTGTCGGAATCGGTTGGCGGACAAGGCTTCGGCATCCTGGAGCTGGCGATAGTGCTGGCCGAGTTCGGTTACGGTGCGGTTCCGGGGCCGTTCGTGCCGTCGGCGATCGCCAGCGCGCTGATCGCCGCGCACGATCCCGACGCGAAAGTGTTGGCCGGGCTGGCCTCCGGCGAGGTGATCGCGGCCTACGCCATCGATTCCGGTCTGACCGCTACCCGGCACGGGGGCGGGCTGGTGATCCGCGGCGACGTGCACGCGGTGCCCGCGGCTGCTCAGGCCTCGGTCCTGGTGCTTCCGGTCGCGATCGATTCCGGCGAGGAATGGGTGGTCATCGACGCCGACTCCCTGGAGATCGAGCCCGTCAAGAGTGTCGACCCCCTGCGCCCGCTCGCCGACGTGCGCGCCAACGCGGTCGAGGTGAGCTCCGACGACGAAGCAGCCCGGGTGCTCTCCAACCTCAGCCGGCCGTTGGCCCACGCGCTGATATCCACGCTGCTCTCAGCCGAGGCCGTCGGCGTGGCCCGCTGGGCCACCGACACCGCTACTGCCTACGCCAAGATCCGCGAGCAGTTCGGCAGACCCATCGGCCAGTTCCAGGCCATCAAGCACAAGTGCGCAGGCATGATCGCCGAGACCGAACGGGCCGCCGGTGCGGTCTGGGATGCTGCTCGAGCCATTGACGATCTACGCGAGAACGATTCGGCTGAAGCCCATTTCGAGTTCGCCACAGCCGTCGCGGGCACTTTGGCGCCGGCCGCCGCGCAGCACTGCACCCAGGACTGCATCCAGGTACACGGCGGCATCGGCTTCACCTGGGAACACGACGCCAACATCTATTACCGCCGGGCCCTGGTGCTGGCCGCCGGTTTTGGCCGGACCGCCGACTACCCGCAGCGGGTGGTCGATACCGCCACGACGACCGGTATGCGTCCGGTCGACGTCGACCTGGATTCCGACACCGAGAAGCTGCGGGCGGATATTCGCGCGGAAGTCTCTGCGCTCAAAGCGATTCCGCGCAATGAACGTAATGTCGCCATCGCCGAGGGCGGTTGGGTGCAACCCCACCTGCCCAAGCCGTGGGGCCGCGGGGCCGAACCGATCGAGCAGATCGTCATCGCGCAGGAGTTCTCCGCGGGCCGGGTGAGGCGTCCGCAGATGGGCATCGCCACGTGGATCATTCCGTCCATCGTGGCCTTCGGCACCGACGAGCAGAAGCAGCGGTTCCTACCGCCCACCTTCCGCGGTGAAATGATCTGGTGCCAGCTGTTTTCCGAGCCCGGTGCGGGCTCGGACCTGGCCGGCCTGACAACCAAGGCCACCAAGGTCGACGGTGGCTGGCGGATCACCGGGCAGAAGATCTGGACCACCGGTGCCCAGTTTTCGGCCTGGGGCGCGCTGCTGGCGCGCACCGACCCGAGTGCTCCGAAACACAACGGCATCACGTACTTCCTGCTCGACATGTTGTCGCCGGGCATCGAGATCAAGCCACTGCGGGAGCTGACCGGTAACGCGATATTCAACACCGTGTTCATCGACGACGTGTTCGTCCCCGACGGCATGGTGCTCGGCGAGGTGAACCGCGGCTGGGAGGTCAGCCGCAACACCCTGACCAATGAGCGCGTGTCGATCGGCAGCAGCGAGCCACCGTTCCTGGCCAACCTGGACCAGTTCGTGGAATTCCTGCGCGCCGGGCACTTCGACCAGATCGAGCAGAACCGGGCCGGCCAGCTGATCGCCGAGGGCCACGCCGCCAGGGTGCTCAACCTGCGCTCGACCCTGCTCACCCTGGCCGGCGGCGACGCCATGCCCGCGGCCGCCATTTCCAAGCTGCTGTCGATGAAAACGGGTCAGGGCTATGCCGAGTTCGCCGTGGCGTCGTTCGGCACCGCCGCGGCGATCGGGGACAACACCCGGGAACCGGGCCGGTGGGCCGACTACCTGCTGGCCAGCCGGGCCACCACGATCTACGGCGGCACGTCGGAGATGCAGCTCAACATCATCGCCGAACGGCTGTTGGGGCTGCCGCGCGATCCGTAACTTCCCTGCGCGAGAACTTCCCTGCGCGAGCAGACGCTAAGGTCCCGGAAAACGCGGGTTTTGGGGACCTTAGCGTCTGCTCGCCGGAGATATCCGGTGCTACCGTCGAAATAGGCGGACATCCCAAACGGTTGGTACTGGTGATGAAGACGTTCAGGCAAGGTGTACTGCGCCCTGTATGGGTGGGTGCGGCTGCGTTGTCGGTTGTCATCGCTCCGACAGCGGTAATTCAGCAGCTCTCGCCGGGGCCCACGGAAACCCGCGCCGACCCATGTGTAAACGGCGTCATTCCGTGGAACCCCTACGTTGTGAACTGCAACCTACAGCCCAGAAGGCCGTACATCCGCGGCGCAGCTCCCGACGCCGGAGCCATCATTGCCTGCCGGGGTAGGCCAGGATGTCTGGCGTGGTACGTGAACGGCGGCCCGTGATGATGACCAACGACGTCGAAAAGCGTTGGCACGACCCACAGATGTTCCGGTCGGCGGTGGTTTACGTCGTATGTGTCGTGGCGGTGGCCGGTCTGGCTCTGGCGTCCTACGCGTTTGTCGGCGACCACTCGCTGCTGTCCGCCATCCTGGTGCCGACCGTGCTGTTCGTCGGAGGCGTCGGCGGATTCGTGCGCACCTATCAGGTGTGGAAAGCCGGTGGTACCTGGCCTATCTGGCACGGCGCAGGCTGGTTCCTGCTTGCGCTGTCACTGGTCTGCCTGGCCGTGCCGGGTTCAGCGCTGCTCTCCTGAGACCCCTAAGTCAGGATCGCGTCGGCGTAACCGCCGCCGACGCGCAGCGCTCAGCCCGTGTGTCTCGTCGGATTACTCCACCGGTCTGTCGCGGAGTTCGCGCTTGAGGATCTTGCCTGTCGGGTTACGGGGCAGCTCATCGAGAAAGATCACTTCCCGCGGCACCTTGTACCGTGCCAGATGGTCCTTCACATAGGCCTTGATGGCGTCCTCGTCGACGCTGGCGCCCTCGGCCTTGACCACGAATGCCCGCAGCCGCGCACCCCACTCCTTGTCCTCGACTCCGAGTGCCGTTGCCTCGATCACCTCGGGATGCCCGCTGATGAGATCCTCGACCTCCGCCGGGAACACGTTCTCACCGCCCGAGACGATCATCTCGTCGTCGCGGCCGCTCACGTAGAGCAGGCCGTGTTCGTCGAAGTACCCGACGTCGCCCGAGGACAGCATGCCGTCGATGATCTGCTTGCCGCCTCCGCCGGTGTAGCCCTCGAACGGGAAGGTGTTACCGACGAAGATGCGGCCGACCTGCCCCTGGGGCACCTCGTTGCCGTTGTCGTCGACGATCTTCACCCGCACGCCCTTGACCACCGGACCCACCGTGGCCGGGTTGATCGAGAGATCCTTGGGCCGCGCGATGGTCGCGAACGCGATCTCGGTGGAGCCGTACAGGTTGTAGACGACCGGGCCGAGATCCTTGAGCGCGCGCGTGGCCAGCTCGGCACCGAGCTGCGAACCTGAGACGAAGACTATGCGCAGCGAGGACAGGTTCGGCTTGGGCGAAGTCTGGTCGAGCTGATCCAGGATGCGCGACAGCATGACGGGCACCACCACCATGGCCGTCACCTTGTGCTTTTCGATGTCAGCCAGCACGGTGGCGGGTTTGAACCGGCGGCGCAGCACCAGCGTGGTGCCGAGCATCATCGCTATGGTGCCGTGCAGAAAGCCCAGCGCGTGAAACATCGGCGCGGGCAAGGACGTGACCTCACCGGCTTTGAACGGCACATGCGACAGCACCCCACCGATCGGCGCGAGCGACGGCGGGGTGCTGCGGTTGGCGCCCTTCGGCGTGCCGGTGGTTCCGCTGGTCAGAATGATGATCGACGAGTGTTTGGTGACCTTGGGGGCTGGGCTATGGCTGCTGCGGGCGATGAGCTCCGCCAGCGTCTCGTCGGTGCTGCCCGACGGTTGTTCTTTGTCCGGGTTCTTGCCCAGCGCACGTAGCTTGCCCAGCATCGGTTCGGCCTGTGCGACGGCCTCGGTGTACTCGTCGTCATAGACGATCACCTTGGCGTCTTCGCGCTCGGCGACCTCCTTGATCTGTGGCCCGGAGAACTCGCTGTTGAGCAGGATGATCCGGGCTCCCGTGCGGGCGGCACCGTACAACGCGATGAGGAACCACCGGTGGTTGCGGGCGAGGATGGCAACGCCGTCGCCGCCCCCGACGCCCATGGTCAGCAGGCCGTTGGCGACCGCATGAGCCGCGGCGTCGAGTTCACCGAAGGTCAGCTCGCCGTCGTCGTCGATGACCGCGATGCGGTTGGGGTGACGACGCGCGTTGAGCGCGGGAATCATGCCGAACTCACCCCAGCGCACGATGTCGGCCAGCATCGCGGCCATGTTCTGCGGCTGCTCCAGGCGCAGCGCGCCCGCCTCGAACATCTTGCGTGCGTAGTGCAACTCGGCGGCGCCGCGGTCTAGGTATCGCTGGGCTTTCCCCGCCACCTGCGCGGACAGGTCAGAAAGACTTGGCATGGGGCCCACAATATGTGACGCCGGTCGCAGTCGGGAGAGATAGCTACCATGAGCTGATGGCCGGTGGTGTGACACTGGAGGTCGACGGTCTGCAGGTGTCGATCAGCAACCCGGACAAGGTGATTTTCCCCGGCCTGGGCGGACACTCGGGCGTCACCAAACGGGACCTGGTCGACTACTACCTCGCGGTAGCCGACGGTGCGCTGCGCGGAGTCGCAGGCCGCCCGATGATCCTCAAACGGTTCGTCAAAGGCATCACGGCCGAGGCCATCTTCCAAAAGCGTGCACCCGAGAAACGCCCGGAATACATCGAGGTCGCCGAGCTCAAATACCGGTCCGGCACATCGGCCAAGGAGGCCGTCGTCGACAACACCGCCGGATTGGTGTGGGCGGTGAATCTCGGCTGTGTCGACCTCAATCCGCATCCTGTCCTGGCCACCGACCTCGACCATCCCGACGAGCTGCGCGTCGACCTGGATCCGATGCCGGGCGTGAACTGGCGCCAGATCGTCGAGGTGGCGCTCGTGGCGCGCGAGGTGCTCGAGGATCACGGCCTGACCGCGTGGCCCAAGACATCGGGCTCGCGCGGGTTTCACATCTACGCCCGCATCCACCCACGCTGGCCGTTCAGGCAAGTCCGGCTGGCTGCCCAGACCATCGCCCGGGAGGTGGAACGGCGCGCCCCGGAACTCGCGACAGCACACTGGTGGAAAGAGGAGCGCGAGGGGGTGTTCGTCGACTTCAACCAGAACGCCAAGGATCGCACGGTCGCCTCGGCCTACTCGGTGCGCGCGACGCCCGATGCGCGGGTGTCCACCCCGCTGCGGTGGGACGAGGTGCCGGACTGCCGCCCTGAGAGGTTCACCATTGCCACTGTGCCCCTGCGGTTCGCCGACGTCGGTGATCCGTGGGAAGGCATGAACGACGCACCCGGCAACCTGGACGCGCTGCTCGAGCTCGCCGAGAAACTCGGCCCTGCGGAGAAAGCCCCTAAGGGTGCTTCGCGCGACGGCAGACGGGTTTCTTCGATGCCGCTCATCGAGATCGCCCGCACCAAGACCCGCGACGAGGCGTTGGCAGCGCTGGACTTCTGGCGCGAGCGCTACCCGAAGGCCGCTGAAAGGCTTGCGCCCGCAGATGTTCTGGTCGACGGCATGCGCGGTCCGAGTTCGATCTGGTATCGCATCCGGATCAATCTGCAGCATGTTCCGGAGGCCGAACGCCCGCCACAGGAGGGCCTGATCTCCGATTACAGTCCGTGGGAGAACTACTCCGGAAAGCAGTGGCGGCAGGGCTGAGTCCTACTCGAAAAGTTCCGGAAGCGGGCGCCTGGCATGACCCTGTGGACCTACGCGTTCACAGCCGCACCCACGACGCCGGAGGTAGCGTGAGGCGTCATGCGAATCGCCCTGTTCGCGACCTGCCTGGCTGACGCCCTCTTCCCGCCTGCAGCCATCGCCACCGTAGCGGTACTCGAGCGCCTCGGGCACCAGGTCGTGTTTCCAACAAACCAAACCTGTTGTGGCCAAATGCATATCAACACCGGATACCTCAAGGAAGCCACCGCCGTGGTGCGCAACCACGTGCAGGTGTTCGAATCCGCGAACTGTGATGCCGTCGTCGCGCCGTCGGGGTCGTGTGTGGGGTCCGTGCGTCACCAGCACGCCATGGTCGCGCGCCGCGCCGGTGACGAGGATCTGGCCGTCCGAGCCGAGGCGGTCACGGCCCGCACCTATGAGCTCTCGGAATTCCTCGTCGACGTGCTCGGGGTCGAAGACGTCGGCGCCTACTACCCGCACCGGGTCACCTACCACCCGACGTGCCATTCGTTGCGCATGCTGGGGGTCGGCGACAAGCCGCTGCGGCTGCTGCGCCATGTCCGTGGCCTGACCCTGTTGGAGCTGCCCGCCGCCGAATCCTGTTGTGGTTTCGGCGGAACGTTCGCCATCAAGAATTCCGACACCTCCACGGCCATGTTGACCGACAAGATGACGAACATCCTCGACACCGGGGCCGAGGTGTGCAGCGCCGGCGATTCGTCGTGCCTGATGCACATCGGCGGCGGGCTCAGCCGGTTGCGTAGTGGGGTGCGCACCGTGCACCTGGCGGAGATCCTGGCAGCCGGCGCATGAGTATCTTCCTCGGTACCCCGGGCATGGGTAATCTGCGTGGCGACGAATCGTTCCCTGCCGCCGCCCGCACCGCACTGGCCGATTCCCAACTCCGCCGCAACATCGGCCACGCCACCCACACCATTCGAACCAAGCGCCTCAACGCAATCCGCGAATGCGCCGACTGGGAGGAATTACGCGCCGCGGGCAGCGCCCTCAAGCAGGATGTCATGGCGCGCCTGCCCGAGCTGCTCGAAGAACTGGAACGCAACGTCATCGCGCGGGGCGGCGTGGTGCACTGGGCCCGTGACGCCGACGAGGCCAATCGGATCGTCGCCGACCTGATCCACGCCACGGGTTCCGACGAAGTCGTCAAGGTCAAGTCGATGGCCACCCAGGAGATCGGGCTCAACGAGTACCTCGAGACGCAGGGCATCGCTGCGTTCGAAACCGACTTGGCCGAACTGATCGTGCAACTCGGCCACGACAAACCCAGCCACATCCTGGTACCCGCGATCCACCGCAACCGTGCCGAGATCCGCGAGATCTTCACCCGGGAGATGCCCGGCGTCGGTGAGCTCAGCGACGAACCACGGGTGTTGGCGATGGCCGCCCGGGCGCATCTACGACGCAAGTTCCTCACCGCGAAAGTGGCGATCAGCGGCGCGAATTTCGGCGTCGCCGAGACGGGAACCCTGGCTGTGGTGGAATCCGAGGGCAACGGGCGGATGTGTCTGACGCTGCCGCAGACCCTCATCACTGTGATGGGTATCGAGAAGATCGTGCCGAGGTTCTCCGACCTCGAGGTGTTCATGCAACTGCTCCCCCGTTCGTCGACCGCCGAGCGTATGAACCCGTACACCTCGATGTGGACCGGAGTCCATCCGGGTGATGGGCCGCAGCAGTTCCACCTCGTACTGCTGGACAACGGCCGCACCCGGGTGCTCGCCGACGAGGTGGGACGCGCTGCACTGCACTGCATTCGGTGCAGCGCGTGTCTCAACGTGTGCCCGGTATACGAGCGCACCGGCGGGCACGCCTACGGGTCCGTGTACCCCGGACCGATCGGGGCGATCCTGAGCCCGCAGCTGACCGGTATCACGGGCCACGACGATCCCAACGCCAGCCTGCCCTACGCATCGTCACTATGCGGAGCGTGTTTCGACGCCTGCCCGGTGCGCATCGACATCCCGTCGATTCTCGTGCATTTGCGCGCGAAGCACGTGGATCAGGAGAGAGGGGTACGCGGTGGCCTTCCGTCTGGCCAGGATCTGGCAATGCGGGCCGCCGGTTGGGCGATGTCATCGGCAGGCCGTTTCTCGCTGGCCGAGAAGGCCCTGGCCGCCGGACGGTTGATCGCGGGACGCGATCACCGCATCTCGACGCTACCGTGGCCGGCCTCGAAATGGACCACGAGCCGCGATCTGCCCGAGCCACCGAAGGAGACGTTCCGCCAGTGGTGGATTCGCACCCATGGAGGAGGCGACCAGTGAGCGCAGCACGCACAGCGGTACTGGGCCGGATCCGTACCGCCCTGGCTGCAGCACCGACGAAAGCCGTTGTGGTACCCCGGGATTACGACCACCGGCCACTGACCGGACCCGGGGATGTGGAGCGGTTCGCCGAAACGGTGGCCGAGTACCGGGCCCGGGTGCACCGCATCGCGGCCGCCGACATCGCCGCCACGGTACGCGAACTGGTGGGCGCCCAGGCGAGCGTGGTGATTCCCGCCGATGTTCCGGACGAGTGGGTGGCGGGGATGCGTACCGTCGTCGATGATCCAGTGCTCGGGATCGACGCTCTCGACGGTGCTGACGCCGTGTTGACGGGGTGCGCCGTCGGTATCGCCGCGACGGGCACCATCGTGCTCGACGCAGGCGCCACCCAGGGCCGTCGCGCCCTCACCCTGGTCCCCGACCATCACATCTGCGTGATTCGGACCGATCAGATCGTCGACACCGTGCCGCAGGGTTTCGCAGCATTGACGGCGACCCGGCCACTGACCTTCATCTCTGGCCCCAGCGCCACCAGCGACATCGAACTGGAACGGGTGGAAGGGGTACACGGTCCGCGCACGTTGGACGTGCTGATCCTCCTGCCTCGAACGTGAACAAGATGGCGAGATTCCCTCCTCGAAAACTCGCCATCTTGTTCACATCGGCGGTTCGCGAGCTCCGCAAGGTCACAGGCCCCTCGCAGCCCGCCTCTCCCTACCGGCCAGTACGAATTGAGGTTCTTAGCAAAGTATTAACGGCAGCACCCCGCCGCCTTAGATTGCCCACTTAGCGTTGTGGTCAGGTTGAAGCGACGACGCACAGCCGACAAACACAGGAACCACCGAAGGGAGGCTGATCATGACTATCACGACCAACACCCCGGCTTCGGACGGCAATCTCCGGTACGTGAGCCAGGCACTCGTCTGCGACGGCGCCTCGATGCGATCACAATGCCGGCAGCTGGCCACGGTGGTGACGATCAAAGGTGACGTCAACACTTCCAACATCGACACCATCACCGCATACGTGTGCCGCTTCACTCTTCCCGAGAAGCCACTCGTCGTAGATATGAGCGGTGTGAACGGTTTTGCCCCGCAGTCGATCTCACTGTTCTACGAGATCGACGAACGCTGCGGCGCACTCGGCGTCGACTGGGCCGTGGTCGCGAGTGACGCGGTCATCAGAGAGCTCGACAACATCGGCGTCCCCGTCGCCGCCTCGGTGGCCGAAGGGCTGCACCACTTCGCTGAAGGCAACCAGGCCCGCCGCCGGCTGCTGCCCCTGCTTACCAAGAGCGCCTGACAGAAAGGGCCACCAATCATGTTGATCGACGTCCGATGGCTGACGATGCTTCTGGGCCGGCGGCGCCGGGCTACCCATCGGCATCTGCTCGCCCACTGAGCACCGCCGGGTAAATCCCGGTAACTCACGACCGTTGAAACCGGCGGCGTGCAGCAGAGATCCTCTGTTGCACGCCGCCGGTTTCCGTTTTGGCACGATCGGTGGGCTACGCATGAACCGCGCAGATTTCGGGTATTCGCGGGGCTGGGGAGTTACCGTCGAGTAAGGCCCAACGTATGGAGGCCGGCGATGACCGTCAGCGATGAAGTCAACGAACGCCAAGCCAGGCAGGTCGCCGAGCAGGCGCGTGAGGCGCAATGGCACCAGCCCAGTTTTGGCAAAGAGTTGTTCCTGGGCAGACTGCGGTTGGACCTCGTGTATCCGCATCCTCGTGGCCCAGCAGAGACGACGCAGCGCGGCGAGGCATTCTTGACCACGTTGCGCGAGTTCTGTGAAACACAGATCGATGCCGCGGTGATCGAACGCGACGCGCAGATCCCAGACAGTGTGATCCGAGGTTTGAAGGAACTCGGCGCGTTCGGCATGAAGATCGGTACCGAGTACGGCGGGCTCGGGCTGTCACAGGTGTACTACAACAAGGCACTCGCCCTCGTCGGCTCGGTCCATCCTTCATTGGGCGCACTGCTTTCGGCGCACCAGTCGATCGGCGTGCCGCAGCCGGTCGCTATGTTCGGCACCGAAGAGCAGAAACGCGCGTGGCTGCCGCGATGCACGCGGGAGATCAGCGCATTCCTACTCACCGAACCCGATGTGGGAAGCGACCCGGCCCGGCTGCACGCCACCGCCACTCCCGACGGCGACGATTACGTGCTCAACGGCGTCAAACTGTGGACCACCAACGGTGTCATCGCCGATCTGCTGGTGGTGATGGCCCAGGCGCCCAGGAGCGAGGGACATCCCGGCGGTATCACGGCATTCGTCGTCGAAGCCGATACGCCCGGGATCGTGGTGGCGAACCGCAACAAGTTCATGGGATTACGCGGAATCGAGAACGGTCTGACTCGGCTGACCGACGTCCGGGTGCCTGCCGCCAACCGCATCGGACGCGAAGGGGAAGGGCTGCGGATCGCGTTGTCCACGCTCAACATCGGGCGCCTGTCGTTGCCTGCCGTATGTACCGGAACGGCGAAATGGTGTCTGAAGATCGCGCGGGAATGGTCGAAGGAACGCGTGCAGTGGGGTCGGCCGGTCGGTGAGCACGATGCGGTGGCCGGCAAAATCGCATTCATCGCGGCCACAGCCTACGGAATGGAGGCCATGGTTGAACTCGCCAGCGAACTGGCCGACGCAGGCCGCACCGACATTCGGATCGAGGCCGCGCTGGCCAAGCTCTATAGCTCGGAGATGACGTGGCTGATCGCTGACGAATTGGTGCAGATCCGGGGTGGACGCGGGTTCGAGACGGCCGAGTCGCTGGCCGCCCGCGGTGAGCGCGGCGTACCCGCCGAGCAGATCTTGCGCGACATGCGGATCAACCGGATCTTCGAAGGATCGACCGAGATCATGCATCTGATGCTCGCCCGTGAGGCCGTCGATGCCCACCTGTCGGTGGCCGGCGACATCATCGACCCGGAGGCCGATCTGCGGGACAAGGCACGGGCGGCCGCGCAGGCCGGAAAATTCTATGCCCGCTGGCTACCTACCCTCGTGACCGGCAAGGGCCAGTTGCCCGCGTCGTATCCCGAATTCGGGCCACTGGCCGAACATCTGCGCTATGTCGAACGGGCCAGCCGAAAATTGGCGCGCAGTACCTTCTACGCGATGTCGCGATGGCAGGGCAGGCTTGAGCACAAGCAACGGTTCCTGGGCCGGATCGTCGACATCGGCGCGGAATTGTTCGCGATCACCGCGGCCTGTGTCCGGGCCCAGAGCAACGAGGCGGAGGACGGTGCTGCCGACCTTGCCGACGCGTTCAGCCGCCAGGCCCGGATCCGAGCCGAGCGGCTGTTCGACCAGCTGTGGGACAACAGCGACGACTCCGACCGGTCGCTGGCCCGAGATGTGCTCGCCGGCCGATACACCTGGCTCGAGCGCGGGATCATCGACCCGTCCATCGAGGGACCGTGGATCGCTCAGGAAGGCGGTGCAGTGGGAGAAGACGTGCACCGGAACGTCCGCTGAACGAACTGCCCGAAGATGCTCTACAAGGCCATGCCCGCAGGGCTAAACTTGGCAAATTATGGCGTCGGCGAACGCGCATGGCGGTGAATGGGGATATCGGCCCCATCCGGCGCATATGCGGGATCGTGCTCTGAGCCGCCGCCAAGCACGACTGATGAGTCGGCGATTCTCCGATGTCGGTGTCGGCATCGCTGCGGCTCGCCTGCGTGAGATCGCCACCGGCGCACCGGTCTCCGACGCTGAACTGACCGACGTCGAGTTCGCCGCTTACGCAAGCGAGTTCAAACACGACGAACTACTGGCGAAATACGGACGCGCCAAGCGTGAGTGCATCAGAGCACTCCTGGTCGTCGCGATAACCCTCGTCGTCCTGGGGTTCCTGCTAGCTGCGGCCGTCTGCGTGTTGAGCGTGACATTGCACACCACGCCTTTCAACACCGGTCAGATGTGGCAGCCGGTCATCCCTCCCTTATTTGAACCGCCTTTTGAATCGCCCGGCGAACTCCCGTTGTCATAGGACGAAACGCGCCACTCAGTCGAACGCCACGCTGAAGTACTGCGTCTCCTGGAACTCGTGCAGGCCCTCGCGGGCACCTTCGCGTCCCAGCCCGCTCTGCTTCGTCCCGCCGAACGGCGCCGACGGATCCGACACGATGCCCCGGTTGATACCGACCATGCCCGCGTCGATGGACTCGGCCAGTCGCAGGGCCTCCTGCAGGCGGCCCGCGTAAACATAGGCGGCCAAACCGTATTCGGTGTCGTTCACCCAGCGCAGCAGCTCGTCCCGATCCTCCCACACCACCACGGGCGCGACGGGGCCGAAGATCTCGTCGGTCAGGATCTCGGCATCGGGGGCGACCCCGGTCAGCAGGGTCGGCGCGACGTACCAGCCGTCGGCCGGAGCCTGTGCCTGCGCGGCGATCGTTGCGCCTTCGCTGACTGCGGCCTCGATCGCGGCACTCACCCGCGCGGCAGCTCGGGCGTTCACCAGCGGGCCGACCTGCGAGCTCGGGTCCGCGGCCGGGCCGACCCGCAGCGCGGCGATCTCGGCGCCGAAACGGGCGACGAACTCGTCCACCACAGCGGCGTGCACATAGAACCGGTTGGCCGCGGTGCAGGCCTGCCCGCCACCGCGGAACTTCGCGATCATCGCACCCTGCACGGCAGCCTCGATGTCAGCGTCGGCGGTCACCACGAATGCAGCGTTACCGCCGAGTTCCATGCTGGCGTTGACAATTCGATCCGCCGCCTGCTTGAGCAGCAAGCGGCCGACACCGGTGGAGCCGGTGAACGAGATCTTGCGGACCCGCGCATCGGCCATCCAGTCCGCTACCACGGACCCGGAGGCGGTGCTGGGCACCACGTTGACGACGCCATCGGGAACGCCCGCATCGGACAGGATCCTCGCGATTGCCAAGGCGGTCAGCGGAGTTTCCGAGGCCGGCTTGAGCACCACGGTGCAACCTGCGGCCAGCGCCGGAGCGATCTTGCGGGTCGCCATTGCGGCCGGAAAGTTCCACGGCGTCACCAGTGCAGCCACCCCGACCGGCTTGTGCGTCACCAGGGTGCGCGCACCACCGGCGGGGCTGACCCCGTAAGCACCGTCGGCCCGCACCGCCTCCTCGCTGAACCAGCGGAAGAATTCGGCGGCGTACAAAACCTCCGCCCGGGCGTCTGACTGCGGCTTGCCGTTCTCGGCACAGATCAGCGCGACCAGGCGGTCGGTATCGGCGACCATCAGATCGTATGCGCAGCGCAGTATTTCACTGCGCTTGCGCGGTCCCAGAGCAGCCCAAGCGCCGAACGCCCGGTGGGCGGCGTCGACTGCTGCCTGCGCGTCGGCCACCGTGCCGTTGGAAACGTCGGCAATGACGGATCCGGTGGCCGGGTCGTACACCTCGAAGGTCGTCGCCGCACCCTGCCCCCGGCCGTCGATAAGAATGCCATGCTTGGCG
Organism: Mycobacterium sp. 155; assembly: GCF_000373905.1. Classification (NCBI taxonomy): domain Bacteria; kingdom Bacillati; phylum Actinomycetota; class Actinomycetes; order Mycobacteriales; family Mycobacteriaceae; genus Mycobacterium; species Mycobacterium sp. 155. The sequence continues at coordinate 3,416,844 of NZ_KB892705.1, forward strand.
TCGAGTTCGGCAATGGCTTTCTGGTAGTTCACGATTGGCCCCCTAAGGGTAGAGCCCACGCACCTACGCGACCGGTCACACGCTCCTCCTTGAAAGGCCACCGAGCAGTACTTCTGACACAGGCTAGGGAGACCTCGGTCACAGCGGCACGTCCAGACAGCACAATTTCAAATCCTCCGCTTGTGCAAAACTGTCATCATGGTCACCGTTGGCGAGGTCCTGCAGTCCGAGGCGCTTGGACTGCACGCGATCCATGTCCCACGGGCCGATGCCGACGTCCGCTGGGTGGCGACCAGCGAACTCGCCGATCCGGCTCCCTTTCTGGAAGGTGGGGAGATCCTGCTCACCACGGGCCTGGAAACTAGCCGCTGGCGCACCGAATGGGATGGCTACGTGCAGCGACTGGTGGAGGCCCGGATCGCGGCTATCGGCATGGCGGCCGGGTTGACCTACACCAAGACACCGGCCAGGCTGATCAACGCCTGCCGCACCCACGGGGTGAACCTGTTCGAAGTGCCGCGACGCACGGCGTTCGTCGCGATCAGCCGGCACATCGCGCAGCTGCTCGAAGAGCAGGAGTCCACAGCCGCGCGCGAAGCCCTAGCGGCCCAGCAACAGCTGATCTCCGCTGCGGCCAAACCCGACCCGACGACTGCGGTCGTCACGGCCCTGGCCCAAGCTGTCAACGGCGCGGTGTGCCTGATGGCTCCAGACGGCCGGGTGGTGACGGGTCCGGTGGGGCCGCGACGCGACGACTTTCCGCTCGACGAGGTTGAGGAGGACGTCCGTCGGCTCCAAACGCATGGCAGGCATTCGGCGGCGGTTCAGTCCGGGCCCGGTCAGTCAGTGTCGATCTACCCCATCGGGTTGCGCGGCAGGCCGTCGACGTATCTGGCCGCCATGGGTCCGATGCGGCTGTCCGACGGTCAACGCCACGCGGTCACCACTGCGGTGGCGGTCCTGGGCCTCGTCGACGAACAGGACCGCAGCCGCGCCAGGACCCGGCACCACCTGCGCAGCCGGGCCGTCGAGCTTGTCGTCGGAAATGACTCCAGGACAGCACAATTGGTTCTCGAGGTGGACTGGTCAGCGTCTGTGCTGCCGGAGCGGGTCAGGATCTTGCGCGCGACGGGTCCGGAGCACGAGACGGACGACGCGATATCAGCGCTGGAACGACGCGGCATTCTGGTCGGCATGGTCGCCGGCGAGCTCTGCGCAGTACTGGCCCCCAAACAAGACCGGACCGCCGCCGACCGCTTAGCCCAAACCGGGCATCTCGTCGGCATCGGGCACGAGGCGCCGCTGGGCGACGCCGCGGCCGGATACCGCACGGCGGGTATGGCTCTGGCGCAGGCCACCCCGACCGCGCGGCTGGTGAACTGGGACCGGATCATCAGCGACGGTCCGCTCGGTTTGATCGATCCCGTGCGCGCCGCAGCGTTCGCCGAATCATGGTTGAGCGACCTGGATTCCGAACAGGCCGAAACACTGCGTTGCTTCCTTCGCCACCACGGGTCCCGGCTCAAGGTCGCCGAGGAGCTCGGCCTGCATCGCAATACCGTACGTAACCGACTCGAAGCCATCGAGGCAGCGCTACCGGGAAAGCTCGACGATCCGCAGACCCGGGTCAGCGCCTGGATCGCGTTACAGGTCAGCCCTTGAGACAGTCGAGCTGACCTGCTGGCGCGACTACGCCTGGGCGGGCAACGACACCGTGTCGTCGTCCCTGCCGTGAGTCTCCGAAGCACGCGGCTGATATTTGTGGTTGTGGTAGTCACCGCGGGGATAGACCACCTGCGGCCACCAGAACCACCGGCCCAGCAGCGTTGCGATCGACGGCATCAACAGTGAGCGCACCACCAACGTATCGAGCAGCAGGCCAATCGCGATGGTCGACCCCATCTGGGCCAACACCACCAGCTGACTGCCCATCATCGCCGCCATCGTTGCGGCGAACACGAGACCTGCCGACGTCACCACACCGCCGGTGCCGGCCATGGAACGAATGATGCCGGTCTTGAGGCCGGCGTGGATCTCGTCCTTGAACCTGGACACCAGCAGCAGGTTGTAGTCCGACCCCACCGCCAGCAGGATGATCACCGACATCAGCATGACCAACCAGTGCACGTGGATACCGAAAAGGTCCTGCCACAACAACACTGAGATACCGAACGACGCCGCGATCGAGCTGGCCGCTGTGCCGACGATCGTCAACGCGGCCACCGCGCTGCGCGTCAGGATCAGCATGATCATGAAGATCAGGGTCAGCGCAGACACCACCGCGATCATCAGGTCGTAGCGGGCGCCGTCGCTCATGTCCTTATAGGTGGCTGCCACACCGCCCAGATAGATCTTGGCGTCGGACAGCGAGGACATCTTCAGACCCTCCTGCGCGGCGGTCCGCTCCGCGTCGACCCGCGCAATGCCCTCCGGCGTCGCGGGATCGCTCTGGTGGGTGATGAACATCCGGGCAGACTTGCCGTCCGGGGACAGGAACATCTTGAGACCGCGCTCGAAGTCGGGGTTCGTGAATGCCTCGGGCGGCAGGTAGAACAGGTCGTCGTTCTTGGCGTCATCGAAGCTCTGCCCCATCGCCAGGGCGGTGTCGTTCATCGCCTGCATCTGGTCGAGCAGCGCCTTCTGCGAGTTGTACGACGCCAGCGACATGTCCCTGCTGGCCTTCATCGTCGCAATCGTCTGCGGAAGCAGTTCTGTCAGTTTCGGTGCGAGGCCGGCAAGTTCGTCGGTATTGACTTGCACCGATGCCGTCTTGTCGGTCAGTTCGTCGAGCCCGTCGAGGGAGTCGAAGATCGACCTCGCCGCGGCGCACATGGGGATGTCGAAGCAGTGCGGTTCCCAGTAGAAGTAGTTGCGCAGCGGCCGGAACTGGTCATCGAAGTTCGCGATGTTGTCGCGCAGTTTTTCGGTGACAGCGAGTAGATCCCGCGACTTGGCCGCCGAGTCCTGCGTGAGCTTGGTTTGTTCCAGCGAGAGTTGGTACTGCTTCTCCATGATGGCGATCGAGTCGTTGGTCGCGTCGATCATCCTGAGTTGGTCGGCCAACTGCTGGCGCTGGAATGGCAGGTTCAGATTCTGCGTCTGACCCTGGATCGCGGTCTGGAACGGAATCGAGCTGTGCTGGATGGGAATACCCAGCGGCCGAGTGATGCTCTGCACCATCGCGATCCCGTGGGTGCGCAACACGTTCTTGGCCACGCGGTCGAGCACCAGCATGTCGGCCGGATTGCGCATGTCGTGGTCGGCCTCGACCATCAGGATGTCGGGGTTCATCCGGGCCTGGGTGAAATGCCGGTCGGCCGCAGCGAATCCGACGTTGACCGGGGCGTCGGTGGGCAGATACCAACGGTCGTTGTAGGCCGGCTTGTAGCCGGGAACGGCGACCAGACCGATCAGCACGACGAACGCACTGGCCACCAGGATGGGAGCGGGCCACCGAACCACAGCGGTCCCCACCTTGCGCCAGAACCGGCCTTTGGGAGGCTTTTTCGCTTCGTACAGCCCGACCAGGGTGCCCAGGAACAGCACCGCCGGCCCCATGGTGACGGCCGACGCCACCACGACGACCATGCCGATCGCGACGGGCTCACCCATGGTGGCGAAGTACGGCAATCGCGCGAAGCTGAGGCAGTACGTCGCTCCGGCGATCGTCAGGCCGGAACCGATGATGACGGGTGACACCGATTTGAACGTCGTGTAGTAAGCGTCTTCGCGTTCTTCACCGGCACTGCGGGCCTCGCGGTAGCGGCCGAACAGGAAGATGCCGTAGTCGGTCGCCGCCGCAATCGCGAGCATCGTCAGGATGTTGCCGGCGAAGGTGGTCAACCCGAACACGTCGTGCGTGGCGAGCACCGACACCACGCCACGGGCTGTCAGCAAGCCGACGCCGGTCAGCAGCAGCTGCACGAGGGTGGTGCGGATCGACCGGTAGACGATGAGCAGCATTCCCGCGATCGCCACGAGTGTGTACAGGGTGATCTGACCGAGGCTGGCGTTACCGATGACATGGAGATCGTCGGTCAGGGCCGCCGGCCCGGCGACGTAGGCCTGCACCCCCGGCGGGGCCGGAGTGTCTTTGATGACCTCCCGGACCAGGTCCACGCCCTGGTTGGCCAGAGTCTGGCCCTGCTCACCGGCCAGGTTGAGCATCACATACGAGGCCTTGCCGTCGGCGCTCTGCGCTCCGGCAGCCGTCAGCGTGTCACCCCAGAAGTCCTGGATGTGCTGGATGTGGTCGGGATGCTCCCGAAGCTTGCGGATGATGTCGTCGTAATACCGATGCGCCTCGGGACCGAGTGGGCCCTGCCCCTCCACGACGATCATCACCGTGCTGTTGGAGTTGAACTCCTGGAAGTTCGCGCCCATGCGTTTCATCGCGATCATCGACGGCGCATCGGCCGGCGCCATGGGCGCCGAGTGCTCCTCGCCGACGACTTCCAGTTGCGGCGCGATCACATTGACCACGACCGCGAACGCGACCCAGAACAGGATGATCGGCACCGCTAGGACGCGCATGGCGTGGGCGAAGTAGGGCCGGTGACCGCGGGCGTTCTTGGCGTGCGCGGGCTGAGCGGGTTCGGCGGGCACTGTGTCTGTATCTGTCATGCGGACTTCACCAGGCAATAGGTCTGGGCATTGATGCCATCGGCAGACTGCTCTTCACGAACGGTTCCGTTCACGGTGACGCGACAGCCGATCTGGTCGCTGTCGCTGCGGGCCATGAGGTTGGCACTGACCGTCGGAAGAGTCGTCGAGAGTGTGACCGACCACGGCAGGGGCGTGTTGACCTGATGGATGTTCGCGTCCGGGTCGAAATAGCTGATCTGTGCCGTGGTGCCCGGTGGGCCGTACACGTCGTACACCAAAATCTTCGGGTTGAACTGAACGATCTCGATGCCCGCGCCGGCATTGGCGTTGAGGTCTTCGGAGCCGAACATGCGGTGCAGACGGGACACCACCAGACCTGAGATCGCCAATACGACGATCAGAACCAGAGGTATCCACAGCACCTTGAATGCTCGTGCGATTCGTCTCGCCATCACCCATACCTCCCGACATCACCCGAACTGTGCGAATGCTTAGCGAATTAGTTCGAATAACTATGTACAGCGGGGAGAAACCTTACACCCAACTTCCGTCGTCCGCCCCATCAAACCCTCCCGATTCCGGCGGGACACCGCCGTCCGCCGGCGGTGTACCATTATGCATAGAACGTCTATGCATCCCGGAGGCGACGTGCCAAATTGCGATGTAGCGTCGGCGAGTAGGCCGACATTCGATGACGCGGGGACTGCCGCCCGGTTCGCCGCCGAAGCACTACCGCACCTCGACCAGATACGCCGCGGCGCATACCGTTTGACTGCGAGCAAGTACGACGCCGAGGATCTGGTCCAGGAGACACTGCTCAAGGCCTACAGCGGTTTTCACACCTATCAGCCGGACACCAACATGCGCGCCTGGCTTTTCCGCATCATGCAGAACACGTGGACATCCGCTTATTACGCCCGCCAGCGACGCCCCAATGAGCTGCTGTGCGAGGGATTGTCCGATTGGCAGCTACTCGACGAACGCATCTTCACACCGGTCGGGCTGCGCGCGGCCGAGATCGAGGCAATGACCATGTCGTACGACGACGAGATCATTCGTGCACTCAAGGCCATACCGTTGCAGAATCGGATGGCGGTGTACTTCGCCGATATCGAGGGATACCAGTACCGCGAAATCGCCGCCATGATGGGTACGCCTATCGGCACCGTCATGTCACGCCTGGCCCGTGGCCGCAGCCGCCTACGTGCCCTCCTCAGTGAGTGCCGACGGCGCACGCAAAGCGGTGAAACAGAACAGCCCGCCTAGGCTGCCATACCGCGGTCGGGGGTTCGGTAGTCGTCGCAATGCTGAGCGCGTTGCGGCCGCCGACCCTAGGGTCATCAGCTATGAATCGACTGGATCGCTTCTTCGAAGTCTCGGCGCGTGGCTCCACCATCCCAGCCGAGATACGTGGTGGCGTCGTCACGTTCATCGCGATGGCCTACATCATCGTGTTGAACCCGGTCATCCTGTCGAGCGCTCAGGACGTGGCAGGCAACAAGCTGACGTTCGCGCAAGTATCGGCGACGACATCGCTGGCCGCTGGTGTCATGACGATCCTGTTCGGCGTCATCGCGCGGATGCCGTTCGCGTTCGCAGCAGGGCTCGGCATCAACTCCTTCCTGGCGACCACCGTCGTCGGGTCGGTCACCTGGCCAGAGGCGATGGGTCTCGTCGTCATCAACGGTCTCGTGATCGTGCTCTTAGCGGCCACCGGTCTGCGCCGCCTGGTGTTCGACGCCGTGCCGATGCAGCTCAAACTGGCGATCACTGCGGGCATCGGGTTATTCATCCTGTTCATCGGTCTCGTCGACGCCGGCTTCGTGGGTTCCACGGGCCGGCCGTCACCGCCGGTCGGTCTGGGTATCGGCGGCACCGGTTCGATCAACACCGTGCCGACCGTGGTCTTCGTGTTCACCCTGCTGGTCACCGGCATCCTGGTGGCCCGCCGGGTACGCGGCGGCATCCTCATCGGTCTTGCCACGGGCACCGTGGTCGCGATCATCGTCGAAGCGATCTGGCATCTCGGCTCGGCGACCGAGCATCCCGGCGGCTGGGGCCTGTCGGTGCCTTCGCTGTCCGGTTCCCCGTTCGCATTGCCCGACATGTCCCTGGTCGGTGCGTTCAGCCTCGGCAGCTTCGGCCGGATCGGCGCGCTGGCCGCCATCATGCTGGTGTTCACGCTGGTGTTCGCCAACTTCTTCGACGCCATGGGCACCATGACCGGCCTGTCCCGGGAGGCCGGCCTGTCCGACGCGCAGGGCACCTTCCCGCGGCTGCGGTCCGCGTTGATCGTCGAGGGGGCGGGCGCCGTCGTCGGTGGCGCCTCCTCGGCCTCGTCGAACACCGTGTTCATCGAATCCGGTGCAGGTATCGAGGAGGGAGCCCGCACCGGGCTGGCCAACCTCGTCACGGGCACCCTGTTCCTGGCCGCCATGTTCGTCTCACCGCTGGCCTCGATCGTGCCCACGGAAGTCGCCGCCGCGGCGCTGGTGATCGTGGGCGCGATGATGGTGTCGCACCTACGCCACATCGACATTTCAGAGTTCTCGATCGCGCTGCCCGTCGTACTCACGGTGGCGACCATGGCGTTCAGCTACTCGATCGCCAATGGCATCGGCGTCGGTTTCGTCGCGTGGGCGGTGCTGCGGTCGGCCGCGGGCAAGGCCCGTGAGATCAGCCCGCTGTTGTGGATCGTCGCGGCCGGCTTCGTCCTGTACTTCGCGCGGGGCTGGATCGAATCGCTCATCGGCATGCACTGACAGGTAATCTTCAGGGTCATGGGGATGCGCCGATGAGCCGCTTGCGCGAAGAGCGAAAACCGTGAGCGCCGGCCTATTCGGTTTGCTCGACGACATTGCGGCGCTGGCGCGTCTCGCCGCGGCTTCGATCGACGACGTCGGTGCCGCGACCGGCAAGGCGACCGCCAAGGCCGCCGGTGTGGTGATCGACGACACCGCGGTGACGCCACAGTACGTGCACGGCATCACTGCCGACCGCGAACTACCGGTCATCAAGCGCATCGCGATCGGCTCTTTGCGCAACAAGATCGTGTTCATCCTGCCCGTGGCACTGCTGCTGAGCCAGTTTGCACCGTGGTTGCTGACACCGATCCTGATGCTGGGTGCGACCTACCTCTGCTTCGAGGGTGCCGAAAAGGTCTGGGGCTACGCCACAAAGCACGGGGCCGATGGGCACCACGACACGCCGGCCGGGGCCGTCGGTGGGGACGCCGAACGCTACATGGTGACCGGTGCGATACGCACCGATCTCATCCTGTCCGCCGAGATCATGGTCATCGCGCTCAACGAGGTGGCCCACCAACCGTTTTTCCCCCGGCTGATCATCCTGATCATCGTCGCGCTGGTGATCACCGCCGCGGTGTACGGCGTGGTCGCCGGCATCGTGAAGATGGATGACATCGGACTGATTCTGACACAACGTAATTCGCGTTTCGCCAAGTGGATGGGCCGCGGCCTGGTTGCCGGGATGCCCAAACTGCTCACCGCCCTGTCTGCCATCGGCACGATCGCGATGCTGTGGGTCGGTGGTCACATCCTGCTCGCCGGAACCAATACCCTTGGCTGGCACGGCCCTTACGGTCTGGTGCACCATGCCGAGGAATTCGTGCGTCATGCCCTGTCGAATGCGGCAGGCTTGGGCGGTCTGGCAGCCTGGCTGGTCAATACCACCGTATCGGCCGTCATCGGCTTGGTGGTCGGCGCGATCGTGGTCGCGATCGTTCACGTGCTGCCCTTCGGCAAGAAGAACAGCCACGCCTGACGCAAAATCGACTGTCGAACTGGCAATCTCACGCACCTCGACGACACCGAACGTGTTCAACCCGCAGCAGCCACACCCGTCACAGCAGCATCGCGAAGTCTTTGGCAAGTGCCCCACGAGACGCGTCAGCTAAAGTGGTACCCGTCACGTTGGGCAAATCGGCGCTCTCGGTAGGGTCCGAAATCGACGGTGGCGTCTGAAGCGTTTATCCGAAGGGAGCGGCATGGACGAGATCCTGGCCCGTGCCGGCATCTTCCGGGGTCTACAGCCCGGCGCCGTGGCGGCACTGAAACATCAGCTCGAGCCTGTGTCGTTCCCGCGCGGCCGCACGATCTTCGTCGAAGGCGAGCCCGGCGACACGCTGTACATCATCATCTCGGGCAAAGTGAAGATCGGCCGCAGGACCGCGGACGGCCGCGAAAACCTGATCACGTTGATGGGCCCGTCGGATATGTTCGGTGAGCTCGCCATCTTCGACCCGGGTCCACGCACCTCCACCGTCACCGCCCTCACCGAAGTGTCGACCGTGTCGATGAACCACTCGGCACTCCGGCCGTGGATCACCGAAGAGCCCGAGATCGCCGAACAGCTGCTGCGGGTACTGGCCCGCCGACTGCGTCGCACCAACGACAATCTGTGCGACCTCATCTTCACCGACGTGCCGGGTCGGGTTGCCAAGCAGTTGCTCTATCTCGCACAGCGGTTCGGAAGCCGCGAAGGTAACTCGCTGCGGGTCAACCACGAACTGACCCAGGAAGAAATCGCCCAGCTCGTCGGCTCGTCCCGTGAGACGGTCAACAAGGCGCTCGCCGATTTCACCCAACGCGGCTGGATTCGCGTGCAGAGCAAAAGCATTCTGATCGACAACCCCGAGCGGCTGGCGTTACGCGCCAAGTAGGTCGCGTCAGCGCCGACGACCGGTTCACCGGGCCGCCGGTCAGGCTGATCGTGCTACCGCTACCGGCGCGCGCGTAAGCTCGCCGCAGCCGAACGGACGGTGTCGGTGATGGTCGAGACCATCACGCTGTCCAGCTTCCAGCACTGCCAGTACAGCGGAACGTCGAGGTACTGGGGAGCGATCGGGACCCAGGAATCCTCGACGAGCTCCTCGGGGTACATGCCCCACCCCAACCCGGCGCGCACGGCCGCGCCGAATCCCTCTGCGGTAGGGATGAAGTGGGTAGGGCGGGCGATGTCTTTGCGGAACACCTTGCGTACCAAGCTGTCTTGCAACGCGTCGTCGCGGTTCCACGCCAGTGACGGCGCCTGCGCGGCGGCCGCCGCGGTGAATCCGTCGGGCAGGTACCGGTCAACGTAACCGGCAGTGGACACGGGCACGTACCGCATGGCACCGAGCGGGTACACGCGGCAGCCCGGCACCGGCCGGCGCTCGGTGGTCACCACGCCCATCACGACGCCTTCACGCAACAGTTGGGCCGAGTGGTCCTGGTCCCCGATGCGGATGTCGAACAGCACGCCGGGCAGTCGCGCCAGCACTGCGGTGAACCAGGTCGCCATCGAATCGGCATTGACCGCCAGCGCAATCCGGGTCCACGGGGCGGCATCACCACCCATCTCCGCCAGTGCCTCGGACTCCAGTAGCGCTGTCTGTGCAGCGAGCCTCAGGAGGGGAACTCCGGCCGTCGTTGCGACGCAAGGCTTGTCCCGGACCACCAGAACCTGCCCCACCCGTTGCTCCAGGGCTTTGATCCGTTGGCTCACGGCTGACGGAGTGACATGCAGCCTGGCCGCGGCGGCGTCGAAACTGCCCGACTCGATCACGGCGGCCAGTGCGGCGAGTTGCTGGCCGTCGATACGCATGTTCGAAGCTAACCACGGGCGCCACCGCCTTGGGCTCGGTGGCGGGCGGTCACCTGTTCGAGAAAGTGACGTACGAGATATTGATAGTGCCCTAACTATTAGGGTACTTTTCAATCATGCCCGCACAGACCTCGGTGGAAGTCGATCCACTCGCCCTCGAACGGCAGGTCTGTTTCGCACTGGCCATCAGCAACCGGGCCGTGCAGGCCGTCTACCGCCCGCTGCTGGAACCGCTGGGCATCACCCACCCGCAGTACCTGGTGATGCTGGCACTGTGGGATCACCACCGGTCGGCTGTCGGCGGCCTGCCACCGCTGTCCGTCAAGCAGATCGCCGCGGCGTTACAGCTCGAATCCGCGACACTGTCACCGATGCTCAAGCGGCTCGAGACGCTGGGCTTGATCACCCGTACCCGCAGCACGGGTGACGAACGCTCGACCGACATCGGTCTGACCGACGCTGGGATCGCCCTGCGCGACCGGGCTTTGGAGATCCCGCCGGCCGTCGTCGCTCGATTGGGCGTCGACATGGCCGAGCTGGAGGAGCTGCACCGGGTACTCACCCGGATCAACGCCGCGGCACTGGCTGCCAACGCACTTACCATCTGACCCGAGGAGTCGTCATGGCGAAAGATCGCCCCAATCCGATCCAGTACCTGACCTACGCGTACGGCCGGCGCCTACCCGATTCGATGCGCGAGTGGGTGGCGCACGACTTGGCCGACTACGGCGCGGTACGTCGTCACCTGATCCGGATGGCGATCCCGCCGCTGTTGGTCTTGGCGCCCCTGTGGCTGCTGCCGGCATCGCTGTACGTCCACACCGAGATGACGGTGCCGATCTACATCTGGTCACTGTTGATGGCGCTGGCGCTGAACAAGGTGTGGCGCCGCCACCGGCTGGCTCAGCACAATCTTGATCCCAACCTGGTCGACGAGATCAAGTACAAGAAGGAAGCCCACATTCACGAGGACTACATCCGGCGCTTCGGACCTCGGCCGGAATCGGCCAAGTTCCAGGCGAACAGCAGCCCGTTCTGAATCGACGCCAGCAAAAACAGGTACCGCACTACTCAGGCCTCCCATGCGGCCGAGCCGTGAGCATGAATCCATCGCGCACCCATGCTCGATCTCGCAGCCAGGCAGCGTTCCGGGGAGGATCTGTGGCCATCGATGATTTGGGTTGGCTTGCGGACGTCCTGCGGGCCGACGGGCTGACCGTGACCGAGATCGACGGATGGCGCCGACGTGGCCACGGATACATCGACGACGTATGGGGCGTGGTGTGCCACCACACGGGGGACGACACCGTCGCCCCCGGCGCAGTTGCCGACGGTACCGCCGACCTACCAGGACCGTTGTCGCACATACTCGTTGGCCGCGACGGCTCCGTCACTGTCATCGCCGCCGGCATCTCCTACCACGCGGGCCACGGGTCGTACCCGGACCTTCCGGACAACAAGGCCAACGCACGCACCATCGGTGTCCACGCTGTCAGCGAAGGCAAGAAGCCCTATCCGCTGGAGCAGTACCTGGCTTATGTGCAGTGCTGCGCGGCGATCGTCGGCAGGATCGGGCAGCCCGCGTCGCATGTGATCGGACACAAGGAATGGGACCCGACCAAACACGACCCGTCGCTGAGCATGGACCAGCTCAGGGCCGATATCGCAGACCGGCTGCCCGACCGCACCCGGGACCGCGATCGGTACGGATGCCGGTGACAACTGCGCATCCGGCCGGCATCGTAGGCAGTTGAGTCAGGCGGTCTTCAGCAGCCGGCCAAGCTCGGATCGGCCGGCGTCGTCGAGCGGCAGCAGTGGCAGCCGTGGCACCCCCACACCCCGGCCCAGCAGGTCGAGACCACCCTTGACGGTGGTCGGCAGACCGCCCGCCACGATGAACTCCAGGAACGACTTGAGTTCGGTGTAGATGGCCTCGGCCTTCGTCCAGTCACCGGCCTGCGCCGCGGCATACAGGTCCAGGCACGGCTGCGGCAGCAGATTGGGTGCGGCCGTGCACCAGCCCCTGGCGCCCACCTTGAAAGCCTTGAGGATCATGGGGTTACTGCCGTTGTAGAACGGCAACCGGCCGTCGGTGAGTTCGGCCATGCGCTCCATGCGGGTGATGTCGCCGGTGGATTCCTTGACCATCGCGACGTTGTCGATCTCGTTGAACATCCGCACGAGCAATTCGGGGCTCATGTCGATGCCACTGGTCGCGGGGTTGTTGTAAACCATGATCGGGATGTCGATCGCGGCGCCGACGTTGGCGTAGTGCTGGACGATCTCGCGTTCGGAGAGCTTCCAATAGGAGATCGGCAGGATCATCACGGCGTCGGCCCCGGCCTCCTGAGCGTACTGCGCGCGGCGAATTGTGTTGGCCGTGGTGAGATCGGACGCGCCGATGATGACCGGCACCTGGCCGGCAACCACATCGATCGTAATGTCGACGACTGTGTCGAACTCAGACTCGGTGAGATACGCGGATTCACCCGTGCTGCCGAGCGGGACGATGCCGTGCGCGCCGGTGTCCACCAATCGATCGACCAGTGCGGCGAGCCTGCCGGTGTCAACCTCGTCGTCGGCGGTGAACGGCGTGACCGGATACGCCAGGATTCCATGAATATCTTTGTCTTTTACCATGTTTCAGATTCCTCAGTGGTGATTGGACGGATCAGCTGGTCAGGGCGTCGGGATGACGCACCAGGGCACGTCGCGCGTAGTAAGCGAAGTTGGCCTGGCTGCGCTTGGGCCGCAGAGTCCAGTCGTGGGCCTCACGGGCCAGCCTCGGGGGCAATTCGGCGATGGTGCCCGCCGCCATCGCGGCCAGTTGCAGTTTGGCCGCGCGTTCGATCAGCATCGCCAGCGAGCACGCCTCTTCGACGCTGGCGCCGGCGACCACGTGGCCGTGGTGTGCGAGCAGGATGGCCTTCTTGTCACCCAGTGCGGCACTGATGATCTCGCCCTCCTCGTTGCCCACAGGAACGCCGGGCCAGTCGGGCAGAAACGCGCAGTCGTCGTACAGCGGCGCCATGTCCATCTGCGAAACCTGCAGCGGCACTTCGAGCATCGACAGCGCCGCGACGTGGAACGGATGGGTGTGCACGATGCACTCGACGTCCGGGCGGGCCCGATAAATCCATGAGTGGAATCGATTGGCGGGGTTGGCCATACCTTGTCCGTCCAGGACGTTGAGGTCCTCGTCCACGAGCAGCAGGTTGGCATCGGTGATTTCGTCGAATCCGAGTCCGAGCTGTTGGGTGTAGTAGGTTCCCGGCTTCTCGGCCCGTGCCGTGATCTGTCCGGCCAGGCCCGAGTCATGGCCGGCGTCGAACAGCGCCCGGCAGGTCAACGCCAGCTTCTGGCGCGTTGTCAGCGGGGAATCCTGCACGTGGCTCGACAGTGCGTCCAGCGCACGCTGCATCAACACCTGTTTCGAATCACCAAAGGTTGTAGTGACAGTCATCTCCCATGCCTTTCCGAGGACTATTTGACACAATTAGGACGATAGGACACTTTGTGTCCTATCGTCAATAGTGTGTTGCGTAGCCCGGCGGCCGGTCAGCTCTGTCGGGAGCGGCCGAAGTCGGCCTGGGCGACCACGAACACCTCACTACGCGCCGAACCTCGCTGACGGAGCTGGTGCGGGTGCGCGGCGTCGAAGTATGCGCAGTCGCCGGTATCCAGCATGATGACCTGGTCGGCGTAGCGCAGCTCCACCGATCCCGCGTGGACGAACACCATCTCCTGGCCGACATGAGCCGGGTGCGGATGCTCACTGAACTCACGGGTGGGATGAACAATGAAGGGCGACATCGCCTTTCCGAGCATGCCGGCTGCGACAGCGTGGTAGCGGCCGGCTGGACGGTCCACCGCCCGGTCCACCGACAACGTCCCCACCTCGGGATCTTCGGAAAACAATTGCGCCACGTCGACGTCGAGGACACGGGCCACCTTGATCGCCACGGCAATCGACGGCGTGGAACGCTGTCGTTCGATCTTCGACAGGTAGCTCTTGGTCAGCCCGGTCGCCTCAGCCAGTTCCTCAAGCGTCATGCCCCGTTGCTGACGCACTGAGCGCAGCAGAGCACTCATCGCACCTCCTGCATTCCTGTCACCGCCAGCCGAGTTTACCGAA